>VBQC01000184.1 GCA_005887825.1 Verrucomicrobiota bacterium | reverse complement strand
GGGGGATACGACCGAGAAAGTCGTTTTCATCAATCGCTGCGCGAAGGTGGTCAAGGGCGGGCGGCGCTTTAGCTTCAGCGCGTTGATCGTGGCCGGAGATCACGATGGGAAAGTCGGCTGCGGATTTGGCAAGGCGAACGAAGTTTCGGAAGCCATTCGGAAAGCTTCCGAGGCGGCGCGCAAGTCGATGGAAAAAGTTTCTTTACGCGAAAATACGATCCCGCACGAAGTGATCGGCCAATATGATGGAGCGCGCGTGCTGTTGCGCCCGGCATCACCGGGAACGGGCGTCATTGCCGGTGGCGGTGTGCGCGCGGTGGCTGAAGCGGCTGGCATTCGCGACGTGCTGGCCAAGTCGTTAGGCTCAAGTAATCACGCGAACGTCGTGAAGGCGACGATCGCCGCGTTGCGATCGCTTCGTCGGCGCGACGAAATTTTCAAAGTGCGCGGCATCCGGTCCAGTGACGGAAAGGGCGAAACAACATGATGCGTCTTCATAATTTACGCCCACGCCACGGTTCGCAACATCGCGTCAAGCGCCTCGGTTGCGGTGAAAGTTCGGGGCACGGAAAGACCAGCGGCAAAGGCCATAAAGGACAAAAAGCGCGCTCCGGGGGCAGTATTCGGCTCGGGTTCGAAGGCGGGCAAATGCCTCTGATCCGACGATTGCCGAAGCGTGGGTTTAACAACGCGGCGTTTCACAAGCACTATGCGATTGTGAATCTTGACGACCTCAATGCATTCAAGGCCGGTACCGTTGTAAACGAGCAATTGCTGCGGGAATCGAACCTGATACGTGGCCATTTCGCTGGGATCAAAATTCTTGGCGGCGGTGAATTGAAGCACGGTCTGACGGTTGAAGCCGATAAAGTCAGCGCGAGTGCCCGGGGAAAAATCGAGAAGGCCGGTGGATCCATCGCGTTGCGCGACGGGCGAAGGTCATCGGCAACAGCCTCGCATGACGATGGCGGGCTTGCGTCGCAGGAAGCTCCGGCAGCCCCGAAGAGAAGATCGACAAGCAAACCTGCAGCCAGGGCGAAATCGCCAAAAAAGAAAACACCGCGGGAGAGCTAGCTTCCCGGCGCGTGATGTTCCAAGTTTAGCGAATGGTTTCGGCGTTTCTAAACACGGTTAAGATACCGGAATTGCGCCGGCGCATTTTGTTTACGCTGGCAGTGATTGTGATTGTGCGTTTAGGCGCAGCGATCACGACTCCGGGCGTCAACCAGGGTGTCCTGCAGGCATGGTTCAACACTTCCTTGAGCCAGCGCACTGGAGGCGGTATCGCAGCGCTCTTCAATTTGTTCAGCGGCGGAGCGTTGGAAAACTGCGCGGTCTTTTCTCTGGGCATTATGCCTTACATCAGCGCATCGATCATGATGCAGTTGCTCACCGCGGTGATTCCGCAGCTTGGGAGGATGGCGCGCGAAGATGGTGGCCGGCAGAAGATCATGCAGTTAACACGTTACGCGACGGTCGGCCTGTGCATTTTCCAAGCTTATCTGCTGGCATTATCATTTCAGCATCCCGAATCGTATCATACGATGCTGCCGGGAATCACTGACGTAATCAGGAACCTCGGAGTTCCGCTGGTCGAAGATCTTGGCTGGACATTTCGAATCGTGACGGTGATTTCCTTGACGACCGGCACACTTTTCTTGATGTGGCTCGGCGATCAGATTACCGAGCGCGGGATTGGTAACGGAATCTCGCTGATCATCACCATTGGCATTGTCGCGCGTCTGCCCGCTGCGTTGGCGCAAGCGTGGAAGACCTTTGTGCCTTCGGCGCAGACCGGCTCGAGCCAGGTGAATCCAATGGTCTTGGTGTTGTTAGTGTTGTTCCTGATCATAGTCATCGCGGCGGTGATCACGATTACGCAAGGCGTGCGGAAGATCACCGTGCAGTATGCCAAGCGCGTAGTTGGTCGCAAAATGTACGGCGGCCAGACGCAGTACATGCCTTTGAAAGTGAATTACGCCGGGGTAATGCCAATCATCTTCGCCTGGGCGCTGCTTCTCTTTCCGGCCACTATCGTTAGCTACGGTTTTAAGAACAGTCCCACTGCGAATCGGATCGCCAGCGAGCTTTCCACCGGCTGGCCCCATTATGTCGCTCTCGGGGCAATGATTTTTTTCTTCAGTTATTTTTGGGTTGCCACGCAGTTCCAACCAGCCCAAATCGCGGACGACCTGAAGAAATACGGTGGTTACATTCCTGGAGTCCGACCCGGAAAACCAACTGCGGATTTTCTCGATTTCACCATGACGCGACTCACGTTTTCCGGCGCGATTTTTCTTACTTTGATCGCGGTTCTGCCCAGCCTTATGAGCCAGGGACTGAACGTCCCAACGATCACCGCGCAATTTTTCGGAGGCACGAGTCTATTGATCATTGTCGGCGTTATGCTCGATACCATGCGCCAGGTGGAGACGCATTTGATTCAACGGCATTACGATGGCTTTTTGCGCAAGGGCCGTATCCGCGGTCGATCATTTGATCGCGCGTCCTACAGTCGCGGCGAAGCGGCGGCGAGCGGCACGCTTATGTGGCTTTATGTCGGCATCGCCGTGCTCGTTATTGCCGGGGTCGCTTTTTTCCTTTACGGCCGATAGGAGCCTGTTGAAAAATTCAGCCATGCCGCGTTGCTGTCGATTTTTTCGTCTCCTAGAGTGAAAAGACGACTCGTTCTTCTCGGCGCGCCCGGTTCCGGCAAAGGCACCCAGGCGGAAATGATTACGCGCCAATTCGGTATTCCCGTCACTTCGCCGGGCGCGATTTTACGCCGTGAAAAGGACCTTGGGACGCCTCTGGGGCAGGAGACCGCCGAAGTGCTCCAGCTCGGTGGGCTGGTCTCGGATAAAATCATCGTTGGACTGATCGAAGACTGGCTTCGCTTGCACGGCGGTCACGGATTCGTCTTTGATGGTTTTCCCCGAACATTGCCACAGGCGGAAAGTTTGATGTCGATTCTGGCGCGGCTGCGCACCGCTCTCGATCTGGCGATTTGGCTTGAAGTATCTGAACAGACTGTGCGTGACCGTATTACAAGCCGTCTCCAATGCGGCGAATGCGGTTTCACCACCAGCGTCAAGAGCGCGAAATTCGCGGAACGTCCCGTCTGTCCGTATTGCGATGGGCCGTTAGTGCGCCGTAACGATGATGATTTGAGAGTGCTGCAAACGCGACTTTCTGAATTCGAAACGAAGACCCAGCCGCTCGCTACCTTTTACGGCAAGATATCGATCTTGCATCGAATTGACGGAAACCGCGATCGCGAGACGGTCTTCAGCGATATCTCGCGCCTGATCGAAGGCAAAGCGCCGGCATGATCCCGATCAAGAGCCCGAAAGAGATCGAGAAAATGCGGCAATCGTGCCGGTCGGCGAGCGATATTCTCGACCGGGTTAGAGAGCTGATCCGCCCGGGGATTACCACCAGAGAGGTGGATGAAGCGGCTGCCGACTTCATGAGCGAGGCGCAGGTGAAAAGCGCGTTTCTCGGTTATCGGCTCGGGCATCGCGTTTTTCCAGGGAACATTTGCATTTCGCTTAACGACGAAGTCGTCCATGGCATCGGCAGCCAGCGGCGCATTCAATATGGCGAAATCGTGAAACTCGACATCGGCGTCATTCAGGATGGTTGGGTAGGCGATAACGCCACCACCGTGCCCGTTGGAATTATTGACGAACGGACAGACCAGTTGCTGCGCGTGACGGAAAATGCGCTCGCGCGCGCAATCGGCGTCGCCTGCGAAGGCCGCCGCGTCGGCGACATTTGCGCGGAAATTGAAGATGAAGCACGGCGCTCCGGTTTTTCAGTGGTGCGCGAATTTGTTGGGCACGGGGTGGGGCGAAAAATGCACGAGGAACCGCAAATTCCCAATTACGGCAAGCGCGGCAGCGGGCCAAAGTTAAAAGCGGGCATGACGCTGGCAATCGAGCCGATGATTAATATCGGCGCGTCCGAAGTGAAATTGCTCGACGATGGGTGGACGGTGCGCACGGCGGACGGAATGCCCTCGGCCCATTTCGAGCACACCGTGCTGATTACAAGGGATGAGCCGGAAATCCTGACATGGCGCGCAAAGACGCAATTGAAGTAGAAGGCACGGTCGTCGAATTGCTGCCCAATACCATGTTTCGGGTTGAGCTGGCGAATGGCCACCGCGTGCTCGCACATATTTCCGGGAAAATGCGGTTGCACTTCATTCGGATCTTGCCAGGCGACAAAGTTATGCTAGAAGTTTCACCCTACGATTTGTCGAAAGGGCGAATTACCTATCGCCATAAGTGACAACGCGGAGGCCCCTCGGCGTTTCCCATTTCGCGGATTATGAAAGTACGACCCTCGGTAAAAAGACTTTGTGCGAGTTGCAAGATCGTGAAGCGCAAGAACGTGGTGCGCGTGATCTGCAAGAACCCGCGCCATAAACAGCGGCAGGGATGATTTTGTTTAACGATTTAGCGATTTAACCTTGTAACCCTTGTAACTTTTTTAACATTCTCCCATGCCCAGATTACTCGGAGTTGAAATTCCAGCGGACAAACGCATCGAGGCGTCCCTCGCCTACATTTACGGAATCGGCTTGAGCACGGCCAAGCGCATTCTCGAGCAAACAAACATCGATCCGAACTTGCGCGCGAAGAATCTTACTCCGCAGCAGTTGAACGAAATCATTCACGCGATCACGAACAACAAGCTCAAGATCGAGGGGGATCTGCGCCGCGACGTGCAAGGCAATTTAAAACGCTTGCAGGCAATCAATTGTTACCGTGGCATCCGCCACCGGAAAGGTTTGCCCGTGCGCGGCCAGCGTACATCGACAAATGCCCGGACACGCAAAGGCCCGCGCAAAACCGTCGGCGTCGTTCGTAACCCCGAAGCCAAAGCCGGAAAAGTTTAGCGACTAATCAAAATGGCTGAATCAAACGACCCATCCAGCGCAAGTCCGGAAGAACCGAAAACCGAGAAGCCGGCACCAGTAGCCGCTCCGACCGAGGGCGAGACTGTAGCAACAACCGCCGAAGAGAACGCACCTGCCGCGGTTTCCCCGGATGCAGGAGACAAACCGGCAGCTCCCGAGGCTCGACCCGCCGTTAAGCCGGTCAAAAAGTCTGCCAGGAAAAAGAGCGAAGAGCCAGCCCCTGCCGCAGCCGCTCCGGAGAACCTTTCGCTTTCGGCCGACGTGGTCGGGAAGCAGAAGATCGTTAAAGCCAAAGGCAGCAAGAATGTTCATTCAGGCATCGCGCATGTTCTTTCGACATTTAACAACACGATCGTGACGATCACCGACGGGAAAGGCAACGTGATTGGCTGGTCGAGTGCCGGCAAAGTCGGCTTTAAAGGTTCGCGCAAAAGCACGGCCTACGCAGCGCAGATGGTCGCGCAGGATGCATCCCGGCAGGCGATGGGCCATGGGCTAAAAGAAGTGGAAGTCTTGGTAAAAGGGCCGGGAGCAGGACGTGAATCGGCGGTGCGAGCCTTACAGGCAATCGGGCTCGATCTCACTGTTATTCGCGACGTTACTCCCGTGCCGCATAACGGCTGTCGCCCGCCAAAACAGCGCCGCGTCTGACCAAGATTGTTAAAAAAGTTACAAAGTTACAAAAGTAAAATCAGTAAATCCATGATACTCACGCAGCCTTCTCATCCATGCCTCTTCCGACATTGTAACCTTTGTAACCCTTGTAACGTTTTTAACCTTCCTCGTTAACCATGGGCAGATACACCGGACCAAAAACGAAAGTCAGCCGGCGCTATGGCGTGCCGCTCTTCGGCCCCTCCAAATCTTTGGAACGCAAGAACTATCCTCCGGGCATGCACGGCCCCAGAGGTTCCCGGCGGAAGCAGTCCGAGTACGCGATCGCGCTCGGAGAGAAACAGAAACTGCGTTATCAATATGGACTTCTCGAGCGGCAATTCCGGCGCATTTTCCAGAACGCGCTGCGCAAGCGCGGTGTGACCGGCGAAACGCTTCTTCAACTTCTGGAAACGCGACTGGACAACGTTGTCTATCGCCTTGGCTTGGCCAACACGCGCAGTGCCGCCCGGCAACTGGTGTCGCATGGCCATGTGCTGGTGAACGGCCGCTCTGTAAACATTGCTTCCTACAACGTGAAAGCGGGCGACGAGATCACGATCAAAGACAAACCGAAGTCGCGCCAGCTCGTTCTCCGTAATCTCGACCTGACCCAGATCGCTCCAGTGCCCGATTGGCTGACCGCCGATCGCGACGCGCTCAGCGGCAAAGTCGCGCACATCCCATCACGCGAAGAGATGCAGCCGATCGTCAACGAACAACTCATCGTCGAATTGTATTCGCGGTAAAAGCGTATACGCCATGCATTCCTTTTATCCGGAGGATTCCCTGGATAAGAGCCGAAATAGACGAAACCTTGTTTCGTCTATTTCTAGTTAGGCTTATGGAGAACTCTACATGGGACGAGCACTCTTTATAGCTGTCCTCGTCCTTACAGTGGCCCCTATGGGCGAAGGGCAAAAGCAGAGCGCGAGGGGCAGTCACCAAACAAGTGTCGAGGAGGTCATCAGGAAACTGGATAACGAACGCATTCAAGCACAGATTCATGCTGATGCGACGGCCCTTGATCGCATCTACGCTGCTGATTTCATAGGCGTAGGGCCAAGTGGCAGAGTGAGAACCAAGCCGCAGGTGATTTTAGATTTCACGTCAGGTGATTTGAAATTTCAATCTATCATTACCGATGACGTTCAAGTGCGCGTCTATGGAAACACGGCTGTGGAGACTGGCCGCTCAATAATGAATGGGCAAGACAAGGGCCAAACTGTCCCCCGCGACACTCGCTTTACCAGGGTGTTGGGTAAAGCAGCAAGGGCGCTGGCGGTTGGTTGCCAACCATTACTCGTCCCAGACTACGCGACAATAAGCAGTCACACCAAATGCCTAACCAATCGCTGGAGCCAACCGCTGGCCGTTGTAATGTCCACGTTTGATTTTATGAAACAGTTCTCGATGTTTGCCACGCTCGCCCCCGCCAGCGATGGCTCAGCTCCGTCTCGTTAGGCCACTCACGCGCCATGTCAGTTCCGAAATATGACGAGCTGTTCAACCCGCTGTTGCGGGCATTGCGCGAGCTTGGCAGCTCGGCGTCAGTAGCCGAGCTGGAGGATCGAGTAGCCTCGCTCCTCCAGCTCTCCGAAGAGGACGTCACCACCATCCACAAAGGCAATCGGACGCGGCTGAGTTACAACTTAGCTTGGGCACGCACCTACCTGAAGAAATTCGGCCTGGTCGACAACTCCTCGAGGGGCGTTTGGTCGCTCACCCCCAAAGGCCAGCAGACCGACAAGGTCGATCCGGATGAAGTCAAGCGTTTCGTAGTCGCGCGTAACCGCGAAGAGACACTTGCTAGTGAAGACGAGTCAGAAGAGCTCCTCGCAAGCGAGGAGCTCACGTGGGAGGACGACGCGCTTGAGGCAATCAAGGGCATGCCAGCGGAAAGCTTCGAGCGGCTCTGTCAGCGGCTTCTACGCGAGTCAGGGTTCATCCAGGTCGAAATCACTGGTCGCAGCGGCGACGGTGGCATCGATGGCCGCGGCGTAGTGAAGCTTGGCCAGATCATTTCATTTCACGTTCACTTCCAATGCAAGCGCTACCGAGACAGTATTTCGTCGCCACTCATCCGAGACTTTCGTGGCGCGATGGTTGGGCGCGCTGACAAAGGCATTTTTATTACCACTGGTTCTTTTACGCGCGATGCTCGGCAGGAGGCGCTCCGAGACGGGGCGCCTCCTCTCGACTTGATAGATGGCGACGACTTAGTGAAGATGCTCAAAACATTCAGACTCGGCGTGACGGTTCGGGAGAAGATCGTCGAGGAGGTATCGGTCGATAAGCGATGGTTCGAGACCTTCTAACATGGCCTAACCAGGCGATGCAGCTGACGCGCTGGCCGCTCTGCTGCCGAGCTTGCCGTGACTTCATCACTTCCATTGCAATTTAGCTCGCTTTTCGCCAGCGGTAGCTGATCTTGTTCTCGTTGGGTCGATGAAAACCATGCTTCCCTTAAGGCTCGTCGCAATCACTGTCTCGACGATTTTGCTTTCATCGGGATGTCAGAAGAAAACCGCTGCTACAAATCCCGATTCTCAAAGCAAAACTGAATTAGATGAAAACACAAAGCCTCTGCAGGCCGCAGATCTCGTTGGATACGATGGAACAAAACTCAGGAAGAGCGTAGATCATATCAGAGAGGCCAACGATAAACATAATCAGGAAATAAAAAAGACGGTCGAAACTGGGCCAGACTAATAATGAGGCCTAGCAAGGCGCTGCAGCAAACGGCTCTACTGCGCTATGATTTCATGTCGATCTCAGCCAGTGTGCCGAAATCGGCTGCCACATGCGCCTGCCGGAGCCGTGGCTGATCTTGTTTTCGCTAGATGGTGATGTCAGCATGCCGAAATCTAAAGCACCGATTGGCGGCTACATTGCCGGTGCGATCACTTTCTGGACTTTGGCTCTGTATGTCTTCCTTACCGGCGATCCGACCCGCATTCTTGTCACTGATAGGTTCGCGGGGCAGCCGATCGATCCAACCCGAGTTGCATCGACCTTTGTTCTTATCGGCGCGGGACTGTTTTGCGTCGCTCTTTGGAAGCGATTTGGACAGACACGCTGAGTTATGGCAACTCGCACGATCTAATGAATCGCCGCAGCCAACTACTGGCCGCTGTACTAAGAGAGTTGAGGGTTGAGAGATGATGGTTGAGAGTTCCAGAGCTCGGTTCCGTCCGCCTGAGGCGGGTGGCTGATCTTGATCTCCTTAGGCCGCTAATCGTTCACCACCAAAATCAAACCTGCACATTCAAATGCCCACCGAACCAATTCCCGACGGATTCCACGCCATTACACCGTATCTATTCGCCGAGGGCGCTCCCCGGTTGATCGAGTTCATCTCTGCAGCCTTTGGTGGCAAGGTGACTTACCGCGCAGAGCGGCCAGATGGCTCGATTATGCATGCCACGATGCGAGTCGGAGATTCCATGCTGATGCTGGCCGACGCGAGCGCGCAGTTCGGGCCGATGCCAACCTCGATTTACCTGTATGTTACCGATAGCGACGCCGTGTATCAGACAGCATTGAATTCCGGTGGAATCTCCGTCTTTCCAATCATGACCTTGCCCTCTGGAGAACGGTATGGCGGGGTCAAGGACCCTTGTGGAAACATCTGGTGGGTTGCCACGCACGTAGAGGACGTGCCGCCGGAAGAGCAAGAGAGACGCTGGAAAGAATTCCAAATGCCATGAGCCAGGAGCAGACCCCGAACGCCGCCTGACAATGCGCTGGAGCCAACCGCTGACCGTTGTACTGGGAAAGTTGAGGTTGAGAGATGATAGTTGAGAGTAAAGCAAAGATCGCTCCCGCCAGCCGTAGCTGAGGTCCGTCTCGTTAGATCCAATGACAAAAGGCCATGCGAGGATCATCGGTGTCGTTTACTTAATCTTCTTTCTGACGTCGATACTTAGCGACATCTTGCTTAAGGGCCTCGTCCAGAATGATGCAGCGGCCACGGCGAGCCATATCCTGACACACGAGTCTTGGTTCCGATTGGGCATTGCAGCCGGCCTGGTCGAGACCGGATTCTATGTCGCTCTGACTGCCCTCCTCTATCACTTGTTCAAGCCGGTGAACCGCACTGTTTCATTAGTGCGGCGTTTTTCGGACTTGTTGGATGCGCGATTCAAGCGGGCGGCAGCGCCTTTCAACTTTTTCCGTTGCTGGTGCTGCGAGGCGGACAGGCAGTCGCCGGATTCAAGCCTGAGCAGTTGTCGGCCTTGGCGCTGCTGTTTCTGAAATTGAATGATCAGGTCGGAAGCGTTGCCCTGGTCTTTTTCGCGGTGTATTGCCTGCTGATCGGCTGCCTCATCTTGGGGTCGATCTTCCTGCCGCGCTTTCTGGGTGCGTTGATGGTGCTCGCCGGTTTGGGCTGGCTGACATTTCTGTATGCGCCGCTGGCGGACCAGCTGTCTCCATATATCGAGCTGCTCGGCATCGTTGCGGAAGTGTGCTTAATGTTATGGCTGCTCGTGATGGGTGTGAACGCTGAGCGATGGCAGGAGCAGGCGCAGCGCGAGAGATCTAACGAGGCGCAATCCGGCTTTTGACGATGGCATTTTCATACCACCGATCGAACCAGTCGATAAAGCTGGCGGCGGGCAGCTTTGCGATTAAACTTTTGAGATGACTACAGCGCTTTCACTGCGCGCGACTCGCTCTCCCGGCGGCCGCAGCTCATCTCCGCTTCGTTAGGCCCATGAAAACCATGCTTTCCTTAAGGTTCGGCGCAATCATGTTCTCGACGATTTTGCTTTCATCGGGATGTCAGAAGAAAACCGCTGCCACAAATCCCAATTCTCAAAGCAAAACTGAATTACATGAAAACACAAAGCCTCTGCAGGCCGCAGATCTCGTTGGATACGATGGAACAAAACTCAGGAAGAGCGTACATCACATCAAAGAAGCCAACGATAAACATAATCAGGAAATAGAAAAGATGGTCGAAACTGGGCCAGACCAATAATGAGGCCTAGCAAGGCGCTGCAGCAAACGGCTCTACTGCGCTATGATTTCATGTTGACCTCAGCCAGTGTGCCGAAATCGGCTGCCACTTGCGCCTGCCGGAGCCGCGGCTGATCTTGTTCTCGTTAGGCCGGTGACCCCGCGCCCGCCCGTTGCTTGCCGTGCGCCGTTCGGATACCGACAACCTCGTGGAGGGCATATTTGCCAGTTTTACCGGGTAGTTTCACGTTAAGGGATTTCCCCACTCTAACCTGCCCCTTCACTTCACGGAGTAGAGCCTCTGACACCAGAAACTGGGTTCTGGCTTGCTTATTTGCCCGCTCAATGCGGCTCGCAATGTTTACGGCATCTCCAAGCGCAGTGACACGCTCTTGTAGGCCGCCTCCCACCATGCCAACGACCGCTTCGCCGAAATGTGCGCCCACGCCAATTCTGAAAGGGCATTGGAACAATCTCTTCACATACGGCTGTATATTCCGTTTGACGGAATGGAGCATATCAAGGCCGGTCCGCACTGCTTGGAGGGGCGCGCATTCTGACGATTCAATACCAAAAAGCGCCATTAATCCGTCACCTGTATAGCAGGCGATGTGGCCGCCGTTATCCATTACAGCTTTGTCCATGTGATGATAGAAGCGCCTGAGTATATGAATCACATCGAAGGGGGGAACCGATTCAGCAAAGCTCGTTGAATCCCGCACATCGACAAAGAGAATTGCGATCTGCCGCTCCTCGCCCACCAACCCGTGCGCTGTTGCCTCCTTCCTTTGGTCGGTGAGTCCGGCGTCCTCTGCGTCGAGAATGAGCCGTCGCATTGTCACGTTACCTGTGATAGTCGTCTGGCACGCGAGACGAACTCTGTCGCTGAAGTGTAGTTGCTCGGCAAGCGCCCGTTCTTTCTCGCTGCGTGGAGAACAGTAACCCAAACCATTGAGGACGAGCACACGGCACGTTGAACATCGCGCGTTCCCACGGCATTCATTCGTAATAGGAATACCCACCCGCAGAGATGCGGAGAGGACAGTCTCTAAATCGGAAGCCTCAACGTATCGCTGATCCGGTAAGAGGAAGATGCGAGGCATACCTTTATGGTAAAATACGAATCCCCAATCATCGAGCTAAAACACTGGAATTTACGACCGTATACCGGCTCAAACCCGGCCTAACCAGGCACTGCAGCCAACGGCTACACTGCGTT
>VBQC01000295.1:2385-2898 GCA_005887825.1 Verrucomicrobiota bacterium | reverse complement strand
AAAATAAATCGCGATGAAGGCCGCGCCCGCGATCACCCACATTGTACTTTTCCGCAGGGCTCTTGTACCGATACGAATGACTGCCACGGCCACAATCGCAAGCACGGCTGGCTTCAATCCGTAGAAAATGGCGGCGATCCACGCGACGTGACCGAATGCGACATAAATGTAACTCAATGCCCAGAGAATGAAGATTGATGGAATGACGAAAAGCGCGCCGGCGGCGATGCCGCCCCAGGTGCGATGCCAGAGCCACCCGATGTAAATCGCAAGCTGGATCGCTTCCGGGCCGGGAAGCAACATGCAGAAGTTCAAGGCGTGCAGAAAGCGTGCGCTGTCGATCCAGCGTTTTTTCTCGACCAATTCCGCATGCATCATGGCGATCTGGCCACTCGGTCCGCCAAATGAGATGAAGCCGAGCTTGAGCCAAAAGCGGAATGCTTCTCGAAATGCAGGAGGCTGCCCCTGGCGCGATAGCTCTCTTGTTCTTTCTTGTAAGGAGTTCGCTTTCAT
>VBQC01000295.1:0-2317 GCA_005887825.1 Verrucomicrobiota bacterium | reverse complement strand
CCCCACGCCTTCCACGCGCTGAAATCTCGCGTCGTCCAAATCGGCGTCATGGATCATTTCGCCAATGTTTACGACAGCTTTATCAGCGATGGCAAAACGCTTACTGAGCGTCTCGAAGGTGCAGTTGTTGCCATGGTGGGAGAATTCCGCGTCCAGCATGTCGAACGGAATTGCGTCTGGAACACTTTGAGCGGTTGAGGCGAAGACGAATTTTGCTTTCGGATCAATGAACTTCGAAATCAGCCACGCGGATCCGACTCGGTCGATCTCGGGCCGAGGGCGCGTCAGCCACGTTTTCCCGCGATATTGCTTCACGTCCAGGATTTGGAGTTTTCGCATGCGCTGGGGTCCCTCAGCCCGGCGAAGCAACATCGCGACTTCATGCCCGCGCGCGCTGTCGAAAAAATCAATCTCTCGAAGCTCGCGGAATTGTTTCGTCAACCGCTCCAACTCGACTGCGACGAACTCGGCATCTGTTCTTTTGCGGCGCGAAATAAAATTCTGCAGTGCCTTCCTTAATTCGGCATATTCCTTGTCGCGCGCGGCATTGAAAAGCGAAACAATCTCATCTCTGGTCAGACCCTCAATTCCTTGCGCTCGGACCAATGTGGAATCGCCACCGTAATCGCGAATCTGCTGAGCGAGCCATTGGAATTGCTCATACTGCGGTGGTTCGTCAGGGAGCAGGTATGTCGAGGTTTTGATCGGAACCGCTCCCATTTTTCTTAGCCGTCGCCAAACTGCAACGCGCTCGGTTTTGCGGTTGGTCGGGAGGCTGAACAGAAGCAGAAGCCACGAGGTCGCCTTCATCACGTCTCATGCTGGGCAATGAAATATGTATTGCAAATTGTATTTGCAATTACATCCGCCCTTCATTTGGTACACGAAAGACGATACAACAATCAACTCAGGAGGTTAACCAAGGAACTATGATGAAAACGAAAAACCTAATCACAGCCGTGGCAGTGAGCGCGGGCCTCGTGTTCAGCGTGGCCGCGCAAGCGAAGGAAAAAGAACACGAAGAGCAAGCGATCAGCAGCACCGACGTTCCGGCCGCGGTGCAGCAAGCTGCCCAGGCGGAGGCCAAAGGCGGAACGATTGTCCGCTGGGAAAAAGAAGGCGCCAACTTCGAAGCCGTCATCGCCAAAAACGGCAAACAAGTGGGCGTCGAAATAAATGCGAATGGCAAAGTCCTGAGCAAACACGACGAGAGCAAGGAGCACAAAGAAAAAGGCGACAAGTACTAAGCGAGGATGTTGCGGTTCTGCCCCGATGATGTTCGGGGTGGAACTAGCAACGCTAAAATGAGAACGCTATTGTTCGGTCTCGCGCTTTGTTGCGCCAACATCGACATCGCATCGGCTGCGCTCGATACTGCGAAGATCGACGAGTTGACCGGGCTCAAAGGCAAGCTCAACGACAAGGAAGGTGTTTATAAAGTCACTTTTCCTCGCGACGACGTGAAGGTCGTTGTCGATGGATGGACCATGCCACCTTTCATGGGTCTGGGAACTTGGGCAGCATTCACAAAAGCCGCGCATACCGAGGCAATGGTGATGGGCGACACCGTTCTCTTTGAAGACGAGGTGAACTCTGCGATGTCAGCTGCGCTCGACAACGGGCTCAGCGTTACCGCGCTGCATAATCATTTCTTCTTTGATCAACCAAAAGTTTATTTCATGCACATCGAAGGCGAAGGCACTGTTGAAAAGTTAGCGAGCGCGGTTAAAAAAGTTTACGACACGACGAAGGCAATCCGGGGTAAAGACGCAAAACCAGCGGAATCGTTTTCGGCCGTTGGGCAACCATCGTTGCCGGAAAAAAATTCGATTACCGCTGCGCCTCTTAACGAAATCTTTGGCGTGCGAGGCGAGTCGAAGGACGGAATGGTCAAATTTACCATCGGCCGGCCGGCGAAAATGCACGGCGTCAACATCGACAAGGAAATGGGCGTGAACACATGGGCCGCGTTTGCCGGAACGGATGCAAACGCGATTGTCGATGGAGATTTCGCTGTGACGGAAGATGAACTCCAACCGGTCTTAAGATCGCTGCTCACGGAGAAGATCAACATTGTCGCCATCCACCAACACATGACGCAGGAAGAACCGCGTATCATGTTTTTTCATTATTGGGGAAGAGGCCCGGCCAAAGACTTAGCGCAAGCGGTAAAAGGCGGGCTTTTGGTGGGTGGATTGCTCAAAGTCAGTTCGCCGTTGCAAAATTGAGCGCATCCTTCACCTGGAAGACAGATTGCCTTGCCGCAGCACCGCGAAATTGCTCGCGGAAAATGTTAAAGCCGCACTTGCGCTGACTG
>VBQC01000161.1 GCA_005887825.1 Verrucomicrobiota bacterium | reverse complement strand
AAGCGTCGCAGCACAGATTCGCAACGGCGCAGGAATGCGTACGCTTCTTTAAGTGTGACGACTTCTGAATCGGCCAGACATCCGCTCTCACGCAACCGATCGACGGCGCGCTCCCAATTTGGCTCCCATATATTTTCTCGCATTTGCAGTGCCTGAACCAGAAATTCCGCTTCGATGATCCCGCCTGCTCCCGTTTTGAAATCCATGAAATCAGATCCGCTGCCGCGGTCGCGCCGAATCCGCTCGAGCATGTTGTCGATTCTTGCTCGAAGATCGACATGTTGACCGGCGTCGCGCCAGGCGCGTTTTGCCATCTCGATAAACTCGCTTTGCAGCGGCCCGGTAACAGCCCGTGCCCGAGTTAGCGCCTGTAACTCCCAAGGTTGAGCACGGGCCGCGTAATACGATTGGTAAGTCTCGAGAGAGCAGACAAGCGGGCCTTTTTCTCCCTCAGGACGCAGCCTTGCATCAAGCACCCAAATATTTCCCTCGGCAGTCGGCTGTGCCATCGTGACAACCAGATTTTGCGCGGCGCGAATGTCGTCGCCGACAAATAAGACATCCAGATCCGCGCCATAGCTGATCTCGCGCCCGCCAAATTTCCCGAGAGCAATGATGGTCAATTGCTCGCGGCCAAGAAGCTTGCCCGCAAAGAGGAGGCAGGCTTCGGCCAGATCGGAAAGCTCAGTAAAGATCGCCCCAGGTTTGGCCAGGCCGAGCGCGTCGCGCAAAACAATGCGCAACAGCTGTCTGTGTCGATATGCGCGTATTGGATCGAGATTGCTCGCATTCGCGCCTAACGAATCGAGCCGCCGTAGATTTTCCGCGGTCGATCGCGACTCAGAAAATGTTCGGTCCCGCGTGATGTCTTCGAGAAGCTGCGGCCGACGAATCAGGAGGTCGCTGGCGAACCGGCTGGCATCAAAGGTTTTTACCAGCAACTCGAGCAATCGAGGATTTGTCACGAGCAGCTCGAAGAGCAAACTGCGCAAGCCGTAGGCTTCAACGAAGCGAACAAATTGATTGAGGGTTGCATCCGGGTCCGCCGCCTTCGTTAGCCACCCGAGTAAAACCGGACGCAGCTTGCGAAATATTTGGCGCGTGCGCGGCGCAATGTGGAAACTTGTGGGGCCTTGCGCGAGATCCGCAAGTGCCTTGGCCGCGCGCTTTTGGTCACTAAAGATTTCCAAGCCAACTGCAGCTGGCTCAACAGCGGTTTCGGAGATGATCCGTTGAAAAATCGGGCGAACAGCACGCATCCTTTCTTGAAGTGTCGCGGTTAGATCTTCTGCGGACGAAAAGCGAAGACTGAGTGCGACGCGGCGCAAAGCCTCCGGTTCGTGCGGAACGGTATGGGTCTGCTGCTCGGCCTCTATCTGCAAACGATGCTCAACGCGCCGGAGAAACCGGTATGCGTTGTCGAGTGTCAGCACTTCATCGCGCGGAAGGAGATCCAATTGACGGAGTGCGCGTAGCGCTTTGAGCATGCCTGGTTCCTGGAGGAAAGGATGACGTGCACCGTGAATGAGCTGGAGCGCCTGCACGATGAATTCGATCTCGCGAATGCCGCCAATGCCAAGTTTGACGTCGCGCTCGAGTTTGTCGGGTCCCACCACGTCGCGCTCAATGCGCCGCTTGATATTGGCGATCTCGTCGAGCAAATCGGGCGTGGCGCTCCTGGGATAGATAAAAGGCTGATGTTGCCGTAGGAATTCGTAAGCCAGCTCGCGGCTGCCACCGACTCCGCGCGCCTTGATCAGCGCGAGGCGCTCCCAGGTTTCGCCGAAACCAGCGTAATAATTTTCCATACTGTCGAGCGACCGCGCGAGCGGTCCGGCCGAACCTTCTGGACGGAGCCGCAAATCCACCCGAAACAGCGAACCTACCGGATGAGGGGTCGAAAATGTTTCGAGAATTTTGTTTCCCAGCCGGTTGAAAAACTCGTGATAGGAAAGATGCGGCGTGAGCTGGCCTTCGTCGCTGTAGAGAAAGAGAAGATCGACGTCGGAGCTGTGATTCAACTCGCCACCTCCGAGCTTGCCCAGTGCGAGAATAGCGAATTCCGCCTTGGGAGAACCGTAGCGCCGGCGGAATTCCGCGTCCCAATATTCGAAGACGCATCGGATGCAAATTTCTGCGATCTGCGAAAGCTCCCCCGTTGTTTCCTCCAGTGGCGCCACCTTCGCAAGCTCGCGAATCGCGACGCGCGTCATCTCACGGCCTTTCCAGAAACGAAGCGCCTCAAAACTCTGGTTCGACACGGAGCCGCCAGCCAGATTGTGAAGCTCATTCAACATTTCTGCATAGCCACGAACCGCGAGACACACCTCAGGGTTGTGAAGCCAAAGAAGAGTTTCGGGATTCCGCATCAGCCGCGTCGCGCAAATGCTGGACACTGCGAGAAGATGAATCAGGGCGGCTTCGCCCAACGGAAATTGTTCGACGACATCGACGAGGCGCGGGGCAGTTGCCGGCCACTTTTCACTAAGTTGAACGAGAGTGGTTTCGACCTGCGGCGGATTGAGCGATGCCGCCGCTTTTTCTCGAATCCAAGAATTGACGCGATCCATCGCGCGGAACATCACGCGAATCTGGCCGAAAGACTAGTTGGCGCAGCGCGGTTGATTACGCAGAGGGGAGAGGCGCCAAAACGCGGAGCGCTTTCTCCTGGATTTGAAACATAACCGGACAATTTCCGGCCAGCTCGCCGTCAAGTTCCACCGGAACATCCTCCTCACTTGTTATGCGCAACTGCCGGGTCTGAAAATATTCTATCTCAGGGACTCGAATGTCTGAGCTGAACACGACGTCCTGCAGATATTTGATGATTTCCAGGTAGCCGAGCCGCTTGAAGACGACTACATCAAACAGGCCATCATCGATGAGCGCGTGTTTGAAAAATGGAAAAGGTCCTCCATAGAGGCGCCCATTTCCGATGAGAACAAACGATCCCTCAGCAACAGAAGCATTCTCCGATTCTATAAAAAGCCTGGGCGGCTGCCGTGCCGCAATCTGCGCTGCGGAAATAAGATAGCTGAGCGGACCGAAACTGCGTTTGAAAGCGAGGCTGGTCTCCTTAACGACTTGTGCGTCGAGTCCCACGCCGGCAAGTTGGACGAAGTATTTCCCGTTTGCGCTTGGAAGATCGATAAGACGCATGTTCTCGCCCTGAATCACGTCCCAGCAAAGTTCGAGATTGTGCGACGGCAGGCCAAGCTCCATGGCGAAGACGTTCACAGTGCCGATTGGGAGCAGTCCCAATGCAACACTGCTTCCGGCGAGGCCATTGACTACCTGGTTGACTGTTCCGTCGCCGCCAGCCGCAACGATTTTTTCAAATCCCTCTTCGACAGCCCGACGGGCCAGCGCCTCTGCCTCGCCGGACTGCGACGTAATGCGCACGGGACAGCCACGGGCGATTGATTCGACGCGTTCCTGCCAGTGGTTCGCCTCTTCGTTACCTGCGGCCGGGTTGAGAATGACGATTGCGTTACTCACAGCGATGCTCAGACATTCAGAAATTATCGCATAAACGCCGAGCCGAAACTCGACTGTCAGGACTTATGAGATGCGCAAGAGGCAGGTACAGTTTTTGTGAGCTGCGGTCCAGGAGATGGCTTTGATCTTTTCTTCAAACTTGGGTTGCGTAACGTCTTTGCGTGAAAAAATTGCGCCGGATTGCTTTGGTTGCTTTAGGGGTCGTGATTGCGTTCGGCGCGATTGTCTTGATCGGCGTGAACCTGTATGTGCAATCGCAGGGCACACAAGCGAAGATTCGACAGGAACTGACTCGACGACTCGGCACCGCGCTGAAAATTCGCAGTATGAGCGTGACGCCATGGGGCGGACTCGAACTGAGCGGCATCACGATTGCGCAGACTTCCGCGGCAAGCCCGAGTAATTTCCTCGAGGCGAGAACATTTCGTCTGCGAGTTCGTTTCCTCTCGCTCCTTTCCCGGCGGCTGGTGATCAAGGAAGTCTCGCTTGTCAATCCACATGTAGTTTGGACGCAAGACGCAGAGGGAAAATGGAGATTGCCCGGTGCGCGAGAACGCGACACGCCAGCAGTTTCGGCAAACCAGGTTCCAAATATTATCTCCGGGTCGCCAGCGGAAGGCGAACCCGTTCAACCGACGGCGTCGCCTGCCCTCGCCGCAACGCCGATTCAACTTCCGTCCCCTCCTCAATTAAGGGTGAATAAGTTCCCGAAGCAGGAACCAAGGTTGGCGATTGCTCCGGAGGTTCAACAGGTCAGCATCAAAAACGGGAATTTCAGTTTTCTCGATCGCGCGGGTGCACTGCTCGCGAGTTTTAAAGGCGTCTATTTCCATACCAGCATACGCAGCGCTCTGGCTCTTCACGGCAACACAAAGGTCGCAAAGATTTCGTTGCGAGACCGCTTTTTTCTGGAGCAACTGCAATCCCCGCTCCGCTACGAACCCGATGTGCTCGAGCTTTCGAACATGTCTGCGCGTGCCGGGAGCGGCGAGATCAATGGCTATTTTGCCATGCAACCGGAAGCCGAGGATTCGCCTTTCACTACGAAGGTAACGTTTCGCAATGTGTTGGCCGATCAGATTGTCTCGGACGCGGGCGGTCCGAAAGGAATGGTGCAGGGCAAATTGGAGGGAAGTTTCGAAGCTGCTGGGAAAACCGCCGATCCAAATGCGCTGATTGGAAAGGGTGAGATTTTTCTGCGTGATGGGCGAGTCCAGCAATATAGCCTGCTGGTGTTGCTCGGACAGATTCTCCAGATCGAGGAGCTAACGGAGCTTCATCTCGAGCAGGCGCAGGCAAAATACCATGTGGGCCCCGGCCTGGTTACGGTCGACGAGCTGATCCTGCGCTCGCCGAATATTCGCCTTTCGGCCTCGGGCACGGTCGGGTTTAACGGCAAACTGAAACTCGACTCTCAACTCGCGATCAACGAAAAAATTCGTGGCCAGCTTTTCAGCGCGATCCGCCAGAATTTTCAACCCGCCAGCGAACCGGGCTATTTTGCTCTCGATTTTCAGGTGGGCGGAAGCATTGATCGACCAAGCACAAATTTGATGGACAGGCTGGTCGGGCGCGATCTCGGTAATATGATCAACAGTTTATTTGGCGGCGGCAAGGCACAGCGACCAAAGAAAAAAAAGCGACGGACCGAAGCGCCAATCCCGGCTGTCCCCTCGCCTTCTGCTGCACCGGAGGAAGCGCTGCCACCGCCAACTGCAACGCCAGCCTCTTCGCCATGAGAGTGATCGCCGGCAACGCCGGCGGCCTCCGCCTGGCGGTTCCCAAACGCGGTGTTCGACCGACGATGGACCGCGTCAAAGCCGCGATCTTTTCCAGTCTCGGCGGCGCCGTCATTGACGCGCGGGTTCTCGATCTTTTCGCGGGGAGCGGCGCGCTCGGAATCGAAGCGCTCAGTCGCGGCGCTGCTTCTGTTCTTTTTGTGGAGGAAGATCGACAATCAGTTGAAGTAATCGAAAAGAATCTCGCCAAGACAAAATTCGAGGGACGCATTCGACAACAGGACGTTTTTGAATTTCTTCGGATCTCTTCTGGGATTGAGAAATTCCAAATCATTTTTGCCGATCCGCCCTATGAAAAAACAACATCGGGCGAACGCTTTACGGAGAAGCTCTTCGCAAACGAAACGTTGCCGCGATTATTGAATCACGACGGAATCTTCGTTTTGGAAAAGCGGCCGGGCGAAGCGCTTCCCGAAACGAAGGTCTGGCGCATGGTCCGTCGGAAGACATACGGCGCCACTGAAGTCCTCTTTCTATCCGCAAACAACGCCAGCCCGGCTCGGACCAATACGCAATCTGCAATCCATCAGTGATTCGCTTCGTTTACAATTTGTTTTGGCCTATCGGGCTTCTGTTCTTCTTGCCCGGCTATCTGCTGAAAATGGTTCGCCGCGGCGGTTATCGCAAAAAATTCGGCCAGCGCCTCGGGATATACGACCGCGACCTGCGCGCGCGACTGTCCCGCAGTAACGAGAAAGGATCGACATGGCTGCACGCGGTCAGCGTTGGCGAAGTCATGATTGCTCTCAAACTGGTCCAACAGTTGCGAACCCTCGAACCGGACGTGCATTGCGTGTTGACCACGACGACCACAACCGGATTTGCGTTGGCAAACAAAAACGCTCTGCGTCGGATTGAGGTCATGTACACGCCCCTGGATTTTTGGCCGGTCATGCGACGCGCGTTTTCCGTCATTCGTCCGACGAGAATCGTTCTCGTCGAAGCCGAGATTTGGCCCAATCTGGCTGCCGAAGCGCATGCGCGACGCATTCCACTCGTTCTCGTCAATGCACGGTTATCACCGCGATCTGAGCGAAGATTCCGCCAGTTTCAATTTCTTGTCGCACCGACGTTCCGGCTTCTCGATTTGGTTTGCGTGCAAGAACCAGAGGACGTCGATCGATGGCATCGACTCGGCGTGGAGCGCAGCCGGATTAAGTACACCGGCAGCATCAAATATGATCCCGCTGATTTTGATTATACTGCGGAGGCTCAGGGGCCCGGTGGAGTTGTCGCCACGTCCCCAGGGTACGTCTTGCCTGTCCTGAGTCTGGAACGCCCGGTTCTCTTCGGCGGCAGCACTCACCGCGGGGAAGAGGAAATTCTCACGAGAGCTTTTCTGAACTTGCGCCAGAAATTTCCGTCATTGTGCTTGTTCATTGCACCACGTCACGTCGAACGCGTGCAACAAATCCGGGCGCAGCTTGAGGCTTTATCGCTTGATGTCCGCGTCGCAAGCCGAGTGGCGGGTGATAACGAAACGAAGGCAGATTGTGTGCTTCTCGATAGAACTGGTGAGCTTCAACGTTGGTACAGTATCGCTACGGTTGTGTTTATTGGGAAAAGTCTGACTGCGCACGGTGGACAAAATCCCGTGGAGCCGATTCTAGCGGGCAAACCGGTTATATTTGGTCCGCACATGGAAAACTTCGCGACACTTGCTAGAACGCTCGTCTCGAAGAACGGCGCAATTCAGGTCAGCGATATCGACTCACTTGAAAGGGCGGTGGACAATCTCCTCCGCGATAGCGAAACTCGCCAGCGACTCGTCCAAAGCGCGCGCGAAGTATTAAACCAGCACCGCGGCGCGACCGCCCGGGCCGCAGCGTTGATCGCCGATCTTCGTTCCGGACGGAAAGCAGCCAAAGAGTAAGAATGGGTCTCGCTGGCAATTTGCCTTGCGTCCAAGAGCAGCAATTCGATATTGCCCGCGCTTTTGTGACCCTATCGTCTAGAGGCCCAGGACACCGCCCTTTCACGGCGGTAACACGGGTTCGAATCCCGTTAGGGTCGCTTTCCTCGTAAAATCGACAGCGAGCTGTCATCGCATAACAGCTTCGCATAACAAATACAGGGAAATCCGCCCTTGTCCGCCAATGCTCACGAACAGGGAATCTGGGCGCTCAGATAGACGTATTGACGCCACGCGTATCAGACCACAACGCCGTCGCGCTCCAGTTCGCGCAGATGTTGCGTCAACATCTTGCGCGTAATTCCCGGAATGAGGCGCTGCAACTCCAGAAAACAGCGAACACCGTCCTCGCCAAGATGCCAAAGAATGATCGGTTTTCCATTTTCCGCCGACGATTGCGAGATTACGCCAGCATCGTACCGTCGCAATCATGAATAACAAAACCATTTTCATCACTGGGGGAAACAGCGGCATCGGGCTCGCTACCGCGTTGCTTTTCGCCAAAGAAGGAGCCAACGTCGCAATTCTGAGCCGGCGACGTCACGAGAACGCGGCCGCGCGGGCTAAGATCGAGAAGTTGGGCGTAAAAGCGCTCGATTTCGCCGGTGACGTAACCGACGAGACAACCATTCGCACCGCGCTCGCCAAAACAGCCGAGACGCTTGGCGGATTACACTTCGCTTTCAACAACGCCGGCGTCGAGCAGGTCCCGACCCCTTTGGTCGAGCAGACTTTGGAGGACTACCGGCGCATCATCGACGTGAACGTCATGGGCGTCTGGCTTTGCCTGAAACATGAACTACCGCTCATCGAGAAATCCGGCGACGGGTGCGTCGTCAACAATTCGTCTGTGGCTGGTCTTGTCGGCATGGCGCAGTTGGAGCTTTACATCGCAAGCAAGCACGCTGTTCTCGGACTGACGAAATCAGCCGCGCTCGAGTACGCCAAGTCAGGCGTGCGCGTAAACGCGGTTTGTCCTGGCGCTGTTCACACCGAGATGTACGAGCGTTTCGT
The DNA here is from genome assembly GCA_005887825.1 of Verrucomicrobiota bacterium. Taxonomy (GTDB): domain Bacteria; phylum Verrucomicrobiota; class Verrucomicrobiia; order Chthoniobacterales; family UBA10450; genus Udaeobacter. The sequence goes on along the minus strand of VBQC01000161.1, from coordinate 2,787 downwards.
CAGTAAAGACCCGAACTTGGCGCACAATATCGAGAGCATGCACCCGATGGGCCGCAGCGGTACGCCGGAAGAAATCGCATCCGCCGTTCTCTGGCTCTGTCGCGACGCGACGTGGACTACCGGCCAGGCGCTCGCGCTCGATGGCGGATTCACAGTGCCTTAAATCAACAACACAAACCATCACCGCAAATGAAGCGCAACCTGGATACTGTTCGAAAGCTGCTCGTGTTGATCGAGGCGCAACCGGCTGGGCAACCTTTGACGACTTTCAGCGGAAGCTTTAAAAACACTCCAATCGAAGTCGTCGAGCACCTTGAACTCATGATTAATGCCGGTCTCATTGAGGGAGAAGCGCAGACGGATGCGGAAGCAGAAGGTGGCGGCATTTTCGTTATCTCCAAACTCACCTGGGTCGGTCATGACTTCTTAAATGCGGCTCGCAGTGATAACGTCTGGAACGCCACCAAACGACGAATCGGAAAGGCGGGTTCATGGACATTTGGATTAGTACTCGAAGTGCTCAAGGAGGAAGCGAAGCGTCACCTCGGATGATAACTTTTCGCCTAACCCATCACTGCGGCTAACCGCTGGCCCGGGCACGATGACCAGCTCACAGCACGTTTACGAAGTGCGACCTCGCGCCATGCGAGTGTTCGCAACCGTGACAATGACTCAGCGGGCGTTGTTGGGCGGGAAAGGTTTAGGCTAACTGAATGTCTTATAACCGAATGCTTTGTCGGCGCTCGTGGAAAGACACCTGCGATCTCGTGTTTGGAGCACCGTTCTTCACGTTCGTTATCGGAATTATCGCGGCAGCAGTCGCCATTTATTTACAACGTCTTTTCACCGGCAAATCTGGATTCGATATGAAAGAGGCGCTTGTAAGCTTGGGATTCGGCATCTGCGCAAACGCGATAATTTTCGTCTACATATTCCTATTTTACTTTTTGTACGCCACTCCGAAGCAGATGAATCTAGAGGCAGACGGTAAGCTTGTGGAAGCGCGTGAAACGCTTAAGAAATTGCAAGACTCGGAAGCCAAAGAATTTGATGAAACGTATTACTCAATCGTGGAATGGATAAGAAACGGACATTATCCACTTTACGCTTTGCAAGAACACAAGATTGATGAATTTCGGTCTAACGATGACGTGGTTCGTCTGTGCGACCGACTCGTTTCAGATAAACACGAACATCCATTTGGAATTATTATGACGGTCATCCCTCAATCGGAGTGGTTGAATTTATTGAAGTGGGCACGCGGACGTGGAGCCAAGTTTTATGACGCAACAGACACTTATAAGTGGACCGTTGATCTACTTAAGGAACGCGGAGGACGGCCAGTTAGCGAATTAGGCGCTATTAAGCCGCCTTCGTGAGTTTTTCGTATGGCAACTTCTCAGCCGCCATCAATTGCAAGAGCGTGTCGCGGAACAGAAACTTATTTCGCGATGTTGAAAGAGTCACCCGCGAATCAAAGGGCAGCTTTCCGGCTTGCTTTCGCCCGGGTTTAAAACGTATTCCCGAGAAATGATCGCCCAAATCGTCTTCGACCAATTCTTCAGACTCTCGCTTGTTCTTTGGATTGGTCTAATCGGCGTACTGCTGATTGTCTCTTTGGAGGGAGCATCTAAATTGAAGACTTGGGATCTCCGTTGGGCAATCGTGTTAAAGATCGTTCAAATTGGAGCATTCTTCGCTGCAGGGTTTTGGGTATTGTACAGTGTTGCGACACGAAGCGCTACCTACGGTTGCTCCACGACAACTACTTTAAGAGTAGACCCGATTCCGAGCGGAGATGGACAAAAATCACTATACCTTGTCACTGTTGACACACAGGTGCGAAATGCTACCGATCGCCTGGTGTCGATCACCGATTATACACTCGACTTTTACGTAGGTAAAACATTGGCGGGGCCCAGCCCGGGCTTCTTCGTACCACCACCCACACTGAAACTAGGTCATCCGACAATCGATTGGAAGCATTTTGATCGACATGCACAGCAATTTGTTGACGAAGAGCTTGTCGGACAGAGACACAATAACAAGGAACCCAAGAAGGATGCCGAACCGATGGCAAATTCAAATGAATCTAGCAGTCGATTAGAGACATCTGGTTTCTTACGCCTACCCGCCGGTCAGTCATGGACGTTCGAGAACCAGTTTGTTATCTCAGCATCAGAAAATGATTGGATTGCAACTGATAGCGTTCTCGTTCATGATAAGGGACTGGCCTACCGAGAAGGAGACATCCCTGAAACGCGGATAGAGAATATAGCAGTTGCCTTGCGTAGGCGGTCGGAAATCGCGCCGAAGAGCTCACCACCTGGCAGCAACCCAGCCCCGCGTTAAGCGCAATTCGGTCCCTTACGCTTAGAACTCAAGAGGGGGGCGGGCGGCGGCTCGAGCCTTGAAAGCCTTCAGGCCGAACGGCAGTGACCGTGACATTCCGCCTGTTACGGTCGTGCTGATCCGCGCCCGCACGTTGCCAACTACACGGCTGGCTGGGTATTCTATTGTCGCATAGCGGGAACTGAAATCGTGCTCCAAAACTGTTTTACTCACCGCGCCGCCACAGGTATTTCTCCGGCTGATGTTTTTGGAGGTTGATGAAACCGACAACTAATTTCTCGAAGAAGTCTGGACGCGGGCGGGCGACATGCTCGTGGCGACGCGGCGCCTGTTTTTCAGTCTTCGTCTTCGCCGGGGCGACTGAATATTGCTCCAAAGGTTCAGGAACTACCTGAGCCTCCTCCTCTATTTGAGGTACCACCGGCGCATCCTCAG
>VBQC01000160.1 GCA_005887825.1 Verrucomicrobiota bacterium | reverse complement strand
CGTTCGAAATAAATAACGAATTTGATTATGCGGGGTTGCTCCTGAACAGGTTGTCGCACGAATTCGGATTCAAAAAACGCTGGGCATTTTGCGCACGTTATCTGCCTCGCAATCCAACTGCCGGCCTGCCGCTAAAAGAAATCCGGCAGCTCTATCGGGATGCCGACGCCATCCTGAATATTTGCGGCGCGCAGGAGCTCAACGACGACCTGCTCATTTCTGATCGCATCCTTTACATCGAGAGCGATCCCGGGGTTGAGCAAATCAAGATCGACAAAGGCGTAAGATCGACAATCGATTATTTGCGGCGTCATCGCGGGCTTTTCACATTTGGTGAAAATGTGGGAACAAAGAGTTTTCCAGTGCCGGCGCATGGACTTAAATGGCTGCCAACGCGCCAACCGGTTGTAACCGGCTTGTGGAAAACGAACCGTCCCGCTTCCGGCGCCGCGGTTTTCACGTCGGTGGCGAATTGGTCCACGAGCGGTTTGAAAGACATTACGTGGCGCGGCGAGAAATATCTTTGGAGCAAGTCGCGCGAATTCTTGCGTTTTATCTCGGCACCGAAAAAATCAGGAGAACCATTTGAACTGGCGACCAATATCAAAGATACGAAGACGCGAGCGAGATTTGAGCGAAACGGCTGGTGTCTTCGCTGCCCGCTTCAACTGAGCGTCGATTACTGGCTTTATCGCGACTACATCCAGCGCTCGAAAGGCGAGTTTACCGTCGCCAAAGATCAATACGTTCGTCTAAACACCGGCTGGTTCAGCGATCGGAGCGCCTGCTACCTCGCTGCGGGTCGCCCGGTTATAATTCAGGAAACCGGCTTTACCAAAACCTACGGCGGCAACGCAGGACTTCTGTCATTTCGATCGTTGGGGGAAATTGTCGATGCGGTGAAAGCAATCAATGCGGATTACGCGAAACATTCCCGTGCCGCACGCACTGTGGCGCGTGAATTTTTTGAAGCGGAGAAAGTCCTCAGATCAATTCTCGATCGCGCTGGCATTTGATTTCTCTACTTTCACCCCGCGACCTGCGGCAAAACGGCGAAGAGCACGAATAACGATCAGCTATTTGCCTCTAGCCGCTCGCAGATGTTGAACGCCGAGCGCATGTAGCATGTCAGTTCTGTCCGAACGGCCACTTGCGAATGCGAATTCCGATCTTAATTTTGGATTACTCTGTCTGATTTTCCAGCCTTTCCGCCCATGAAGCGTACTCTGATTTTTGCTTACGTTGCTTTACTGCTTGGCCCGGCATCGTACGCACAGCAAGACAGCCCGGCGCGCCCCCCTATGGAGGCGCAAGCGCCACGACCGGCGCTTCCATCGAGATCGAGCCCACCCGCACAGGCAGTCGTTCCAGTGCCGGTTCCGATTGCGCCGCCAAAGCCAAACGGGCCGGTTCAAAAAAGTCTCGTCCGGATCACAGCAACGGCAGTGGAACCAGATTACAAAGCGCCGTGGAATGCCGGAGCGATTCAACGTGGTGTCGGCGCCGGTTTTGTGATTGAAGGCAATCGCATCCTGACCAATGCCCATGTAGTGAGTAACAGCCGCTATCTCACCGTGGAGCGCGACAGCGATCCTAATAAGTATCCCGCAAAAGTGCTGTTCATCGCCAATGATTGCGATCTCGCGCTTATTACTGTGGACGCGCCGAATTTTTTCAAGAACATGGTGCCGCTAAAATTCGGCGGAATTCCTTCGCTTGAATCGACCGTGTCGGCTTACGGTTATCCAATCGGCGGGGAGCGGATGTCGGTCACGACGGGAATAGTGTCGCGAATCGATTTTCAGCTCTACACTCATTCGTCAATCGATCAACACCTCGCGGTTCAGATCAGCGCACAGATCAATCCAGGTAACAGCGGCGGACCGGTAATGCAAAACGGCAAGGTAATCGGCGTTGCGTTTCAAGGTTACAGCGGCGATGTCGCGCAAGGCGTCGCCTACATGATTCCTACTCCGGTTATCAACCGATTTCTAAAGGATGTCAGCAATGGGCATTACGACAAATATGTCGATCTCGCGATTAGTTATTCGAAGTTGCAAAATCCTGCCCAGAGAAAGTTTCTCGGATTGAAAGATGACAACCGCGGCGTGCTCGTCAGCACGGTGGTCGAGGCTGGGCCATCGGCCAACGTTCTTCGGTCTGGGGACGTTCTTCTCACAATCGACGATCATCCCATCGCTAGTGACGGGAATGTTGAGCTGGAAGGCGAGCCCGCGGACTTTCAAGAAGTAGTGGAGCGGAAATTCAAAGGGGGCTCGGTTAAGCTCGACATCTGGCGTGACAAGCAGCCTATGACTGTGAAGATCGAGTTTGTAAAAACGGCATGGCCTTATCTGATTCAAGGTCACAGTTATGATGTGCGTCCCCGCTACGTGCTTTACGGCGGCTTGCTCTTTCAGCCGTTGAATCTCGACTTGCTCGAAGCCAATCGGTCAACTGATCTGCGCCTCCGTCATTTTTTTGAATACTTCATTTTGGAACAACTTTATCTGCAGCATCCCGATGTCATTGTGTTAGCCAATATTTTGCCGGACCCGATCAATACGTATCTCGCGCCGTACCGCGGCGGGATTGTGGATGAAATAAACGGCAAGAAAATTCGAACGCTCGATGATCTGGCGAACAGCTTTGCCGAAGCGCCAGAGCGTATTGTCATTCGGATGATCGGCGACGGTCCTCCGTTAGTGCTTGATCGCAACAAAGTGGAAGCTGCACGCGAGCGGATCAAAACGCGTTACAATGTGTTGAAAGAGCAAAATCTCGAAGAACAACCGGGGTCAAACACTCCGAAGCAGGCGAACAAAATCTAAAAATGGTGTTAAAGCATTCTGTTATTACGCTTGGAATCGTTCTTGTGGCAGCCACCGGGGCGCTGGCAAAAAAAGAATCCGCCGTGCCGGCGACGCTCAGTAAGCAAAAGCAGCTGGCGCTGGTCCGGGTAAATGTTACCGGGCAGTCGTACGATTATTTTCGGCCCTGGCAAAAGAAAGCGCCGATTTCGAAGCGCGCACTTGGCGCTGTTCTCTCGAAGGGCCGGGTCCTAGTGACCGCAGATTTGGTGACGAATCAAAACTATGTCGAACTCGAGCGCGCGGAATCCGGAGAAAAAACTGCGGCCAAAGTCCAGGTGATCGATTATGAGGCTAACCTGGCCTTGCTCGAACCAGTAGAGAAAACATTCCTCGATGGAATCACTCCGCTTGAAATCACGCCCGACACGGTGGTCGGCGATCGGCTCGCCGCGTGGCAACTCGAGCCCACCGGCGCTTTGGTTGCTACGGAAGGCTTGGTGACAACTGTGCAAATGACCCCATATCCGATCGATATCGGAGAATTTCTCACTTACCGCGTCAGCATCCCAATGCAGTATCGAGAAAACAGCTACACGGTGCCGCTGGTGAAGAACAACAAGCTCGCCGGCTTGCTGCTGCGCTACGATCCGCGTTCGCAGCTGCTCGACGCCATTCCGGCACCCATCATCACCCATTTTTTGAAGGAAGCTGAGAACCAGAATTATCGCGGCTTTCCGGCCGCTGGTTTCTCATTTTTTCCAACACGCGATCCGGAGCTGCGCGAGTTCTCCGGGGAAACAGGCAAAGGCGGCGGCGTTTATATTACCAACGTAGAACCGAATACGCCGGCAATGAAAGCCGGCCTGCAGATTGGCGATATTGTGACAGCGGTCGCGAACAACGAGATCGATCAAAATGGTAACTATGTCGATCCGCTTTACGGCAAGATCGAATTCACAAATCTGTTAACTGCCCACGCTTATTCGGGTGATGTTGTCCCTTTTCGCATCCAGCGTAGTGGCAAGCCGATGCAATTGAATATGACGCTGGAACATCGAGACGCTAAAGACTATGTTAGTCCGCCGTATAATTTCGATCAGCCGCCACGCTATTATGTCGTCGGCGGTCTCATTTTTCAGGAGCTTTCCCGCCAATATCTCAAAGAATGGGGACCGGCCTGGCAAAGAGAAGCCCCGCAGCGCTTGGTTTACCTCGACCGTTTCCAGTCAGAGCTTTTTCCACAGGGAAATCGCCGTGTCGTCATCCTTAGCCAGGTCTTGCCAGCCAATAGCACAATCGGCTACGACGACCTTTCCTATTTGACGGTCACAAGAGTGAACGGCAAAGAAATCAAATCGTTAGGTGATCTGGCCGAAGCGGTGAAGCAGCCGATCGAAGGCGGCTTCATCAAAATCGAGACTGAGGAAGATCCCAAACAGATCGAGCTCGACGCAGCACAAGTCACCGCCGAAGCGCCCAATCTCCAGGAAAACTACGGCATCTCGGCCCTGCATCGTCTCGATTGAGGTGGATAGGTCTGCTCGTTCGTGAAAGCTCTCGAGGCTGCACGACGCGGAAAATACGGCGGCAAAACCGCATAATGACGCGATTGCGCTTTGGGCCATGGACGTTCAGCATCTGCCGAAAAAGGCTGGCAGCCTGTCCTCGCCCTCTACACTTCGCTGCTCTCTGAGATCGGCCGCGGCCTCGTCAAAAACCGCTCCACTTCTTCGTTGTAGGTCTGGAACGGGTCGCCCATTACGAGAAAATCGCGACTGTCGCACGCAATTGAATCCCAATTAATGACGTACGGGAGATCGCATTTTTGGAAAAAAGCCACTGCATGCGCCCGGCCTGACGCGCGCGTATTGGCCGGAGCAACACGTGTCGCAGCTGGACGGCGGACGCTGTTGTTCCACTCCGCGATTCGCTTCCCCGGGGTGACGCCGAAGAATAATCCCCGGACCGGATCGATGTTGTGATATTCGAGGTCGATGCTTTGCAGCCAGGGATCATCCCAGCTCAATTTTTCCGCCTCCATAAATGTTTCGAGCAACCATTTTTTGGTGATCCAATCGACACCGCCGATCAGTGACTGATGGTTTTGCTCGAGTGCTTCAAGGACGAAGCCCCAGCTTTCTAGCAGCCAGTTGGTTTCCGCGCTCCTGTCGCGCAAATATTCTTGCGCCAGTCGATGAAATTCCCATTGCACCTCGAGCCCGCCGATAGTTTTGCCATCCTCCAGATTGACAATCCACTTGTGCGTGGCATCGCGTGAGATATCGCGCGTGCTTTGCACGGCATCGGCCAGAATAAGATTCCGCGGCAAACGGCCATCCTCGAGCAGCGATAAGACGCAAGCGGTCGTGCCGATCTTCAGCGCGGTGGCAAACGGACTCATGTTCGAGTCCCCGATGAGTAAATGCAGCCGCCTATACTTTCGGTAATCGGCCAGCGGCTCATCTCGCGCGTTGATGATGGCGCGATTGAATTGCACCCATTGATAGATGTCGTTCACGATGTGGTCGGCGCGTTGGCTGAGCTGAAAATTAACCTGGGCCTCCGCTTGCTGCGGCTCGAAGTCGAACGCCAGCGGATTCGACTGGCCGACGCGACCTGCGCCCGTGAAGATCTGCCGCGTGGCTAAAAAAGTAAGCAGCGTTCCGAGAATGGGCGGCGTAAATTGCGCCTCTCGTTTCATCAGATAATTCTCGTGGCAGCCAAAAGTGGCGCCGGTGTGATGATCGACATTGTTTTTAATAAACGACACGCGACCGTCCGCGCCCAAGGCAACAAGTGACGATTGCAGCAGGTCGTCCCCCGCCAATTCATACGTGACCATGTCGTGCAGATGCAAACATTCCGGCGACGCGTACTCGATGTGCCCCATGTCGAGATAGAGACGTCCGCCATTGAGAAGAAAGCCTCCGTTGCCCGGTGGTTCTTCGTAATCTCTGTAATGCAAATCGATGGTGCCAGCGTCGGCCTTTCGAAAGAGATAGTTTTTAATTTTGGCTGGCCAAAGCTCGGAATTGCCATGCGGCTCTCCCTCGCTCAGAAGGCAGCCGTATTCGGTTTCAATTCCAACGATCCGGTCCATTTTAGTCAGTCAACGACTTAACGGTTGAGTGAATTAGCGATTGGAAACATTTAATCATTGAATCGATAAATCTCTAAATATTTTCACAGGCATCTGTGTAGCAGAGCGTGGCTGAAAAAAATAGTCTTGCAAGCGGTTGTGAATAACTGTCAATAACTTGCAATAAATCCAGAAAGTTCGTAAGATGGACTCCCCATGAGAAACTTGGGTCTTCGCAGTCCCTACGATAAGGTAGGCGGCTTGCTTTACTTCGGCCGGATGCTCGACAAAATTCGAAGCCACGCCAGAGGGGAATTGCCTCCTGTGTACCAAGAGAACCTTGGAAAAGGTCTCGACGAAAAATGCGCAACCTTTCTCCGAGCTAAGTACAGTCTAATAGTCGAGTACGTGAACGAGGGCCTGACGGATGGAGCGATCTTGCAATCGTGCTTTGCCATGGGACACCGGCCGTCCGAAGATGAAATTTACATGTGGAATGAATTCATGCGCAAGCGAGGCTGGAATGACGAAGTTTCCGACGCGCTAGAACGCCAAAAAAAAGAACAAGGCATGATTTCCAGGTCGGAGATCGAGACACTCTTCCAATTTATCGATGCCGATGAAGGGCGCTCGATAAACGGTAACCATACCAACGGAAGCGCGAGGCAAAAATCCATCGCGGACCGCATTCCGTGTCGATTCTAACGATCCGATGCATCGCTTAGCGATCACCCAGTAGTGCAGCGGTTTCGATAAGTTATTATTGCCGTAGTCGCTGGTCGCTAACTGTGCCTTTCCTGATTGAACTACGTGGAAAAACGCACAAACTTTCATTTGATCGCCACAGTTGCCCTGCGCAGTCCATCCGAAAAAGTGGGCGGCCTCTTCTATTTTGGCCGAATGCTGGACAAAATCCGGTTGCACGCCAAAGGCGAATTGCCTCCGGATTATCACCAGAATCTGGGAAAAGGTTTCGACAAAAAATGCGTCACCTTTCTCCGGGTCGATTATGAGCAATTAATCGAGCGCGTGAAACAGGGCGGCGCTGACGAGGAAATTCTTCAATGGTGTTTCAAGGTTGGGCGGCAACCGTCCGAAGATGACATTTACGTTTGGAACGAATTCATGCGCAAACGAGGATGGAACGACGAAGTCTCCGAAACGCTACAGCACCGTAAAAAGGAAGCGGGCATGTCCGACAGATCGGACATTGAGACGGCATTCCAGTTCATCGATGCCGATGAAAGGCGCTGAGTGAAATGTGATAGGTGATCGGTGAATGGTGACTAGCTGGTTACCTCCATTGACTATTCACGCTCACCGGCGGCCGTGAATTTCAGATCGTGATTACAACCGTCGCGAGTTCAGAAATCACGGGGCACTTGTCTTCCGCCTGTTCACTGATCACTGATCACCAATCACTATTCACTTTCCCTACTCCAGTGTGTCGATTCGCTCCGCAAGTCCGAAGTCGAGCTCGGTCAGGCCGCCTTTGCTGTGCGTTGAGAGAACCAGGCGCACTTTGTTGTAACGAATGTCGATGTCAGGATGGTGTTCTTCTTCTTCCGCTATTTCGGCCACGGAATTCACGAAATCGATCGCATCGGCAAAATCGTCAAACTCAAACGTGCGCTCGATATGCTTTTTCTCCAGCTCCCACTCGGGGACCTTTTTCATGCGCTCTTTCAGGTCGCCTGCTTTGATCAAGTCAGCCATAACGGGACAACGAGTAACACCCGAAATCCGTTTTGCAATCGCGAAAATCGACGGGTGCTTTTTGTGACGCCCGCCACGGCGAGCGGGGCGGATTTCGCAAGCTGGGAAGCTTGCACCGCAGCTAAAGGTCGAGAATTCTGCGCAGGTTTTTTGCGGAATCGAAAACTTCCGTGGCACAGTTGCGCGCCTGCCTGGAAAGCCGCGGCCAATCCCGCAGCACTTCTTTCACTGCCGTTTCCGCTGCGTCAGCGCCTCCGACGAAACGGAATCCGCTCTCTGACGGCAGATATTTTTCTGCGCCCGTAGCTTCGGTAACGACCGGCCGGCCCAGCGCGAGAAACGCCGCGGCGCGATCGCTCAACCATCCGGTCCGCCACGCCACGTCGACGCCCTTGATTGCTGTAAATTCAGCGAGCGCGCGCGCCATGTATCGGCGGTACGAGCCGGGCGTGCGCGCGACGCGATGTGGATCGACAATGCGCCAGCCTCGCTTGTTGAGACGCGCCCGCTCCGGATCGTCCGCCTTGATATTCATGGCCAGTTCAAAACGTGCTTCGGGAATCCGTTTCGGAAGATCGAGATAAGGTTCGAACGCAAATTTTTTCGAAAGATCGGGAAACGTGCCGTTCACTTCCACGGCCCCGCCCCAATACCACTGGCCAATCGTAGTGAATTTGGGCACGCGCGGACGCTGCCGGTAGCGGAAAAACTTCGTATCCGTCAGTGGATAAAATGTTTTCCAGCTAAGCGACGATTTCGGCAGCCGGCAATCACATCCATGAACATTGAGGCCGATCGTCCAGAACTCGTCGTGATACGACTGACCCATCTCCATTTTCGTCATCCAGTAAAAAATTTCACTGGGATCGAGATCGCAGAAAATCCGGCGCTCGAACTGCAAAAGCAAGGGCGGATGAATGGAATAACTGAGATTGAGCAGTGCGTTTGGTCCAGCCAGTCGATTGAACAGAGCCGGTTTCGACATTCCGATGCATTCCATACGCTCAAGATCATGCGCGTCGGATGCGGGCTTTTGATACAGCAGGCAGTACCGGCCGGCGAGTGCATGCTCGCGCAATCGTCGCTGGAAATTCGCGATTCTGGCCCGGTCGGCGCGGAGATCGTCTGTCGCCGGCAACAACTCCAGCCAGATCGCATCGAGCTTCAATCGGCGCAGTCCAAGCATCCATTGCAGCGGCACAGAAAAATTGCCACCGCCCTCGCGGTATTTTGCAGCAAACCCGCACCCGAGAAAAACGGTCACGCGAGCAGAATCGCAGTTCGCATCGACCGCTCAAGCGCGAATACAATGTTCACTGGTTCCTTGGAAGTAATCGCGAGATCAGCAGTAGCAACCCTGCAACGACCAAACCGAGAATACCCCAAAAGATGTAGCGCGCGGAACCGCTGAGCGTTTGCGTGATCCGCTCGGTTTTCGAACCCGTACCTTCCTGCGGTCCAAGTGTTGCAGCCGCCCGCTCCGCACGGAAAAGCTGATCTGCAACCAGGGTCACGTCATACCGCGGGAAAGCAGCGCTGGGGTTTCCATAGTAGATCCAGATTGCCTGCGTGGAATCGGACGCGGCCTTGAAGACGACTCGGGTAACGGGGTAATTGCCGCGAAAGTCATGCAGTTCGATCGGCCGATTGTCGCCGTTATCCGTCTCCAAGAAAAGCGTACCACTTCTCGGCGTAACCTCGAGCTGAATCGCAAATTCCCGCGCAGCCTGATTTGGCGCTTTTTTCCAATTCGCGCGGCCCAGTTCGCGAGGAAAAGTATCGCCTCGCTCGTCCGCCACTTCTTCCCACAGACGCATTTCGCGCTGGAAAAGCGCAGAACCAGAAGCGCAAGTGACTCGCGTGATTGGCGTACCAGCTTGCGGCAATCGCAGCGACCAGCGCGAAAGCCTCGGTTTTTTCGGATCGTCGGCCGCAATTTGCGGCAGCGGCACCGAACGGGAAATAGAGGTGCGCTCAAGTAGAAATGGAAGTTGTCGATCTTCAGTCACGATCCTCAAATCGCGCTGATCCGGCGCCGCGCGCGCGAGTACATCCGGACCCAGTTCGATCTGTTGCGCTCCGGCTTTCGACACTTGAACGGGATTGCGGAATTTCCAAGCGGCGAGATCGATTCTTGCGCCCGTTAACGGAAGCGCAGAGAGATTGTCCAGCGGCTTGTAATCGGGGATCGCGACCAAAGCGGCTGGTCGCAATTCGATAGCAGCAGCGCTTTTTAATTGGTCGCCCAATTCCGACAGGTCGTAGCGCGGCGTCGAGCATTGAGGAGTTCCGGAAAGCAACTGGTACCGGCCCTGTTCACGCGCAAGAAATATAAGCTGTGTCACGCGCCTGTCGGCATCAACCGCATCGATAACGAGTGGCGGGCTGTCGCCATTATCGATGAGCACGATTAGTTGGCGACCACGAATTTGAGTGTCGATGGGAATTTCAACATACGATTCAATTTTGCCATTCAGATCCACGCGATAAATTGACCCGCGCACAGCCTCTGCTCGCGAATACTATCGTTAGTCAATTCCGGAATGGCGATAGCGACTAAGCGTGCAAACAATCGATCGGGCGTTTTGATCCGCAGAGATGCTACCGTCAGATTCGTCGCGCCAAGATCGACTCCCAGCCGTGTGACACCCGGACTTTCGTCACGCGACTTAATTGAAATCGGAAGAGGCTCGACCGGGGCTCGTGTTTCGGCGACCCGGAGTTGCACGCCGGTGAACGGCACCGCCGCCGTGCGGCTATCGTCGATCGTCAGGCGCAGAAATTCCCAAACCCCTGCGGGAAAGGAAACATCCAGATTCTCTGCGCCGCTGGTCATTTTGAAAATCGGTTTGCCAGTCGTAAGCTGGCGCCACTGTTGGCCGTCATGCGAACCTTCCACTTGCACGGCTTTAATGAATTCAACACCTGCAGGCATCTCGAAGGTTACGCCTTTGAGCAAAGATTTTGTTCCCGTTGTCAGTGTAATCTGCGTTGCCGTTGGTTCGAGCGCCGTACGCAATTCCTGCGACCGTAGCGCAGACTCGTGGCGAGGCATTGGCCGATCGATTAAGTAAGGTACTTCGCGCCCTGCACTGTCCAATATGCGCACATCTCCGAGATTGGGACGCGAAGCATCGAGCGTTTCGGTGGGCAAATTTATCCGGATCAGTCCGTTCGCCGGTACATCGATGGTTTGGCTGAATCGCCACTCGTTAGGCGTCAATGCACCAAGCGATCCGGCGAATAAAAACGGGGCGACCAGAAAACCTGCGGTCAACGTGTTCGACCGGCGAAGCTTCGACTGGAATTTCATTGGATCTGCTTTTGGGGAAGGCCGA
>VBQC01000273.1 GCA_005887825.1 Verrucomicrobiota bacterium | reverse complement strand
ATCACCCCGACACCCTTTGGGATTCCAGGCTTGAACCATTGTCTCGCACTTTCAGCGCGACCACCGATCATGCCGACCACGCCCTTGCCCGGGCTCAAGACTCCAAGCGTGTTGGGCCCGAGAAACGTCGCGCCATTCGCTTTGGCTACTGCCGCGATCTGCATCGCATCCCACACTGGCACGCGATCCGGCACCAGAACGGTGAGTTTGATGCCCGCGTCAATCGCTGAAATGGCCGCATCTTTCACACCGGCTGCAGGAACAAAAAGTACGGAGATATCGATATTGCCTAACGAGTCCACCGCTTCCTGCGGCGTGTTGAACACCGGAACGCCGAGAACAGTCCGCCCACCTTTGCCGGGCGTCACACCCGCCACCACATTCGTTCCGTACTCGCGCATCAAGCGCGTGCGCGCCTGACCTTCGCGGCCGGTGATGCCTTGCACAAGAACGCGCTTGGTCTCGTCGATCAAGATTGCCATTTAGAGTAGCGTCCTAATTTCAATTGAATTTACTCGCAGAGCTTCTTCTCGCAGCATTAGCTCGGTAAAACTCGCAATCCGAGCAGCAATCCGGCATCACACATGTGTAAGTCCGTGCTTACCAAATCAGGCATCCGTGCCGTAAACGCGGAAGCGAAGAGCAGACCATCGAGCGCGCGGATCGGCACGACCGGGCTCGCTCGGTAACAGACCCGAACGATTCGATCGAACTCCAGCGCAACGTCCCGTCCATATGGAATTAGCTTCAGAACCGCGTCTTTGACATCATCGTGGAATTCACGATAAGCGAGCTCGGCTGTCTTCGGTGGGATCGCCCGCGCGAACTCCTTGCGATGCAATACACAGCGCATCTCGTGAATTGAGAGCTGGGAAATGGTCGCGCGCGTTTCGGATTTCCTAGCCAGCTCCACGAAATCGTCTGAGTCGCGTTCACGCACGTAGAGCTTTACCAACGCTGACGTATCCCAGAACGGCATTGGCTAGATCCGATCTGCACGATCTTCGTCTTGAATTTCCTGAGCGGTTTTTCCATAGCGCCCAGTCCAGGTTTTCTTGCGCAAAGTAGCCAGGCGTTTCAACCACTTCTCTCGATCGACCCGTCGCTCCCTGGAAGGTACCGGAACCAGCTTGGCCATTTCCTTGCCGTGCACGGTAATCACTACTTCCTGTCCCTGACTCGCCAGTTTTACCATCTCCGACAGTTTCGCCTTCGTTTCTCGCAAAGTCGCGGTCATGTGGTCACAGTAGTCACGGTTGGCGAACGCGTCTATTTCGGTCATTTGAGGCAACTTTGACTCCAATCAGTTCGTCCAGTCCAGGGATATCAAGTTCCAGATAGAAGCCTTCGACTTCGGCGAGTCGACACTCGACATCGCACGCGAGCAATTCGGAATCTTTGGTGGCAAATTCTTCGCTCGCCGGTGCCGCCGCTGGTGCACCCGCGCGATCCACGATCAACCCACTCGAATGCGTTTCGACGGCGGAGCGAATCTCCGCCCACCTAGCAGTGTCGATCCATACGCGACCGTTTTTCACAGGAAGTTTCGTAGCCGATGGATCTTTGACGAACTTCGGCACACGCGGCGCGCGCGCTTTCCAGTTGGTGCCGTCCGCGCTAGCCACAAGTTCCGCGAAGCGCTCGGCGATCATGGCCGGCGCGTCGGTCTTGCGATAGCCTTCGACCGGCGCGCGAAGCAACCCGGACATGCGCCGCAAAATATCCACGGCGCGATCTTCAGTATTGCCACCCAAACGAATCACCGCGGGAATATCCAGATCGAGTTCCCAAAATGCTTTGGCCAGTCCATACGCGGACCAATATTGTTCCTGGCTCGCGACACCGGACCCGGAACCGAAATATCCCACCAGGTCGGGCTGGGCCAAAATAATTCGGCTGGCGCGATACACCTTGGACGCGGATGGATTGCCGCTGGTGTCGGTGAA
Organism: Verrucomicrobiota bacterium; assembly: GCA_005887825.1. GTDB lineage: Bacteria > Verrucomicrobiota > Verrucomicrobiia > Chthoniobacterales > UBA10450 > Udaeobacter. The sequence continues at coordinate 520 of VBQC01000273.1, read as the reverse complement.
ATTGGCAATTGTGAATCCCGCGTTCACGATCGCGTCCATCGACATCATTGATCCGCCGCCGCCAGCGCCGTGAAAACCAACCAGACCTTTGGAATCTTTGGCAGCTACGGTCGCCAACTGCGCGAAATAAAACGTGCCGCGATGATCACTCTGCTCGACGGCATAGGCCACACGCTCAAGAGGCGTGGGCGGATGATCGAACTCGCGCGCGATTTCAATACCCAGTTCAGGGTGTCGCGCCACGGCGTAATCATCAATCGTAATGCGGCAATCGGCGGCGACAAACTGACCGTCTTTGGTCAGCACCAGCGGATTAATTTCCAGCGAGCGGGCTTCAACGCTGCGTGCGGCGGCGAATAATTTTTGAATCGACTCGGCGAGTTGTGCCGCGTGCGCTGGCGAGAGTCCGCACGAAGCGACGGCTTCGCCGACGGCCGAATCCAATGGCCCATGATTCACGTCGCAGGCAATGCGCCGCGTCGAGGCGGCGCGCTCTTCGATTCCGCTCCCGCCGCCGCCG
>VBQC01000272.1 GCA_005887825.1 Verrucomicrobiota bacterium | reverse complement strand
TCGATGGCTGGTTCCGGCGGCGTAATCGTCCTGGACGACTCCCGCGACATGGTCTGGACACTCAATAACATCAACGAGTTCTACGCGCATGAGAGCTGTGGTCAGTGCACGCCCTGCCGGGAAGGCTCGCTTTGGATGCAAAAAATCACCGACCGGATGTTGCTCGGCGGCGGTGTTACGGAAGACCCAAAAACGCTCAAGAGTATCGGCGACAATATTGCCGGTCGCACGATTTGCGCGTTTGGCGAAGCATGCGCCTGGCCGACACAAAGTTTTGTCGAAAAATTTCCGGAGGAATTTGCGAAGCGGGCCGTCAAGCCGGTGCCACCGCCACTTCCACCTGAATACACGCCGGAAGAATTAATCCGGGAGGAGTCGATTCCGACAGTTCCGATGGCACACGATCCCGGCTGGGAAAAAGCCGGCGCTGCCGGAACGATCTGAATATGTCTAAGGAAAGCAGGAACGCAGGAACTGAACTAAGGCACCGGGAAATTACCGATGTGATCATTGCCGCAGCGATTGCAGTCCATCGCGAACTTGGTCCAGGATTTCTGGAATCTATTTACGAACAAGCCCTGGCTGTTGAGTTTGCACTGCGCGGCATTGCGTTTGTTCGTCAGAAGCCAATTCCGCTTTTCTATCGCGATCACCAGATTGGCGAGCATCGGCTCGATTTCCTTGTTGAAAATAGAATCATCGTCGAACTGAAAGCGATCGAGGCGCTCGAGAACGTGCACTTTGCGATTGTTCGCAGATATCTTAAAGCCGCGGGACTGGCTGACGGTCTGATCCTGAATTTTTCGTCGATGCCGTTGACAGTTAAACGAGTTCGCCGGGAGCGAACTTTCGAGAGAGCTGATTTGCACTTATAAAAAATCTTCCTGCGTTCCTCCTTTTCCTTAGAAATGTCTGAGCCGACCCCACCAATGTCCAACGTCCAGAAGCCGATTCCGCTTTTCTACCGCGATCAACAGATTGGCGAACATCGGCTCGATTTCCTGGTTGAGGACAAAATCATGGTAGAACTGAAAGCAGTCGAAGCGCTGGAGAACGTGCACTTCGCAATCGTTCGCAGCTATCTTAAAGCGGCCGGATTAGCTGACGGTCTGATCGTGAATTTTTCAACGATGCCATTAACCGTGAAACGCGTCCGTCGCGAACGAGGCTTCGAGAAAGCTAATTTGCACTTATAAAAAACCTTCCTGCGTTCCTGCTTTCCTAAGATATGCCTGATCCGACCACACCATTGTTCAACATCCAGATCGATCGCGTGTGGCATCAGTTCCCGAAAGGCACGCGCGTCATCGAAGCGTGTGAGCAGGCCGGCAGTTATGTGCCGCGCTACTGTTATCATAAGAAGCTCAGTTCGCCGGGTAATTGCCGAATGTGCTTGATCGAAATGGGACTTCCAAAACTCGGTCCCGATCGCAAGCCAGAACTCGGCGCGGATGGTAAGCCAGTGATCAACTGGATGCCGCGTCCGCAGATTTCGTGCGCGCAGGACGTCGCGGAAGGAATGGGCGTGCGCACGAATTCCCCGCTGGTGAAGGAATGCCAACGCGGTGTGATGGAATTTCTTCTCATCAATCATCCGCTCGATTGCCCTATTTGCGACCAGGCTGGCGAATGTCGTTTACAGGAATTCAGCGTTGATTACGGAACGAGCCAGTCGCGTTTTCTCGAGCACAAAGTGAAGAAACCAAAAAACGTTGTACTCGGGCCGCGCGTCACGCTCGACGATGAGCGCTGCATTCTCTGCTCGCGCTGCATTCGTTTCTGCCAGGAAATCGCGAAGGACGACGTGCTCGGTTTCGTCGATCGCGGCAGCTACACGGTGCTAACCGCGCATCACGACAAGCGGCTGGAGAACAATTATTCTCTCAACACGGTGGATATTTGTCCGGTCGGCGCGCTCACTTCGGCCGATTTTCGTTTCAAGATGCGCGTATGGTTTTTGAAGGAGACGAAAAGTATCTGCACGAGCTGCGCGACTGGTTGCAACACAATTATCGGTACGCGCGAAGATGTCATTTACCGGCAGACGCCGCGCGAGAATGACGCAGTCAACTCCTGTTGGATGTGCGATTACGGCCGGCTCAATTTCTATTACCTGCAATCCGACCGCCGGCTGCTCGAACCGCAGATACGCTCTGGAGAAAACCTTGCCGGCACCGATTGGCCGATTGCGATCGCACAGGCGGCGCTCCAACTGAAACCGTTTTCCGGCGGCGAAATCGCCATCATCGCTTCTGGCCGGATGACCAATGAAGAACTTTGGCTGACGCTCCAACTCGCCACAACCCTCGGCGTTGAGCTGATCGACATCGTACCGCGCACAGGTCCCGGCGACGACATTCTTCTATGCGAAGATCGCAATCCAAACACTAACGGCGCCCGGTTGCTCGGAATAACTTCGCAGCCAGGCGCGAAACTGCCCGCGATCGCGGACGCAGTGAAATCGGGACGTGTAAAAGGATTGATCACCCTGGGCGAGAATCCGACGCGATTGGGAATTTCGGCCGAACAGCTCAAAGATCTTTCGGCGTTCACCGTGATGGATATCCTCTCAAACGCTACGACAGAATATGCGACGGTCGTGCTTCCATCGTTTGCTTTCGCGGAAAAACGCGGCTCGATGGTCAATGGCGATGGCCGGTTACAACGCTTGAATCGCGCCGTGCGCGCGCCATGCGAGGCGCGCGACGATTGGGAAATCTTGCGAGACTTGATCCAGGCATGTTCCGGTCAGAACAGCATCTACTCTATTGAAGATGTTTTTCGGCAGATGGCTGAAGCCGTTCCTCAATTGGCGGGACTGACTCTGAATAAAATTAGCGATCTGGGCGTGCAAGTTATGGAAGCACACGAATCCCCTCCCGCGCCCGTCGATCTCGCGGCCAAAAGCATCGAAGAAGCCGAATCCAAAAGACCTCCCGGGCGCTAGCGCGGCTTGGCCGAGCGCTTGCGTTAAAACAACGCAGTGTGCAAGTCGGCCGCTTGTTTCCGGCTCTCCCGAACTACATGCGTTCACCATC
>VBQC01000271.1 GCA_005887825.1 Verrucomicrobiota bacterium | reverse complement strand
GCGTCCGTGATCGGAATCAATTTGTCGGCGCGCAATTTCTTCTTCGGGCCGCTCATTTTTTTCGTGCGCTCACGGGAGACTTCGCGGAAATGCCATTGCGCCTGAGCACGCGGCTCCTTGCCCTCTGGCTTCAAGCGACGGTAGCTTCCGTCTGGCTGAAGCTCGCGCGCTTTGACGCGATCGTGCAAAAGATTCGGAAGCACTTCGTTGACGATCTCATCGCGCAGAATTGGGTTTTCGAGCGGAAACGCTACCTCGACTCGCCGGAAAAAATTACGCGGCATCCAGTCGGCGCTGGAGAGAAACACTTCTCGCTCACCCGCATTCTCAAAATAATAGATCCGGCTGTGCTCGAGAAAACGGCCCACAATACTGAAGACGCGGATGTTTTCGCTCAAGCCGGGGATTTTCGGCCGCAAGCAACAAATGCCCCGGACGATCAAATCAATGGTCACATCGGCGCAGGAAGCTTCGTAAAGTTTCTCGATAGTCTCCTGATCAACGAGGTGATTGAGTTTAACGATGATGCGGCCCGGTTTGCCCGCCAGCGCGTGATCGCGCTCGCGCTCGATCTTGCCAATCAATCGTTTGTGGAGATCGAAAGGAGCGACGAGCAATTTTTTCAGCCCGGGATAACCGGCCAGACCAGTGAGTGTGTTGAAAACCACCGACACCTCTTCGGTTAACTGCGGTTCGCAGGTGAACAGGCTAAAGTCAGTGTAAATGCGAGCAGTCCGCGGATGATAATTGCCGGTGCCCAAATGAACGTAATGACGAAGGCGATCGGCGTCGCGTCTCACAATCAGGAGCGCTTTGCAATGCGTTTTTAAGCCGACTACGCCGTAAACGACATGCGCGCCGGCTTCCTCGAGCTGGCGTGCCCATTGAATATTGGCAGCTTCATCAAACCGGGCGCGCAACTCGACCAAAGCAGTGACCTGCTTCCCTGCCGCCGCTGCGTTCATCAGGGCCTGGACAATCGGAGAATCGCCGCTGGTACGATAAAGAGTAATCTTGATCGCGAGCACCTGCGGATCCTGCGCAGCCTCTTCGATCAGCTCGACAACGGGATCGAAACTTTCGTAGGGATGATGGAGCAATACATCCTGGCGGCGCATCACTTCAAAGATGTTCACGTGCGGCGGGAGCGCCGCATCACGCGCGGGTTGAAATGGCCGGTCTCGCAGATTTGCGAAAGCATCGTTCGTCACGAGCGGCATGATATGCGTCATTGAAAGCGGACCATCGAGCTTGTACACGTCCGCTTCCGTCAGGTTGAAGAACTTGAGCAGCAAATCGCGGAAATCCTTGGGACAATCGGCCTCAATTTCCAACCGCACAGCGTTGCCGCGACTGGAACGCCGCAGCTCTTGTTCAATCGTGCGCAAGAGATTTTCCGCTTCCTCCTCGTCGATGTAGAGATCGCTGTTTCGCGTAACGCGGAACGCATGGACGCCGTCCAAGATAAGACCGGGAAATAGCTCGCCAATATGCTGCTTAATGAGGGAAGCCAGGTAAATGTACACCCAGGGCTCGTCATCTCCCTTGCCGCGCGGCATCGCGATCAGGCGTGGAAGCACGCGCGGCACCTGCACGATTGCATGAAGCCGTTCCCCGCCCCGTTGCGTCTTGGCGCGGATAAGCAAGTTGTGGCTTTTGTTCAAGAGCTGTGGAAACGGATGACTGGCGTCGACGGCCAGCGGCGTTAGCATCGGAAAGACTTCCTGCTGAAAATACTTGTGAGTCCAGGCCGCCCGTCTCGCGCTCAGTTCGGTCATCTTGGGAATGCGGATGCCATTTTTCGCGAGCAATGGAAGCAGTTCTTCGTTCCAGAGTGAGTACTGCGCTGCCACCAGTTCGCGCACCATGCGTTGGATGTTGTTGAATATCTCAGTTGGGCTCAAACCGTCAGGCCCCACGTCGCTTGTCTCGCTTTCGATCTGCTGTTTGATGCCAGCGACGCGGATCTCAAAAAACTCATCCAGGTTGGAACTAAAAATCGAAAGGAATTTGACGCGTTCGATGAGCGGCTGCGTCGGATCCTGTGCTTCCTCGAGAACACGGCGATTGAACTCGAGCCAGCTCAACTCGCGATTGATGAAATTTTGCGGATCGGAAAACCGTTTTGCTGCGGGAACATCCTTCCGCACGAGCTCGATCCCGACGGGTGGCTCGTCGGCAACACTGGTCTTGGCAACAGCTGTAGGCATTTACCTCTTTGTTGAATCCGTGGCCGAAAAACGGCCACGCGCGCGATTCAAACAACCACTGCTTGGAAAATTAGGCAAGGCCAGACACGCGGCTACCGGCCGTGTCATGCCGTCGCCGCGACAGTTTGATGCCGGATGTCTTCGGCGGCGGCGGCGTAAACTGCATCTTCGGCAATATTGGTGGCGTGATCACCGACGCGCTCGAGGCAACGGCCAATAAAAATCAGGTTCAAGTAGCCCCGCAATTGATCCGGATCTTGCGCCATGCGCTCGATTAATTTGCGGCTGGCCAACCGGTTCAACTCGTCCAGCTTTTCATCGCGCGGAACGACCGCTCGCCCAAGATCGACATCCTCGCGCACGAAGGCGTCCACGCTATCCTTAAACATCGACATGGCTTGCTCGTATAGTGGCTTGATCAATTCGACCTCGGCTAACGGCGGATGCTGATTTAACTTCCGCGCGCGTCGTGCAATCGTCGTGGCCTGATCGGCCATGCGCTCCAGATTCGATGAAAGTTTCATGGCGGCAACGACACGTCGCAGATCGGAGGCTACCGGCTGAAACCGCAACAAAATTGCCACGCCATCCTTATCGATCTGTATCTCGAGCTGATCGATCTCTTCATCGTCGGCGATCGCATTTGCACAAAGATCGTCATCGCGATCGAACAAGCCTTTCATCGCCCGCTCTAAACTGCGCTCGGTCAGGCTGGACATCATCAGGACATTGTTGCGCAACGACGCCAGCGCCTCGTCAAATGTGCCGAGAATATGTCTTGGGGCGATCATCGATTGTCAATTTTCTCTTGCTCGTTTGGCAA
>VBQC01000277.1 GCA_005887825.1 Verrucomicrobiota bacterium | reverse complement strand
AGACCCGCCAATTTAGTTTTCCCAATCTGTTCGATCTGCACTCAGCTCTGCTTTATCTGCGTAGTCAGCCACTCAGGGATCGCAGCGTTTATCGCGTCGTCGTCTATCCGGCCACTAACGCTTATCTTGCTACCATCACGGTAATTGGCCGGGAAAAAGTCTCGGTGCACGCTGGCAGTTACAACGCGATAAAAGTCGATTTGCAGCTTAACAAGATTGGCAAAAACCTTGAATCGCAACCACACCGGAAGTTCCGTCGCGCCACGATCTGGGTCTCGGATGATGCTGACCGAATTTTGCTTCGCATCGAAGCACAGATTTTTGTCGGCACAATTTTCGCCGAGCTGCAGTCGATGCGCTTCGACGGTGCAAGATAGTGGTGCCGTCGTGGGTGCGATCCACTGGAGATTCCAAGTTTGGACGTCTAGTCCGGAACCCACTCGCCGCGCACCGGTGGCCCGGGCGGAGGACGCATACGCTTGCGCGATGGATCGTAGACCGGTTCGCGTGGCCGCGGCAATAATCGAAGCGCGGCAAGCGTTTCCAGATCGAGCCGGCCGGTGATAGGAAGACGCGTCCGCGCTTGATAGGCGCGCAGCGACAATTCCATTGCCGATCCATAGGCTCCGTCGATCTCACCTCGATAAAGCCCGCGGCGGGCCAGCGCTATTTGTGCGGAGACTACCACATTGTGTTGCACATCGGACGGGGCAGCCTCGTAAGGAGTGCCAGCAAGAAGTCCTCCTGGTGAAGCTCCGGGCGTCACGGGATTGGATGGATAGAGCTGTCGATCCTGCGGCGCGTTGGCAAAAGGCTGGGCTGTGGGCGGAGCCACTCCCGCCGCTTCGCCGGAAGGTTGATCGCGAAGATCAGGTACACCAGGGCCGGGCGAAGGGGTAGTCTTTGCCGCCAGTTGTCCAGACGCTGAAGAGTTAATTCCAAGCGAACGCAGCGTTTCGCCATTGAGGTCACCGTTAACCTGAAGTCCGTTGCGAATCTGATAGCGGCGGATCGCGGCGGTCAGATTCGCATTTGTCTCGCCCGTAATCTCGCCGTAATAAAAACCCTGATCCTTGAGCGCTTGCTGCACGCTCTCGATCATTTGATCCGCTCGCACCAGCGCAATCGCCGCGATCAAAATCAGCGCAGCCACCTTGGCTTTCATTTCGATGTGATTTGGACGCCCTTGCTTTTTGCTTATTCAGCGCTTTCCCGGATCTGTCACCGCCAGCGTTGACTGTCGCTGCTTTGCTGCGTCGCGATAACGTAAAATTCCCTCGGTGACAGCTGCGGCAATTTGCTCGCGATAATCCTCACTCGCCACCTTGGAAATATCTTCCTTGTTCGTGAGAAATCCTCCTTCGATCAAAACAGCAGGAGAAGTCACATTTGCGATCACAAAAAATTGCTTGGCGATTGTGCCCCGATCCAAGGCTCGCGTGCGTGCGACCAGCGCTTCCTGAATAAATCCGGCGAGGGTCTGACTTTCATAATTGGGCGAATCCGAAAGTGGTCGCCACAGGAAAGGCAGCCACGAAGCGACAAAGGAACCCGCGGTGATTTGATGGGCGGCATAATACGTTTCCACCCCACTGGAAAGCGGTTTGTTATCTTCGTTAAAATGAATGCTCACAAAAATACAATCGCTCACGCGGTTGGTGAACGCAGCGCGATCTGCCAGCGAGACATATGTATCCCCCAGGCGGGTCATCAAAGTCGCGATTCCTTCCGCCTCCAACAATCGGTCGACCCGGCGCGCCACGTCCAGAGTAAGATCTTTTTCAAGCACGCCGTTGCACATTGCACCGGAGTCTTGTCCGCCGTGGCCTGGATCGAGCACAACCACAGCGAATGCCTTAGGTGTTGCGGAGGGATGCGCCGGTCGGGATCTTGCCGTGGGTTCCAATCTTGGTATCCGCTGCATCCAGATGAAGGATGCGGCCATCAATAACAAGCCCGACAGGGCCAGTATGCGCCGGATCGGTTGTTTCATTCGTGATCTTCGAGCGAACATTTCTCTCCATATTCTAATCGCTAATCAGGTGGCGCAATTCCGTATCTGATAACGGACGATAACAAATTGCTCTGCTCGCATCGCGCTCGAGTATTCCTGCTTCGATTTGGGTATTGGCGAGGTGCTCTTGTCGATATTTCGTCACGGCAGCACGCTCTGGCAATTCCTTCGCGTCGCTTGTCTGTAAGGTCATATGCCCGATGCTCCATGCGTCGAGCGCGGAGCGGAGCGCCGTTTCAAAACTGGCATCCGGTGCATGATCGGCTTTGAGGAATGATTCCATTTGCTCCCTCGATTGCTGTGTCCCGCTAAGCACGGCGAAATCCTGTCGTGCTTGCGCGAAGGTTGCGCCAGTGGTTGTAATCTCGCCATCGTACTCTTCTTCTGGGCGCTTCCCGACCTCCCCAAAGAGCATCCGCGCCAGATACGGCGCGCCATAAACTTGCTCAAACGCGCTTTTCATTACCGGACTTAGCGAATAATGCACGAGCCGCCGGAGGGAAACATCTGCCGCCGAGCGGGTGAAACCTTCCGTACTTGCCAGTTCGATGGCTGCCATCCGCAACCGCTCGATGTCTCCGGGATGACCGATGGCACCCATTGCAATCCGGTCGTAAATCTCGAAAATCTTCTGCCGCCTCTGGCCGAGGGTGAGAAATAAAATGCCGTCCCGATAACCGAGCGCCGCGATCGGACTTCCCGAAGCGAGCTGCGCTTCGATGTACTCGCGGCGGTTGGCGATCGCTTCAACCCAACGATACGGCTCTTCGATCATGCAACCGTTTCCTTGAACACGGCAGCGATTTTGCTCTCGGGGAAAGTGACAATGCCTTCGCGCGATACAATCTTGATGAGCGGATAAATCTTCCCGCCGCGATCCACGCCGCCCGTCGCTGTGTCGGATTCGGCAGCCGTATCAAGCGCCCGCAATGCGATCGACACCGCTTCATCTTCACCCAATTTTTGCAGCCGCTTCGCGCCCCAATTGTTTTCGTAATAGAGAATGCCGCGCACGGCCGGCGATCCCGATCCGGTTGCTGCGTAATCAGTCGCTTCAAATTGCGCTCCCATCGCATCGTAAAAGTAGAGCCGTGCCTCGGGCTTTGGATGGGAATCGTACGTCGCGAAAATTGGCACCACCACTCCGACGCCCTGCATCACGAAGCCAAAATTATCGCGCAACAGCTTGGATAGCGCGCGCACTTTTCCATCGACGCTCATTTCCTGCAGCTGCGTTCGCCGAAAATATTGGAATGAATGTTCCAGCACCCGCGCCATTTCCCAGGCCGTAGCCGGGACGCCGGCGATGGCCATGATTGAATGGCGATCGATTTCCAAGACTTTGTCAGCGCGATCGTAAACCACGGTGTTGCCGGCGGTCGCGCGCCGATCGCCCGCCACCAAGACGCCACCGGAAAATTTGAAAGCAAGAATTGTGGTCGCCTCGGTTGGCTGCCACGAAGTTTGGTGCGGCGTCCCACCCTGTAGTTTTGAATTAGCAGTGGCCCCAGGAGCAAGCAGACCTCTGCGTCGCAACAATTCAGGGAAATCACCGGCCGCGCCAGAAAAATTCCGGTCAAGCGCCACTAGGGACGGCTCCATTATTGGCCGGTGCGCTGGCGATAGCGTTTGGATTGATTGGGATCGACCTTTCGCATTTTCTTCAAAAGGTCCTTGGTGTCCGGTCGCGAGACATCCGGTGAGCGTGGGCCGCCCCCATCGCCTTGTTTTGGGCCCCACGGAACTGGATCAACCGGCTTTTGGACGCGCTCAGGCATAAAAAAATCTAAGAGGAAAAATTGGAAAGGCAAGCCGCGCTCGTTGTAGTCGCCTCGCTAATATATTTAATATCCGCCCGTCGCGCGTTTCAGTCTTATAGAGACCCGGCTATAGCGAGAGGCTTGCCAGGCAAAGGTGCCGGTGCCAAGATTTGGAACGATGAGGCTGGCTGCTCTTTTGTGCGCGACGTTATTTTTCGGTTCCTCGCTCCTTTTAACAGTGTCAGCGCAGACGCCTGCACCGGAGGCCCTCAAATCGGCTGATGCCGGTCAACTTGAAGCGCTGGCGAAAAAGATAGACGAGCAAAACGGCAAGATTGACGCGCTCTCTCAGGAAATCCTCAAACTGGAGCAGCAGGTTTCACACATCCGTCCCGGTGTAATGATCGGAGAAAGTACACCATCAGTGCCCACCTCCGCCGCTCCCGCGGAATCGCCGCCGCACACGATAAGCGGGAATACGCATACAGTCACACGCGGGGAGACGCTGACATCCATCGCCAAGATGTACAAGGTGAGCGTGGACGAACTGCAAAAGGCCAATAATATCGAAGATGGGCGTAAATTGCAGGCCGGACAAACGATCGCGATTCCAGGTTCGGCTTCGCCCGCGCCTTCTGCTTCGCCGCCACCAACTGATGCTGCGCGCCCCTGAGTTGGTGAATTAGACCGGTAATTGTTCGTCGGGAGCAGAAATTGGCAAAGTCGCCACTTCTTCTGCGGGCGTTTCCGGTTCAGGTTGCGCTGAAGCTTCAAGGAAACTCTGCTGGCACAGCCGCGCATATTTTCCGCCGAAGCCGAGCAATTCATCGTGCGTGCCGCGCTCGATAATTCGGCCGTGATCGAGCACTAGAATTTGATCCGCGTGCACAATGGTGGAGAGGCGATGGGCGATGACGATGGATGTGCGGTGAAACATCAGGCGTTCGAGCGCTTCTTGAATCAGCCGCTCCGTCGCCGTGTCCACGCTCGCCGTCGCTTCGTCGAGAATCAAAATCGGCGGGTCCTTCAGCAGCGCACGCGCGATCGACAACCGCTGTTTCTCGCCGACGCTTAACTTCACGCCGCGTTCGCCGACGATGCTTTCCAAACCAGTCGGCAATCGCTCGATGAATGCCCGGGCATTGGCGGCATCCACTGCGCTCCACAATTCTGTGTTGCTCGCACTCGGCTTGCCCATCAAGAGGTTCTCTCGAATCGATCCATTGAACAAAAAGCTTTCCTGCGTCACTACGCCGATCGCTTCGCGCAGGCTCCGCAGCGCGTATTCGCGGATCGGTCTTCCATCGACATAAATTTCGCCAGCGCTGAATTCGTAAAATCGCGCAAGCAAATTCACCAAGGTCGATTTGCCGGCGCCTGTTGCCCCCACGAGCGCAATCGTGGCGCCCGGCGGCGCATGAAAGGAAACACGCCTGAGCGCGGGCAGTCCTTCCGCGTAGCTGAAGCTCAGGTCCTGGTAGCGAATATCGCCCGCGATTCGCGCGCGGCCTGGATCAGCGAGCCCGGCTACAAATCCCGGCTCGACTGGTTCATCGAGAATCTCGAATACGCGTTCGCCCGCGGCGCGCCCAGCTTGCACAAGCTGATTAAGTTGATGCAAGCGGCTGATCGGATCGTAAAGAAATGCTGTCAGCATAAGGAACGCGACCAGATCGCCCATCTGCATCGCACCGGTCAAAACAGCGTGACTGCCAAACCCCAGGACAAGCACAGCGCCGAATGCCTCAAACATCGACATCGATGGGCTGTAGATTGCCCAAACCCGCATGACGACAAGCGTGGCATGCCGCAACTGATCGCTTACTCGATTGAAGCGCGCGTGCTCTTCTCTCTCTCGCACGAAGCTCTTGATTTGACGAACCCCGGAAAGATTGTCATGCAGAAGCGCATTCATGGCCGATGCCGCCCGACGCTGCAAACGATAGCGGCGATGTGCTGTCAATGTGTAAGTGAGAGCGCCGGCGATGAGCAGCGGAAACGGCACCAATGCGAGCAGCGCAAGCTTTGCGTTCAAACGACCACGCCCTGCTCGATTCCATCGATTAGCACGCGCTCGACGGAGTTCACATCCTCGATCACGCGTGTCATGAGATCGCCGGTGGCGCGATTGTCGAACCAGCGAAGCGGCAGCAGTTGAATGTGCGAGTACAAATCGCTGCGCAGATCGAAGATTACCTTTTGCTCGAACGTGTTGTTCAGTACAATCCGCAGCGCATTGAAGGCGTGCTGAAGCAGAAACGCCACGGCGGCCAGTAACATCAAGGGCAGCAATTTCTCGGGATGATTCGCGCGCACGACGTCGTTGATAATCCATTTCGTCACGGTTGGGAAAATGATCACCATCAGTGTGCTGAGAATCGCGCACGTCAGCGTCCCCGCGGCCATCCACGGGTAGCGCTTTAAATAGGCAAGAACGCGCCAGACTGTTTTCATTGCGCAATTAACTCCGAAAGCTTTCGCGAGCCAACCTCGACGCACGCCTCATCAGGTCAAGGTAACGCACTCCAGAGGGCGCGGGCGAAACAGTGTTGCTCTGATCCGCAGTTTAGTAATCTTGCCCAATGCCGAACGAGCCGAACCCTTTCTCCGATCGGATTCACATCGAGGAACTCGAGGTTTCCACTCACATCGGAGTTCCAGAAGAAGAGCGTGCCGCCCCGCAGCGATTGACTGTCAGTATTTCCTTTTGGCCATATCACGGAGCACGCGACCTGGCAGACAACATCGAGAGCACGGTCAATTATTCGGCCGTTGCCGAGGAAGCAAAGAATTTCGTGCGAAATCAGTCGGTAAATCTGATTGAGACATTGGCGGATCGGCTCGCAATGCATTTGCTGAAGACTTTCCGGATGCAGAAGGTCACCCTCGAACTGCGAAAATTTCCTCTGGAGGACGCGAAATACGTCTCCGTGACCCTGACGCGCACCACATCCATCGGCTGAAAGCCGCTCACCAGCAGTGGCCAAAGATTAACCACCAATCGACACGAATGGACACGAATAATGAGGAGCTGTTGTGATTCGGCCGATCCACCTTTTGTTCGCTTTTCGTCGTAC
>VBQC01000276.1 GCA_005887825.1 Verrucomicrobiota bacterium | reverse complement strand
TCAGGTCTAAACGAAGTTTTGCCGTCCTCTGTGAAAGTATACGTCAGTCCCATCACAGTAATACGCCTGCAAAACGTGCCCCTGCGCTGCGTTTGCCGAGTTGATTTTAGCCTTGTCAGAGGTTTCGCGATTTCGATAAGATCGACCATGAGCTCGCGCCCAATGCGAACACGTAATTCAGTCTGGATCGCCCGCCGGGTATTTTCTTTGTTGGCGTTGCTGCCATTGCTTTTCGCGAGTTGCTCGGTGCTCTTCGTATCACCGTACGACGAAGTGACCGACCGCGCGGCCACCGACTTGGTCACAAAGACGGAGATATTTATTGTCCGTTATGCCGCGACAACCGACGAGCTGGGAAAGATTGTAAGGCGCGGAAAACCATATGACGCCGAAGCGGCTACCTTTTACAACGAAGCGCGAGGCGCTGCGGCGGCGATGCTGCTACGCTCTGAACAGAAAGACAAAAACGCCGAAGAAATTCAGATACTCCGAAATCTAAGTACTCGTTACGATCAACTGGAGGCAAGTCATCGTCTCGGTCCGATTACAAAGACTTCCGCGGCTGGCCTTCATCGCACTCTGCGCGCGCTCGTGCAAGTGCAGCTAACCAAGAAACACATCGGGACGTCGAAGGAAGCGACCTCGGCGTCCGCCTCTAATCCTTAAACCTGTATGTAAAACATGAATTTCAAAAACACTCTCGAAAAAATGCTGGCCGCGGCGAGAATCGCCGCCGGCGCCCACTGGAACGTCGTAAGCGATTATTTGGAAAAGGAATTCGCGGAGGCGAAAAAGGAAGCCGAGGCCATTGCGTTAGAAGTGGCTGCCGGCACGAAAACTCCCGAGCAAGCAAAGATTGAGCTGCAAAGCGTCAAAGACAGCCTGGAAGATGTCAGGCTTGCGCTGACCGTGGAGGCCAAAGCCGCCGCGCAAGAAGCGATCAACGCAGCGCTCGAGGTTCTGCGGAGCGCGGTCAATTCCGCCGCCAAAGTCGCGATTCTTTGAGTATGAGGTGATTTCCTACCATGTGACTCAAACGTTCCAGATTGCACAATTAGCCGCTAGCCACCGCATATGCTAAGCACACTTGATACAGTCATTGCCTTCGCGGTGATCATGACTGTTCTCAGTCTCCTGATCACGATTATCGTGCAGATGGTCTCGGCGGCGTTTTCGCTTCGTGGCAAAAATTTAGCCAACGCTCTCGCTCTCACGTTTCAAACGGTCGATCTGACCATTGGAGGGCACGCGTATTCGCTGGCCGCGCAGATTTTGCGCGATCCGATTTTCAGTGACTCTGTTTGGCGCAAAAAAAACCGGCCCGCTCCGGACCCGAAAGCGCAAGCTCTCATTGCCGCCGAGAGAAAATTCAAACAAGCGCAGCGGGAGTTGGACAAACATCCAAGCGACGCCGCCAGGGACCAGGCCCTGACCGAAGCACGAGCTGAGGTCGAGAAAGCAAGAGTAGATCTAGAAATTCCCTGCGTTAAGCCGAACCGGATGAAGCCGTGGACTTTTTGGACGTGGCCATGGGGCGGGGGAGTGCAGCTCGGAAGCGCCATCCGCCCAGGCGAAATTTACCGCGTCCTGTATGAGTTTAATGACATGAGCGAGACGGAAGCCGCGTTTCGCAATATTCCCCCGGAACTAGTCAGAAAGGCTGCGGGCCTGATCGCGGCGTTGCAAGCCTCGGATCATACCGCCACAGAATCGCGAGCGAAGCTTCAGGTGATCTCCGAGGTTTCGCAGGACTTCAAATCCGACGCGCAACAGCAGGCGGTGGTGAATTCGCTGGCAAACTTTGGCGCAACCGTGGAGCGCGCCACCACCCAGGCGTATGATCGATTTCAGCGCTGGTTTGGCAGCGCCCAGGATCGCGCCGAACAATGGTTTCAGATGCACGTGCGCGTCGTCACGATTGTTTTTGCAATCCTAACGGCATTTCTGCTGCAGCTGGATACCGGGGACATTTATCGCCAGTTGCACGATCAACCGAAACTGGTCGAGGCGCTGGTCAAATCAGCGCCGGGCTTTGTGGAACAAGGCGGAAAGATACTCGATTCGAGCGATACCTCCGCCTATCGCGCTTATCTTTCCTGGTTGGAAAAGCATCCGTCTTTCGAGTTGAAGCCGCTTCCGGCGAGCGGAACGGCAAAAGCGTATCATGACGCTATCGAGGCGCTGCTCAAAGAAAAGTCTGTCAAACCTGAAGACGCCGCAGCCTGGCTGGCTGAGTATGACGACCTTCAAACCAAAGGCGCGCAGGCGTTCCTGCAGTCGCGACAAAAAAGTGTCACTACCTTAAAGGATGACATTGAAAAAACTGGTTTTACGCTGGTGCCCGCGGGGTTCATGGCGCGCTGGGACGATCCGCAGCGGGCGAGCGGATTTTGTTCCCGGCTTGGCCAATTCTGGCCGCACTTATTCGGGGTTTTTGTTACGGCCGGTCTGCTCACCCTCGGTGCTCCGTTCTGGTTCAATCTGCTGAAGAACCTGATGAGTCTGCGACCGGCGGTTGCGAATCTGATCGAGAAGCGCCCGACCAGCGCGCCTGCCTTGCCAGCCACCCCGGCCATGCCGCCTTCTTCCAGTTAAAGTTCCAGCGCGATAATCCATCAAAACTATGAAGACTAAAGAAGCCATCTAATGGGATCGCCGTCAGCGTTTTCGGCGATGAGAAGGGTTGCTGCCAATGTTGGAGGGTCCGGAAAAGGCTCGTAAACTTTTGGGAGGAGGCATCGCGAGGCATCGCTCTAGGCAGGAGGAGGAATTGAAGAACTTAGCAACAGGATTGCAAGATGGTCGTTAACTAGTTTCAGACTCGATCGCATCCGCCGATGAGTTTACGGTGTTGGAAGTCTGAGGAAGCGCCCACGCGTAGTACTGCTTAAAATCGGCTACGGAGGGGAGTTTGCCAAGCTTCTGCCATTCGCGTGCAACGGATTGGATGAGGTGCCGCATTATTACGGCGCTTCCTTCGCTGGCCGCGAGAAACGCGGCGGCCA
>VBQC01000275.1 GCA_005887825.1 Verrucomicrobiota bacterium | reverse complement strand
ATAAATCCCGCAGAAAATGCTGTCGGTATTTGAAAAACGCGGTCAATGCCATCCGCTAGCGTCGTCGTCATCCATTCGATCGTTTTCTCTGAGAAAAAGACGCGATCATCAAATTTTCCGCCATTGGCGAGCATGCAATAGAATTTTGCCAGGGCTGCGGCGCTGCCGATTCCTCCGAAGGAGACAATCGGCTGCGCGCGGACCGAAATGTCGTTCATCGCGCTGACCGCGTGCAATCCATGAGGGGAAGTGAAAGTTTTACGCGCCAGCGTGCCGGGCGTCGTTAGATCCAGATAAAATTGTCTCGGCTCCGGCGCTCTACCTGCTTTTGCGGGATACATCGTCGCCACGCGAGGATTCTCTTTTTCCGGCAAGCCAATCCAAAGATCGAGCTCGAGAGGCTCGCCAAAAATCTGTCGCCAGTAATCGGCCAGTGGTTTCCCAGCGATACGACGCACAAGTTCGTCCAGAAGAAAACCGAACGTGCGGGCATGATAACCATGTGCGGTTCCGGGCGGCCACAATGGCCTTTGCGCTTCAAGAGCTCGAATGACTGCGGCGTAGTCGAGCACATCGACTGGTCGATCTAAAGCGCAAAGCCCAGCCTGATGCGAAAGCAGTTGCGCAAGCGTGATCTTGTCTTTGCCCGCTTGCGCAAACTCGGGCCAGAACTCGGCCACGCATCGGTCGATGTCGATCTTATTTTCCTGCAAGACATGCAACATGCAGGCGCTACCGATTCCCTTCGTCGCCGACCAAACGAGAACGATCGTATCCGCTGTCCATGGATGTTCGCGACGCGTGTCGCGAAAGCCGCCGTAAAGATCGACAAGCGGTTTTCCATCTTGCCAAATGGAAACCGACGCGCCGAGTTCCCCAAGTTTTTCAAAATTTTCACGAAAGAGCGGGTCCAGGCGCTCGCGAAGTTCGTCTGGGTTCAGTTGCATCGAAGCAGATTAACCAGGGAGGGGCGTCTTCCAAGCCGCCCATTTTCGGTGGACAGGAGACCGCCGCGCCCTGGATTCTACAGCAGAAGCGCTTCGAGCTCCTCCAGGCGCCGCTCAAATAATCGGAGCGCGCTCTCGATCGGCGCCGGTGTTGCCATGTCTACGCCCGCGATTTTGAGCGCCTCGAGCGGGAACTTCGAGCCCCCCGAGCGGAGGAAATTAAGATAGGCCTCCACGCTTCCATGTTCACCGGAAAGCACGCGTTCCGAAAGCGCAACCGCGGCAGATATGCCAGTCGCATATCTATAGACGTAGAACGCATGGTAGAAATGCGGGATACGTAGGCATTCCAGATCGAGCTCGGCGTCGAGCACGAAATTCTCAGCAAAATAGGTTTCGAGGAGCTTGTGATACTCCGATTTGAAAACATCGAGCGTAAGCGCGTCGCCGCTTTCCTCAATCGAGTGAATGATTTTCTCGAACTCAGCAAACATCGTCTGCCGAAAAAGTGTGCCGCGCAGATCGTCGATTTGTCGATTGAGGATATAGGCGCGCATCTTCGGATCGCTCGTTTGTTCGAGCAGATGATGGGTAAGCAGCTCTTCGTTGAAGGTCGAGGCAACCTCCGCCAGGAAAATCGGGTACTCGTGATCCTGAAACAGTTGGGATTCTTGCGCGAACCAGGTATGCATCGAGTGACCAGTTTCGTGCGCCAGCGTGTAAACATCGGCGAAGACATCCTCCTTGTAGTTCATCAGGATGTAGGGCGGCGCGCCGTAGCTTCCGGATGAAAACGCGCCGCTGCGCTTGCCTTTCGTTTCGTAACGATCACACCAGCGCCCCCGCAGGCCTTCCTTTAAGGTATCGACATACTCTTTCCCCAGCGGGGCCACCGCGGCGAGAACCACCTCCGCCGCCTGATCAAAAGTAAATCGCGTTTCGATTTCCGGAACCAGCGGCACATACGTGTCGTAATGATGCAGCTCGCCCAAGCCGAGCGCGCGCCGGCGCAAATCGAAGTAGCGAAACAGTGGATCGAGGTTGTTGCGAACAGACGCAACCAATCCGTCATACACGGCGACCGGTACGTCATCGGGAAACAGCGCCGCCTCCAACGCAGATGAATAATGTCTCGCGTGCGCCTGAAACACATCCGCCTTAACCGAGTAGGTGAGCGACGCGGCCAGCGTGTACTGATGGTCCTGAAATTCCGCGTAGAATTGATGGAAGGCGCGCTTGCGCAGTTCGTGATCGCGCTTCACCAGAAACGAACTGAACGAACTTTGCGTAAGCGGTGCCTCGCGACCGGTCTCGTCGCTTAAGACGCCGAACTTCATGTCGACGTCGGTAAGCTGCGAAAATGCGTCGTCGTAACCGCTGAGGGCGACACTACTAAGCGCGAGAAGGCGTTCCTCGGGCACGGAAAGCACATACGGCTTCATCCTGCGAATTTTATGCAACTTGATCCGCCAATCGGCCAGCGCTGGATCGACAAGGAACTTCGCGAAAGTGGCGTCATCGATCGCCTGTATTTCGGGGACAACAAACGCGCCCGCTTCACCAATCTTCGTGAGCAGATTCTGAACCTGTCCGATCCGCGCCAAGTATTCGTTATTCGTGCTGTTCTCGGCCAGTTGCAGCGATGCGTAGTGATAGACGCGTTCGATTTTCAGCTCGAGCGACTTTTCAAACTCAAGTACCTCGGCAAGCGTTTGCGCAGACTCCCCTACTCTACCCTTCCACCTTTCGAGTTTCGGAAACGTCCGCTGAAGCCAGGCAAAATCCTCCTGCCACTTGCCGACATCCGTAAAGAGCTGCGTCAGGTCCCATTTGTCGGACTCGGGAATCTCCGCGCGGGTTGGGATATGACTGGACGACATCTGCAAACTTTCA
>VBQC01000274.1 GCA_005887825.1 Verrucomicrobiota bacterium | reverse complement strand
TTCGCAACACGAAAAGATCACGAGTTCACACAGAAGCGATGGCAAGCCTTAAACGCGAGAGCGAGAGGAAGTGTATCGGGGTCGTCCGATTGGATCCGCGCCACCGTGGCGTCCGGACGTTCCGTGGCCTTAATTGTTCGACAGATACCTTTGGTTACCGGTGTCGGTGTAATCGAGAATCTTTGAGATCGATTTTAATCAAAAGAACACATCACGTGGCCACTCCTCCCGCTAGCTTCCATAATTTACGAGCAACGATAAAACCTCCGCGCGGTAAACGTGGCTAACATGGACGCGCTAATCGCCTTGTTTTGCTGGCTGAGGCCAGGATGAAAAATGGCTTCCATTTTTTCCGATCTTTTGCTAGTCGCGGGGCGATGAGGAGTGGCCGCCGGTTTTACGCAATGCTCAAAGCTTTGATGGCCGTCATTGCTTTGCGTCTAAGCGCTGCTGTCCTGTTCCCTTCCTCTCTCTCGCGCGCGTGGAGCGGTCAAGAGAGGCTCTACCCATTAACATCGCGTTCGGGATAACGCGATCCACCTACACGCCGGTCTTCGCACGGCGGTCAGGCGGCAGTTGAAACGTCACCTAACGCCGCGCGATCTTGCTCGCATCGCGTCACTCGATCGCCCATGATCTCGTCCATGGACGCCCAACGATTGGTCGTTAGCGCGCTGCTCTCGTTCGTGGCGTGCGGGTCAGCCGTCGCTATCGATTGGCCGAAAACGTATGTCGTGGCTGAAGACACCACGTCACCCGATGGCAAATACGCTTTGATCGTCCAAAATGCTGAGAACGGCGCGATGAATACGGGACCAATTGCCGGCACAGATGCGGTATTTCTCGCGAATATCCCGGAGCACAAGGTGATCGGAGAGATCAAAGACGTTGATTACTTCGAGCGTATGAATAGTCGCCATCTCAGCGCGCAGTGGTTGGACGACTCGAGCGCGTGCCTAGTGCTGGAGTCACATTGGCTCTATGGTGTGTATGGAGTGCACGTCGTTGAACGAACGGGCCAGTCGATTCAGCAAACCGACCTGATGAAACGAATGCTCGCGATGATCAACCCGGCGGAGGACCGTCTGAATTTTTATTTCCGTTTCGAGACCGGCCCCAAGGTGGTGGTGCGCGCTACTGTCCCGGCGAGGCAGCTCGAGCAGACGAAGAGCTCGGCGATGTTTCGCGGCACCTTCGACATTCCTGCGAAGAGGTGGGGCGCAGTCAACGTGCGTCGGGTGACTTTCCAGGAACATGAAGCAATCGAAAGCGCGCGTGCGGCGGATCCGAAAGAATACAGTGTCGTATCAAGGAAAGCGGGTGAGGTGGCGGATGCCGCCGCTCACGCGAACGAACAGATCTATCCGTCCGAAGAGAAACGCTTTAAGGCGCTCGATGAGCTGTTGAACGACGTCTATGCCGCTGATCGCATCCTCCTGCCAGCCGCCCGATTTTCGAGATTAAAAGATGAACAACGCGAGTGGTTGAAGCAACTTGTCGCAGCACCAACACTCACAGACAAAAGCAAATTGATGCAGCAGCGGATCAAGGTTTTGCAGGACCTTCTTTGGCAGGACTAGCAAGAGAAGCGCAGTGGCAGCTTCAAAGATGGCCGATACGAAAGGCGCCGCGAAAGGTCAATCGTTCACCTTCGCACGTCGCCGTTTGATTTCGCTGCGTCGCCGCTACGATTCCGCCGGAGGTGGTCGCAGCAGTCGCTGAAAGGGAAATTGATGCGATCTCCGCCCAGAATCTCGAGCTTCTCGTTTCGTTCTACGCTGACCACGTCGATTTGCTCGATAAGGGGATCGTTAGTAATCAGACAGTCCGAGAGAATTTGCAGCAGCATTTCGATCGCTGGCCAATCACCAAATGGAAGCTCGGCGGCCGTGTGGATGTCAAACCGTTGAGCGCATCAAGATATCAACTTTCATTTGCCGTTACATTTGATGTGGCAAATCCAGCGGCGAATCGCCGAATTGTTGGCACAGCTAACGAGACGCGGATTGTAATCATCGACGCGGCGGGCGATGCCAAGATCGTCCAGCAGCGTGAGAAGATTATTGGCAGCCGCAGGCTGGAAAATGCGTCTTCGCCTGCGCAATAGCCAGCCAAGCTACGCAGTGACGATGCTGGATGCGTAGTAATCCAGCAATGATTGGTACAGAAAGCTGCACGCCAGTGTTTTCAGGGGACCGAGTCATTCGTCAGTGGGCACATCTACCGAAGCCGCGGCCTGAGTTTATTTCTTTGAGCCTCCGGCAGGTTCGATCTTGCTGGTGAAGTACATAACGCCGCCGTCGCGTGCGTGGCCGATCGTGTAATGCACCTTGACGGTATTGCCGACCTTAAGCTGGGTCTCCACCTTGGCATTCCAAGCGATCTCGATCTGCATACGCTGCTTGCCTTTTTGCAGAACGATCTGCATAGGAGGCTCGCCGCGCGCCGCGTTTGCTGGGCAGCAGGTTTCTAAAATCGGGCCCGTGACTTCATAGGTTTTCTCTCCAGGCTGAGCGACGCTGCTCGAGCCCAAACTCACCACCAGTATCAAAGTCCAAGCTGAGATTTTCATAGGTGCTCAATCAAATCCGTCACGGCAAATTTAGTCAACAGTTTTGCAACAGGCCGGAGCCAGATCTACAAATCCGACGCCGGAGGTTCCAACAAAATTAAATGGATCGAAGCTTGGTACGAGTGACTCTGCTGACGATGGGCGCACAGTCAGTTTCATGATGTTGTGCGTTTTTTAGTTTTCGTCTTGTTATTGATTTCGGGCCTTTGGTTGTCTGGTTTGCTACTGTTCAACAACTTCTCATTCTTTGACTCGTGAGTGAAAAAACACAGAATCCCGGCTCGAGTAGATGAAGTAATCCTGGTTCAGCAAAATGATCGGCCCGCTCAAGTCGCCCTGGATTAGTTGGTTCCCCTGGATTCGCCAGTTACTGTTAATGGGACCGCCTTCGCTTCCGCACTTGCCGTTCGCGCGATAGACATAGGTGCGACGCGGTGACTCCCACTTGCCAACGAGCAGTTGCCTCAGCTTCTTGGAGTCGATGGCTTTCGGCGCCGGGTGCTTTTGCAATTCCGAGTTGATTGCAGTCATGAGTTCGTCAT
>VBQC01000002.1 GCA_005887825.1 Verrucomicrobiota bacterium | reverse complement strand
TTTCACGAAGATCATCCGGAAGATGCAGCGCAATTGGCGCGTCGCTGTTTCAACAGCCATTAAGCACGGCGTAGCGGTCCCTGCGTTTTCGGCGTCGCTCGCTTACTTCGATAGTTATCGCCAGGTGCGTTTGCCTGCGAATCTATTGCAAGCGCAGCGCGATTTCTTCGGTGCGCACACTTATGAGCGCATCGATAAGCCCGGCGTCTTTCACACCGAATGGATCGAATCAGATCAAAAACCAGCTGAAAGACCAACCGAACCTAAAACACCAGCCCCCCATCACGCTGGAGAATAGCTGTGGCCGTCGACCTCTGGGCGCGACGCGACGCGCATTTGTGTTAGCCGGTTCAGCGCTTCGCACAGCGAAGCGGCTACAGCGTTAGTGGAAATCATGCGACTCGCTGCCGGCGAGTTCTTGATGCGCGAGCGGTCTGATGTCGCGCGTTTTAATCAAAACAACGTCATCAGAATTCTGCACTTCGCCCTCGATGAGCAGAAATGCTTCTTCAGTGATTAAGAGGCGAAATCGTTCGAACAACTCAGGCTCGACAATCGCATTTGAGACGCCGGTCTCATCTTCCAAACTGATAAAAACAAATCCCTTCGCTGTCCCCGGCCGCTGACGGCAAATCACATTGCCGGCGATCTGGATCGTTGCCCCATGAGGCGCCTGCGGCAGATCGATCGCCCGCCAAATATTAGGCAAACTTGCTCGCAAAAGTTTCATCGGATGGGGCCCGGTCGTCAGATTCATTGTCTCGTAATCGGCGCGGACTCGTTCGGGCAACGTCATTGGCGCAAGTGGCACGTTGTAGCCGGGATCGGTCCCGGTCGGGAACAGCGTAATCGTTGAACCGGGATCACCGATCCCGGCTACAGCAAACAGCGCCTCTGGCGCTTGCTCCTCTACCCGCCACATCGCCGCGCGCCGGTGAGCGGCGAAACAATTGAGCGCGCCGAGTTCCGCAAGCGTGCGGAGTTCCTCTCTGGAAAGCGGCACACGCCGCTTGAAATCTTCGAGCGAGTTGAATTGCCGATCCTGGCGTTGCCGTACAAGTTCATCTGCGTGTTCCTGGCGCAATCCATTTACCACGCAAAATCCCAGTCGCACGCTGTCATCCGAAATGACCACGCAGCGCCAGTTCGATTGCATAACACATACCGGCTTGATCTTGATCCCATGCCGGTGGGCATCTTTCACAATCGTCGCCGAGGTGTAAAAACCCATCGGCTGATTATTAAGAAGGCTGGCGTAAAATTCCCCCGCGCGATGCACTTTCAAATAGGCGCTGCCATAGGCGAGAATTGCGAAGCTGATTGCGTGCGATTCCGGAAAACCGTAAAGCGCAAATGATGTAATCGAGTGAATAATTTTGTCGATCTTGTCAGGCGCGACGGCCTTGCGTTCCATCGCCGCGCGTAATTTTAAACTCACTTTTTGCATTCGTTCCTCCGAGCGATGAAAACTGAGGGCGCGCCGTAGCTCCTCGGCTTCGTTTCCGGAAAAATCGGCCATGATCATCGCGATCTGGAGCATTTGTTCCTGAAACAAAGGGACACCGAGGGTGCGTCCCAGGATTGGTTCCAATCGCGGATCGAAATACGTGACCGGCTCGCGTCCGGCGCGGCGGGCGAGATATGGATGCACCATATCACCCTGGATTGGTCCCGGCCGAATGATCGCCACTTCGATGACCACATCATAAAAACATTTCGGTTTCATCCGCGGGAGAGTCGCCATCTGTGCGCGGCTTTCAATTTGAAATACGCCAATCGTGTCGGCTTTCTGCATCATTTCAAAGGTGGCGGCGTCATCGTTTGGAATGTGCGCAAGATCGATGGGGCGCCCCCGCTCGCGACACAGCTCAAACGCATCTTGCATCACCGACATCATCCCGAGCCCGAGCAAATCGACTTTCACGATGCCGAGATCTTCGCAATCGTCCTTATCCCATTGCGCCACGACGCGTCCCGGCATCGACGCGTTCTCCAGCGGCACAAACGAGCTCAGCTTGTTCTGGCAAATAATCATCCCGCCGGAATGCTGGCCAAGATGTCGCGGCAAACCATAAATCGCCTGATACAGCCTGACGAAAGCCGGCATGCGCGGATGTTCCTTGGGCAAACCAGCCTGCTCTATCTGCGATTGGAGATCGAGCGTGTGCGGAAAATCGCCGTTCGCGAACAAGTGTGAGAAGCGATCCAGAATGCTCAGCGAAAAATTTAACGCCTTGCCGATTTCCCGCGCGGCGCTCCGGCCGCGATAAGTGATGACGTTCGCGGTCATGGCCGCGCCGTGTTTGCCATAGCGGCGATAAATTTCCTGGATCACAGCCTCTCTTCGATCGCCGCTCGGAAGATCGAGATCGATATCCGGCCACCCTTTTCGGCTCTCGTTTAAGAATCGTTCGAAGACGAGATGACTGCTCACCGGATCGACGGGCGTGATGCCGAGGCAATAACAAACAGCGCTGTTCGCGGCGCTGCCCCTCCCCTGCACCATGATGTTGTGTTCGCGGCAGAAATTCACGATGTCCCAGACAATCAAAAAATAGCCTGGGAACTCGAGCTTGCTGATGAGCGCGAGTTCGTCTTCGAGCTTTCGTTTTACCGCGGTGCTGATCGCCGCATAACGCTGTTGCGCGCCAAACCATGTGATCGTGCGCAGGAAAGAATCCATCGAGTGACCGGCCGGCACTGGAAATTCGGGGAATTCATAGCCAAGATTCTCCAGCGAAAAGGTGAGCCGCTCACTCAGGCGCGACGTGTTTTCAATTGCTTCGGGCAGATCGCGAAAGAGTTCGCGCATTTCCGCCTCGCTCTTTAAATGCCGCTCGCTGTTTTGAGTGAGCAATTTCCCAGCGACGTCCAGGTGAGTGTGCTCACGAATACAGGTGAAAGCATCAAGGACCTCACGGCCGTAGGATTTTGCGTACTGCACACCGTTCGTCGCTACCAGCGGCAATCGATAATAATTCGCAACATCGACAAGTTGGCGATTGATGCGCTCCTCTCCGCGAAGGAAATGCCGCTGAATTTCCACGAACACCTTGTCGCGACCGAAAGTGTTGATGAGGAATTGCGCGCGGTTTGCAGAATTCTGGGTAGCGCACGCGTCTCGCGTGTTGGTTTTGGCGTCGCGCCGAAACAATCTTTCAAAAGATTCCCCACTCGCTGTCAATTTCGCACGTCTAGAAAAGTTCGCGATGGCGAGGACGCCCTCGCCAGCGCGCGAGACGCGTGCGCTACCCAGAAACGCCACCAAACCTTCCGAAAATTGCGGCAGCTCTTCCCATCGCACTGCGCACTGTCCTTTCTCACTTTGCAAATGTGCCTGGGTAAGTAATTCGCAGAGATTCCTGTAGCCTGTTCGGTTTTCGACGAGCACGGGGAGCATACCGCCATCTTCCATGCTGAGCTCGCAGCCAATAATCGGTCGAATATTTTGCTCGCGTGCTGCAACCGAAAACCGTTGGGCTCCGTAAACGCCATTCCGATCGAGCAATGCCATTGCCGGCATTTCCAATTCGGCTGCAGTCTCGGCCAATTGCTCCGGAAACGAAGCGCCGCGCAGGAAGCTAAACGCGCTACACGCATGAAGTTCAATGTAAGGCATGTGTTTCGTTGAAGCGTTAAAGCGTTGAATCGTTGAATCGGGCCTTCATCAGCGATCTTTTGCTATAGCGGCGGTCGGAGCCTGCCCTGAGCGCAGCCGAAGGGACCGTCGCTCGATCCTCCACCGAAGAATGCGACCCTCATAGAGCGCCGCTACAAAGCGACGGCTAATCATAAATCCCATCGACCTCCCATTTTTCGATGCCTACCACGCCGGCTCGTCGCGCCGAAGCGAGCGTAGGCGGAAGCTTCAGCGAAGGCGGGCTCTGGTGGCAGCGAACCAAAACGTTGTTCTCCAATTGCAAATCCCATTCACTTCGCGACCAAATCTTTTCATCCCACCAATTCCCGGAAGCCAGATAAGGGCCACGTTGATCGACAAGTTTGCCGCTGATTTTTTTGCTCTGAAAATGCGCCGCAACATTTTCCGAAATGAAAACCGTTGCAGATGTAGGCGGTCGAAATCGGCGCAGCGCAACGCCTGGCGCCTCCTTCTTCTCTTCTGTAGAGGCAGATAAGCCTGCCCTCAGCGAAGCCGAATGGGTGTCGGCTGCAAACCTCATCGAAACATTCCACGCGAATGGCTGAATTCGAAATGCATCCGGCCGATGCGTTTCCTCCAAAACAGGCGTGCCGACTCGATCGACGCCCAGCAGAGCAGTCAAACGCGCGAGTGTTTCAGATAATTGATTCGGGTTGCGTAATGTCGTTTCAAACAATCCAAATTGCTGTTTTGGAGGTTTTGTTGGCTGCGCGTCCAGCGAGACCGCAGTAATCGCATGCTCCGATTTGAAATTCTCCAAGTGTGTATGCAGCATCCGAAAGAGAAGATCGACATCGTTCGTCGGCTGCGGAATTTTGAAAACGCGTTGGTAAATCTGCGTATTCGCCGCCGCGAATCCGTTTCGCCTCCGAACGAATCCGTCCTGTGTGCGGACCCGTGGCGGATTGGCAAAAGTAATCCGCAAAGTCAGTTCTTTTGTGACGAGATAGATCGCGCTCAGTCGCAAGGAAAGCTGCTCCAAAAAGCGACGCAGCATAAAGAGCAGCGGCTCGGCCGTTTCAATTTCGTGTTCAAATTCGAAGCTTTCCTCGAATGCCTCAGGCGGTCGGACCAGTTTGAGCAGCCGATTGGATTGCCCGTTCGCCCGTTCCCACATTCGCACCGCTTCCGGACCAAGCCGGGCACCGAGCTGCTCCTTATCAAGTGCGGCGAGCTGTCCGAGAGTATGAATCCCCCACTTGTGCAGGATCTCTAATATTTGATGAATCTCGTCTTCTCGATTTTTGGCCGCCGCAGAATTCGACTCAGCAGAGCGCTTCATGCGCTCAATTTAGTACTAAACTTGGGATATGTTCAAGCGAACATTCCGATCTGTTGCTGGACTCGCGGTCCTGCCAACTCGCATGATCGATTATACTGGCAGCGCCAACCAATCGTCTACCTGCACCCAAAGCCGATACATCGGAATTCTCAAAACAATCTCCACCGAACATTTCGCCACGGCTGAGACTTCATATCCCCCACGGCTGCTTGGCAAAACTTTTCAACGTCTCTCGAACGATATTGATGTTCATGAAAATATCAGCCATCGCCCGCGAAAGGCCGCCGAGAAGATTGTTAAGTTCACTCGCCAACGCGGTGAGTTTTTTGAGGTCGAGTTTGTCGATCACCTCAAGCTGCACGTTTACGTTGTGGCGGAATTCTGATAGACTTTTGCTGGTCGCTGATAAGCGCTGACGTTGACTATGGTCTGCCACAACGGATTGGAGGGATTCACGAAATCGTTTGCCTAAAACGGCCGGAATATCCTCGACACACTCTACGATCGTCATAGCCAGTAAGCGGCCATAAAGTCGACTCTGCCACCAATCCGAAGTGCAACACATATCACGAGCGAGAACCGTCAGATCAGCGTCGAACATGATGCAGAATTGCGCTGCGTCATAGAGGCATAGGACATCCGACATACCGTATTTTTCGAGCTTTTTGCGCGTGTTATTAACTTCTGTCATCGCATATGCAGCGGCAGCGAGCTTCTTTTTCGTTGCGCGACGGCACCGATGGCGTGGAAGCGCAAGAATAGCTTTTTCCATCAGCTCATGAATGCGGTTCGTCCTTTGCATAACTGACCGCTAGTCTCAGTCCTCCGGAGAATGATTCAACGGCCATATAAAAGGCTGGCAGTTCTGCTCACAGTGTTATTGCCAACCCAGTTATTCGCCAATGAATCCAATTCTCCGCCAATCTGAAAATTACGATGGCAGCCAAGACGAACAAAACGACCGTGAACGGCGAGCATCTACCAATGGGTGCCTAGCCGGGTCAGCTTGTTGCGAACCATCGGGTTTCATCGTTTATCCGTGAACGGTCACTCAATTGTTGGGCGCTCGACGCCGTGCATCGCGCCACGTCGCCGACGAAGTCTAAACAATCTCGACTGGACACTTGGGCAGCGTTTGCAGAAAGGCGCGCCCGTAGGGCTTGGTCACGATCCGGTTGTCGAGGATCACTTCTTTTTCCACTGAGCTCCACCGAGTAGCGGCAACACGAACAGGTTTGCCAGGATGTCGATGATTAGGCCGGCGAGCACGACCACACCGAAACGCTGCGTCGGCGGAAAATCGGAGAGCACGAAAATGGCAAAGCCGGCGGCGAAAATCACGTCCGAATAAACAATCCCGCGCCATTGTTCTTCGCGTCCGGCTACCCAGGCCGGCCAGCCTTTCTTTCCGTCGCGTTGCGCGCGGCGAACGCCAAAGACAAGATGAATCATCGAGTCGATGGCTATGCCGATGCAAACGTTCGTGGCCGGCGCCGAGATGACATCCATCGGTACATGCAGCCAGCCGATGCCGCCAAGCATGCACAGGGGCACGAGAGTCAAGCTCACGATCATCGCCACCGCCCCGCGGACGGACCAGGCGACGATCCACGCTATCCCGATGAACAAAACATTCAGCCAGAAAAGGCCGGTTACCAAACTGGAAGCGACAAGCGCCGCCAGTCGACCTTGCAAATAGTAAATGCCGCCAACGAGAGCGGTCTTGAATCCGTGCTTGCGCGCGATCGAGCGAAGATCGTCGACGACTTCGAGCCGGTGTTTGTCGTGACGGCCTTCGATCATCCGAAGGAGGAACACGGCTTGCGTGCGATCGTCGTTCACAAAACTCTTAGCGACGCGCGCGTACTTGGGCTGCTCCATGATCTCCATCATCTTTTCGTAGCTCAGAAAAAAGGAGAACGGCGTTCGATCGCCTTCAGCCAGGAGAGTCGGAAGTGAAATCACAGCCCCGACAGGTTTGTAATTCTCCAGCCCTCCTTGCAGCGTCCACATCTTCCGGTAGGCAGCGTCGGTGTTCAGTTTGCTGCCGTCGGCGGCGGCCACGACCAATGTGAGCGGACTCGAGCCGCCGGTGCGGTCGACGTATTCCAATCCGTCGCGCAGTTCCCGGTGGGGCTTGAAATAATCGAGAAGGCTCGGGTCGGTGTTTACTTGCTTCAGCCCAAATCCCAGGCCGGCGCTGAGGAGAATGACGGCCAGCGACAACGGCACAAACGGCCGCGACCAAAATGTGTCGGAAGGTTCTGCCTCCAAGAGCTTGGTTTTGCGCGGCACAGCCCAGCGCAGGAACGACGGATACATCACGTAAGCGCAGATCAATGCCACCACCGTCCCAAGCACGCCGCCGAATCCCAGTTCGCGTAACGGCTTGGCTTGGACGATCAACAAACTGCCGAACCCGAGCGACGCGCAAACCATTGACCAAAACGAAGCGGGAAATGTCATGCGCCGCGCGGCTGCCGCGAGATCGGGCGATTTCTTCCCCATCCGGTCGGCGAGTGTCTGCCAGTTGAAGGTCATGTAAACCAAGTGCGACAACGCCACGACAAACACGATCGTGCCGAGGTTCACAGTGAGGATGCCGATCTTTTTGCCGAACATTGACTGGAGGAGCAACGTCAACAAAACGGCGCTCGTGCAGGTCGCGAGCATTCCCAGAAATACCCGACCGGATCGGAACATCACCGCCATTGTCACCCCAAACAAAACGACCGCGGTGAGGCTGAAGTACCAGAAGTCGTGGGCCAGACTCCGCCGGATCATCTCAACGACATAAGGCGGACCGGCGATATGAATTCGAAAATCTTTCTCATCGAGCTCGTGCATGATTTGCTCGAGATGCTTGATCGACTTCTCGGTGTCCTTGCCTTCCATGAACACGATGACATTGCTGGATTTGCGGTCCGGAGCGATCAGGAGGCGGCTCCAAAATGGGCTCGCCAACGCGTCTGCAAAATTCTTCGGTCCTGCGGTCAAACTTTTAACGGCGCTAACCGCATCGATCGTGTTGACCTGTTGAGTGAGTTTTTGGATCCGACCGAGGTAGCGCGGTGACGAAATATTCCGGGACGACACAGTCAGGATAACTTCAGGCCGCGACGGAAAACGCTGCTCGATCTTTTTAGATTGGCGGAATTGGGGATCACTGGTTGAAAAGAAAAAATTCTCATCCACCACCGGCTTGAGATCGACAAGAGCCGCCACCAGCACGAACAAAACGACCGTCAGCGCGAGCATCCACCAGTGCGTTCCTAACCGGACCGCCATCTTCGAAACTGCAGTGCTAAGTTTCATCGCTCCAACGCTGGACGATTAGGAAATTGTGGCCAGTCGAAAGGCCGGGGTCACCTCGTGCAACATTGCGGGTTAGATCTAAATAATTTTCACTGGACACTTCGGTAGCGCTTGCAGAAATGCGCGCCCGTACGGTTTGGTCACGATCCGGTTATCTAGAATGACAATGATACCGCGATCGCTTTTTGTTCGGATCAGACGGCCGACGCCTTGGCGAAGTTTTAGGATTGCTTCCGGCAACGAATATTCGGTGAACGGATCGCCGCCCCGCTCCTCGACTAGTTCAAGTTTCGCTTCGATGAGCGGATGATCCGGCACGGCGAAAGGCAGCCGCGTGATAATCACATTGGAGAGCGCCTCGCCCGGAACATCTACCCCCATCCAAAAACTGTTGGTTCCAAAGAGCACACTGCGTGGCGTGGTTTTGAATTGTTCGAGCAAACGACCCCGTGGAGCGCCCCCGCCTTGCAAAAGAAGGTTCATTTTCTTGTTTGCGAAAAATTCCCGCATTTGATCGGCCACCTGCTGCATACCGCGATAATTTGTGAAAAGAACAAAGGCGCGTCCGTCCGTTTCCTCGACAAAATGCGCGATCCAATGCTCGAGTGCTTCCTCGTAGCCGGCGTCTCGCGGGTCGGGCATTTTCTGTACGATGAACATTTTCATCTGCGTGCGAAAATCGAACGGACTCCCGAGCAACAATGGCTCGGCTTCGTCTGCCCCGATGCGCTTCCGGATATAAGCGAGATCAGAGCGGCCCACTGAGAGCGTTGCGCTCGTCATGACGCAGCAGCAGTCTTCGCGAAAAATCATGCGGCGCAGCACCGGCGCAAGGTCGATGGGCGCCGCGTTCAGCGAGAGAAACTGTGCGGTCTTGCCGGTGCGCTCCACCCAATAAACATGTTCGCGGGCGCTTTGCTCCAGGAAAATGGCTGTGCCGTCGCGTGCATCGCGAATCCGCCGGCCAAGCTCCTGCAATTCCGCCTTGAGAAACTCATCATCGGCACGTCTCGCCACATCGCTGATCCGCGCCTGCAACGCGGTCAAATGTCCAGTGATCGTGTCCGGAACAAACTCTGGCGTGCGAACACGAAATTCGCGCCCTTTCCGGAAATCCGAGCACGATTCAATCGCGGCGAAAAACTGCTCTACTCGATCGACAAGCTCCGCCGCCAGTCTCACCCCGGTTGCGTCTCGCATGACCGTGAACAGGCCCTTGCGGGTGCGCGCGTTGTAGAGCCGTTGGATTGTCGATCTCAGACCGTACTGCGAGATGCCGATGCCAATCTGGCGCGAGGCGACTTGTTCCACCGTGTGGGCTTCGTCGAAAATGATGAAGTCGTTTGGAAAAAGATAACCGCTTTCCCGCTCTGCCTGTTGGTCCGGACTTCCCAGAAGCATGAAGAGCAAAGTGTGATTGATGACAATCACGTCCGACGAGAGAAGCCGTTTCCGTGCCTGCTGGTAAAAGCAATTCGATTGTCCGCAACTTTTCGTCGTGCAGATATGCGGCTCGCTGCAAACCTGGGTCCAAACTTTTGGATCAGGCTCGACTGATAGATCGCTGAGCGAGCCGTCACGGGTCGTGCCCGCCCATTCGGCGAGTCTGGTCAGCTCATTTTGCTCCGGGCCAGTGAAAAGCTCATTTTGCTGCTGAAGCGCGCGTTCCAGTCGTCGTG
Source organism: Verrucomicrobiota bacterium (assembly GCA_005887825.1). Lineage (GTDB taxonomy): Bacteria > Verrucomicrobiota > Verrucomicrobiia > Chthoniobacterales > UBA10450 > Udaeobacter. The sequence continues at coordinate 41,944 of VBQC01000002.1, read as the reverse complement.
GGCAGAGATAATTTTGCCGCCCTTTCATGAGAGCCGCTTCGAATTCAACGGGCAAAATCTTCTTTAAAATGGGGATATCTTTGTAAAGAAGCTGTTCCTGAAGATTGATCGTGTGGGTGGAAACGATCGCTTTTTTGTGCTGCTCGATCGCAAACAAAATCGCCGGAGCGAGATAGGCGAGCGATTTGCCCACGCCTGTGCCCGCTTCAACGACAAGATGCCGCTCTTCTTCCAGCGCCCGCGCTATGGCTGCCGCCATTTCCTGTTGTTGCGGGCGAAACTCGAAATTCTTCGCCTTCGAGAGCGGCCCGTTGTCGGAAAAAAATGCGCGAACGCGTTCGACAAATTCGGTGCCCAGAGAATCTTTCAGCGCGATCATTTGGAGATAGCCCGGTTCTGAGACTCAATCAGCATAGCGGTCTTTTCCGGATGCCGAAAGACGACAGAAATTATCCGGTTTGGTCGCTGCGCCGTTTCGCAGGCTCGGAAGCCCGCGCGCCGGACAGGCAGGATGCCTATACTCCAACCAGATGCTATCGTAATTCGCGGATCGACATTCGAAAATCCCGATGAGACTCCTGGATCGCTACGTCATTCGTAATTTCTTGCAGGTCTATCTTTACTGCATCGCCGGTTTTATCTCCATCTGGCTCATTTTCGATATCAGCGACAACATTTCGACCTTTCTCGACGAGCATATCAGTCTTTTTCTCGTCGGTCGTTATTATGCGACGCAGGTCCCACAGGTTTTCATCATTCTCCTGCCAGTTTCGCTCCTGCTCGCGCTGCTTTTTACGCTGGGCCGCATGTCGCGCGCGAACGAAGTTGTGTCCATGTTGACCGCGGGCGTAAGTCTCCCGCGCGTTCTCCTGCCATTGATCGGCATGGGGCTGCTCACGGTGGCAGCGAGCATGGCGCTAAATTATTCGCTAGCGCCGCACGCGGAAATGGCGCGCAAAACATTTCTCTCGGAAGCGCAGGCGCGTCCCGAGCGCTATGTCTCGGGACAAATCTTTCGTAACCGAACCGATTTGCGCACCTGGTTCATTCAGAGTTTTCTCCCCCACGGCAATACGTTTAATAGCGTTCAGGTGCTTCAACAGGACGCCAACGACAATATCGTTACGAATTATCTGGCGACGCGCGCCTTTTACCGCCCGGAAACGAAAACCTGGGATCTGGAGAACGTGAAAGTCGTTCACTATGATCATACGGGAAATATCGTTGACGAGCAGATTTATCCCTCGCTCAAGGTCGAGCATTGGAGCGAAACCCCGTTCCGGCTCAGCAGCGCAAATGAGCGCGCAGAATTCCTAAGCTTGCCAGAACTGCTGGAGTATTTGCATTTCAATGCGGATTTTCCCGCTACTTTGCTCGCGCCGTTTCGCACGCATCTGCAGTATCGCCTTGCCCTGCCGTGGACTTGTTTGGTTGTTGTTTGGATCGCGGCCCCGCTCGGAATCGGCTATTCGCGCCGGGGCGTGCTATCAAGTGTTGCGGCTGCGGTTTTTCTCGTCTTTTCGATGAACTTTTTAGTACATCTTTTCCTGGCCCTCGGCGAAGGCGACCGTGTCTCTCCCTGGGTCGCGGCTTGGACGCCGAACGTTCTTTTCGCCGCGATTGGTCTCTATCTGCTCTATCTGCGCGCTTCCAACCGCGAAGCGCCCGGCTTTCATCTTTTCACCGCGCGACGTATAGTTGCGCGATGAACCCTCTCCCGAACGAATGGGCGATCAAGCATCGGGCGGATGCCTGCGCCGTGACCCATCGACCCTTTGCCGCCGGCGAGTATTTCTACACCCTGCTATTTTACGACACCGATGGTTATCGACGCCAGGACTTGAGCGAAGAGGCGTGGCGGATCCGCAACGAGAACATTCAGCCGTTTTCATTTTGGAAATCACGCTATGAACCTCTGGCGCCGCCACCGGCCGAGCCTCTGGCAAAAGAGAATGCGGAGCAGCTCTTTCGCCGTTTAATTGCATCGGAGAACCCGCCGGCGAATGCGTGCTACGTCCTCGCTGCCATGCTCGAGCGCAAACGTGTTCTGAAGCAAATTAAGACCGAACAAGCTGGGACGGGCCGACTTTTGATTTACGAACACGGCGCGACTGGCGATGTATTCATCGTGCCCGATCCGCAATTACGGCTGGACGAATTGGAAAACGTGCAAAACGAAGTCGCGAACCTGCTCCAGACCGCGGCACATCGTTGAAAGATCGAGATGCTTCTTCCCTGGTTTTTCGAACAATTTCCGCTTTACCTCGCGCCGATGGCTGGGGTGTCGGACAAAATTTTCCGACAGCTCTGCAAAGAATATGGCGCCGACGTTCTCACGACCGAATTCGTTTCTGCCGAAGGAATTTTCCGCCGCAATGCGCGGACCCGTGAATACCTCGACTTTGATGAGATCGAACGGCCAATCGGTGTGCAACTCTTTGGCGCCGATGCCCAACACATGGCGGAAGCGGCGTGCCAAGTCGTTGATTGGGTGCGTCCAGATTTCATTGATCTAAATTTCGGTTGTCCCGTCAACAAAGTGGTTGCCAGAAATGGCGGCTCCGCGTTGTTGAAAGATTGTCCGGCTTTGGCCAGCGTAGCGACCGCGGTAGTTCGGGCGGTCGCGCCTGTGCCGGTGACGGCCAAGATTCGGATTGGCTGGGATGCCGATTCGATCAACGCCGCTCATGTAGCACGCCTGCTCGTTGATGCAGGAATCACGGCGATAACTGTGCACGGTCGCACACGCGCGCAAGGTTATGCTGGCGCTGCGGATTGGAATATCATCGGTGAAGTTGCTGCTGCTGTTCCAATTCCGGTTATCGGGAACGGCGACCTATCCAGTGCCGCCGAAGTTGCGAAACGACGCCGTGAAACCGGAGTCGCGGGCGCGATGATCGGTCGCGCGGCCATGAGCGCCCCATGGATTTTCAATCAGATCAAAGAGCATCTCGCCAGTGGACAGATTATGGATGCACCCAGCTTGTCGGAAAAGTGGAACCTGATTCTGCGCCATTGCCAGCTCGCGGTTCGCGAATGGGGCGCGGAGGAACCCGCGATTCGATCGATGCGCGCGCGCCTGATGGCTTACTCGCGGACCATGTCCAATGCGAAACGGTTGCGTGAGAACTTTGCACACGTGTCGACGCTGGCCGAAGTTGAGGTGATCGCGGAAGAAAATATTTTGAATCAAGAAATTACGAGTACGGAGCGGGAAAAAGTTGAAAAGCCGACTCCTGCGTTTCTGCTTTCCTAATTCTCTTCGATGACGATGGAATCGACGGCAATCAATTATAAAATCGGCAATGAGCGCCTGATCAGCGTCACTGAGAGTGCGGCGCGCAAACTGGCATCGCTACTGGAGGAAAAGGGCAAGCCAAATGGCGCCTTACGCCTGGGCGTGGTCGGCGGCGGATGCTCGGGACTGCAATATGTCATGGATTTGGTGGACGGCCCGAAAGAGCGCGACATTCTCGTTCCGACCTCGAACATCCGTCTCGTTGTCGATCCAAAGAGCGCGCTCTTTGTCAGCGGATCTGTACTCGATTACAGCGAGGACCTGCAAAAAGGCGGCTTCAAAGTAACGAACCCAAACGCCGTCGCGCACTGCTCCTGTGGCGAGAGTTTCGCTGTTTAATCGAAACGAGCGATCGCCGGGTCAGAGCTATTTGTTCTAGCGTGGCCCATTAGCCGCCGCTCTTCTTCTTTTCCGCTTGGATTTCCGCTACAACCTCCTGCTGCATCCGCCCGATCCGTTGCATCATCGGCTGCATCATTTGCTGCAGTTCGTTCATCGTGTTTTGCATCACCACCGGCATCTTGGTTAGAAGCGCTTGGCCAGTGGAGGTCTTATAAAACGCAATTAACCCATCAATCTCCCCTTGCGTAAACGATTTCTGGTAAATGCGCACGTACATTGGCTCCAGCTTATTCCAATCGATAAGTTCCTTCATGGCGGCCATCATTTCAGCCCGACGTCTTTCGATATCTTTTTGGATCTCCGGGGTAATGCGCTGGCCTTGGGTCGCTTGTTGCATGGCTTGTTTCATATAGGCATCCATTTGCGCAACCATGGCATCGAGCAATTTGTGAGCTTGGCCCACATCGAGGAGTTGTTTAATGGACGCTTCGCTGGGCGTGTTATCCGCGGCGAAGACAATCGGGGACGCAACGAAACAAAACAGCGCGACAACAAACAAACCTGATCTAATCATAAACACAAGAATGTAGCGAATCACTATGCTGCGTGGAAGCTTTAACTTCTCTGCATTCCATTTTAGTTCGTGATTTCGCTGCAATGAAGCACACAGACTGAGAACTAAAACACCAGTCGTCCGAAGCCATCTGTTCATTTGAACTTGCACGGTTCGATGATTTTGCCAATATAAACCATGCTAACGGAGCGGCAGAAAAACGTGCTCGATTTTATCCAGCGCGAGCAACGCGAGACAGGGATTACGCCGAGCACGCGCGAAATCCAAACTCATTTCGGGTTCGCCAGTCAGACTTCGGTAATGCAGTACATCGCCGCGCTCGAGCGGAAAGGTTTTCTCGACCGTCATGCACGCAAAGCCCGGGCGTTGATTACTCCAGCCATGAAAGTCAGGATCACCGATATTCCGATTTACGGGCAAATCCCGGCAGGGATGTCGGCGTTGACTGAGCAGACCATCGAGGGCCACGTCTCGCTCGATACGCGCTCGGCCAATGTTTTAAAAAATCGAGAAAAGTTCGCCTTGCGTGTCCGTGGCGACTCGATGATCGGCGCTCACATTATCGATGGCGACATCGTGATTCTGGAGGACAGCAAGGAGGTGCACAACGGCGATATCGTGGCGGCGTTAATCGACGGCGAAACGACTTTGAAGCGTTACGTAGTCGAGCATGGCCGGCCCTATTTGAAAGCCGAAAACCCGCGGTACCCAAATTTGACTCCTGCGCGCGAGTTGAAGATTCAAGGCGTGATGGTGTCCTTGATCCGCAAACAAGAGCGGCGGAAGAGACACTGAGACAGGATAGATCGGAGCAGCCGCTTTTTCCGCAGGCTATGGCGCGCGGCAGGAAGCCAGAGCTCAAAATCGGTTGCGAATGCTCAGGTAAAACATAGTATTACATTATGACTAAGACGATCTCGAAGGTGGGAAATTCTCAGGGCGTCATCTTCGATGCAGCGCTGATGGATCTTGCGCGGTTGAAGGTGGGCGATGAAGTCAACGTGACTGTTCACGAGGGTGGCTCGATCGTTCTCACACCAGTTCGCCCAACCATTGCCCCAAAAACAGCAGCGGTAGCGGCGAAGCGATTGATCAAGAAGAACTCCGCTCTTTTTAAACGCCTGGCTTGAGCGAATCAATCAAGCACCTGACGGTCGCGGCTGTAAAAGCCATTCACCGGGAAGTATTGTCCGCGCATGGAGGAGGGCGGGGTATTCGAGACGAAGCATTATTGGAATCGGCCGTAGCAGCGCCCCAAGCAACGATGATGGGGAAACCGCTCATTTCGAATCCAATTGAGATTGGAGCAGCATATCTTTTTTACCTTTGCCGAAATCATCCATTCGTAGACGGAAACAAGCGAACCGCGCTCGCCGCATGTTTGGTTTTTCTTGAGAGTAACGATTTATTGCCGAATGCGAAGTTGAAGACCAACGAATGGGAAGCGTTTGTCCTCGATGTCGCGGCGCACCGGTTGGACCGCGAGGAAACGACGACGCGGTTACGCACTCTACTAAAACAGATCGGACGGGTGCGTTCATCTTAAATGTCATGATGTTCGCTTGAACATAATAGCGGAGCCTGCCATATTTTCTTCGAATGATTGCGCGCGGCAAGATTGTCGATCTTCGGAAACTGCTGGCGGAGCGCTTTACGCATACGCCTGTGCCAGCGGCGACGCGTCGTTTCATCACCGGTTTATCTTTTCTCGATCAAGTGATTGGCGGAGGCTTGCCCAAAGGGGCGATCACGGAATTAATCAGTGCGCAAATCAGCGCCGGCAGCGCCTCGCTTATTCACGCGCTTCTCCAAGCCGCGCATCGTAATCGCTATTTCCTCGCTCTAATCGATGGGCGGGATTCGTTTGATCCCTCTGGGTCAGGCAGACCAGGCAATGGGTGTTTGAGCTATCTTCTCTGGGTGCGTTGCACCAAAGCTCTCGAAGCGATCAAAGCGGCTGATCTGCTTTTGCGCGATGGAAATTTTCCGCTGGTGATTGTCGATCTTGTGCTCAATGCACCGCAAGAATTGCGCAAAATTTCACAGACGAGCTGGTATCGCTTGCAACGGCTGGTCGAATCAGCCCCAACCGCATGTCTGGTCCTGACACGGCTAGGGATGGTCAGTAGCGCACAACTGAAAATTGTTCTCGAAAATTCCTGGACACTGGGAAGTTTTGAAGAGGAAAACGCGATTTCACGGCTGCGAATTCGCGTGGAGCGATCACACCTCCACCGAGAGAACACCGAAATCGGAGGAGTAAGTTGATGTTTGCGACGATTTATTTGCCGAAGTTTTATTTGCAGGCCGCAATACGGCATCAGCAGGAACTGCGCGCAAAACCCGTGGCGTTAATTGAGGAACAGGGAAAGAAACCGGTTATCATTCAACTGAACGAGGCTGCGGAAAAAGCCGGCATTTGCAAAGGAATGACACCAAGCCAGGCCTTGGCCCGATATTTGCAGATCATAATCAAAGCGCGCGCGTACGCGCAGGAAAAATCGATCCAGGAAATGTTACTTCACTTCGCGTTTACGCTCAGCCCGTTTGTAGAAGCGACTGCGCCGGGCGTTTGCACCCTCCAATTTACTGACCATCGCGATCTGACCGCGAAGGTCTCGCGCGTAATTGAGCAATTAGCCGAATGTGAAATCACCGCCCAAGCCGGAATTGCTCCTATGCCGGATACAAGTCTTCTCATTGCGCATTTGGCCCGCCCGGTTTTGCAAGTTGAGAATCCAAAAGAATTTCTCGGGCCGCTGCCGATTGCAACGCTCGCAATGATCGGAAGATAGACTTTTAGTCAGTGCGGCCAGCGGGTTTAGTATCTTCTATCTGTTTCGCGCCGTCTCCCGCCTCTCTCCTTCACGAAGTGTGCGGCGAATCAATCAGCGCTGAGGGAATACAAAACGCTGGGTTATTCTCTCAAGCTGTCGCGGGTCGTCGTTCGATCAAAAGCCGATAAACAAAACCGCCCAGCGCTCCGCCTACTAACGGTCCGATCCAATAAACATAATGGTCGTGCCAAAAATTTGCTGCAACGGCCGGACCGAACACACGCGCGGGATTCATTGCCGCACCGGTAAGCGTTCCTCCAAACAGAATGTCCAGTGTGATTGTCGCTCCGATAACGAGCCCGGCGACGCGCCGCGGCCCCCGTTCGTCAACAGCGGTGCCATGAACCACAAACACGAGAAAGAAAGTGAGAATCCCTTCGACCAAAATTCCCTGCCACGCGGCAAGATTGATGGCAAGCTGGGGAGTACCATTAATGACGACATCGCGCCCGAACAGACCGCGACAAATCAAAGCAGCACAGATTCCGCCGAGACATTGCGCGATCCAGTAGGGGAGTGCGTTCGTCCATTTCATATGACCGCCGCAAACGAGGCCGAACGTTACCGCCGGATTTAACTGGCCTCCCGAGATGTGCAGCGTCGCGGAGACAAACGCCCCAATTGTGAGACCGTGAGCGAGCGCGACGGCAAGCACATCATGCCCCGCGGTCTTAATCGCACCGATGCCGACAAAGATCAGCGCGAATGTTCCAATAAATTCTGCGAGGAGAGAACGAAACCGTACCATGCGCGGATCCAATCAAATCTACTGCGCGTTAGCAATTATGTTTGTCGATCCCACACATCAATAGGGACGCGGCTAAGGGCGCGCGCAAAATCTCGATTTAACTGCCGGCGTAATTCGGATATCTTTCGCGTAGCTCCCGGATCAGCCGATCTGCTTCCTCGGTTTTACCGGCTTGCCGATATGCCAACGCCGCCTTGTCCAACGCACGAGGCGTAATAGCTGGATCATCATAAAGCAAAGCGACACCCTTAAAAGCCTTGCCGGCGTCATCGAAATGTCCGCGCTCCAGTTGAACCTCGCCTGCCAGCAGACGCGCTTCAGCGTTCACACGACCCTCCGGTTGCAACCCCATGATTTCCTCGGCAATCTTTTGAGCGTCGTCGGGTTTGTGGACGCCGATCTTGACCCCGCCGAGCGCCAGCAACACTTTCGCCTTTCCCGCGGGATCTTTGGCGACCTGCAAATACTTGCCGAATGCATCCTCTGCTTCGGGTAAGTTTTTCAGCTTCGTAGCGGTGTCTCCCAGGTAAAACAAGAAATCGGGCTTAACGCTGCCGCGATTATCGATCTTTCCAAGCGCACTCAGATATTTTTCCGCGGCCTGGAAATTTTTCTCGTTGTAGTATTCGATTCCGAGCCATTCGAGGACCTCTGGCGGGACATTCACGTTCGGACTGTTCGCCATGAAATCGTTCACCTCTTTGGTGAGAGCAGGCCGATCTCTCAAATAAAACTGGCACAAAATGAGCCGAAGCGAGGCGAGATTATAATACTGCTCCTTATTCAGTTGCCGGGCAGCATTGAGCGCCTTCAGCGCCGTTTTATAGTCCTTCGCCTCAAACGCAGCCTTGCCGATGTAGTATTGCGCCTGCGCTGCGACAGAACTCTTCGGGAATTCTTTCAAAAACTGGCGAAAGGTTTCGACCATGCCTTTCGTGTTTTCCTGTTGCCCAAGGATCAAAGCCTTTAACTGCAGCGTTGCTTCCCGCTCATGCGCGTTGGGATACTTGGTGAGGATCGTGCTCAGATCGGAAAGTGCAGCATCGTAGTTTTTGTCCTGCTCGTAAGCCAAAGCCCGCTGAGCCAATGCGGCAGGCACTTGCGGGTTATCTGGAAATGTCTGCATGTAATAGGTAAAAGCTTCGATAATACCGGGAGTGTTCTTCGTCTGCACATGACACAACCCAAGCTTGTAGGCAGATTCGGCACGCAGCTTTGGGGAAAGCTCAGAGGCACGCAGCTCTCCGTAAATTGACGCCGCTTGGGTGTAATTCTGTTGTTTGTAGAGCGCTTCGGCTTTTAAAAGCTTCGCCTGGTCGGCGCGTTCGTTTGTTGGATTCGTTGCGAGAAATTCTTTCACTTCGGCGAGCAACGCCGATGGATCGGAGTTGTATACGTTGATCAGTCGCTGATAGGCAGCGTCCTTTGCTTCCTCTCGATCCGGATGGTTCGCGATAATCTGGTGATACAGCGCTTCAGCTTCCTTTGAGTGACCGAGTTGCCGCTCGCTGTTTGCTGCGAGCAACAACACCTCGGCCTGGGCCGCTTCCGGAAGTTTCTCCTGCTCTTTCTTATAATCGGCGAGCAATTGCGCGTATTGGCCGGTCTGATATTGCAGCCGACGCAAACCAACCTGTGCGATGGCGCGGAATTTTCCGGCTTCAGGGAGGGCACGGCCTTTTTGCAATAAGGTTGTGGCTCTATCGACCATTGCCTTGTCGACTTTGCCTTTCGCGGCTTGCACCAGGTCGAGAGCAATCATGCCCCCGCGCACCGCTGACTCGGCTTTTAAAGCGGGTTTTTGCGCTTCGTTCGAGAGAGCTTCGTATTGCTTTAGCGCATCCATTTTTCTCCCTCGTCCAACGAGAATGGATGCCGCTGTCCATCGTGCATCCTCGCGATAGGGATTCGGGTTTCCAGCCTCGGCAACCTCCAGATAAATATCGGAGGCTTCCTCTTTGCGTCCGAGAACCTCAAGACAACGCGCTTCGAAATAGCGCGCCGAAAGCGCCACTGCCGATTCCTTTGATTTCGCGGCAGACCGATGAAAGAGCGGAAGGGCCGCGGCATAGTCCTTTTGTGTAAACGCCGTCTCAGCGAGAGCGTAAGCGGCGGGTCCGGCAAATTCACTATCGCCGTAGTCGTTCAGTACTTTCTGGAAGTTTGTGCGAGCGCTCGACAGGCGATTGAGATTTCGATAGCATTCGGCCAGCGAAAAATAAGCGTTGGCCCGGCCAGAAAGCCCCGGATAATCATCGAGATATTTTTGATATTCCGGGATCGCAAGATCATAAAGTTTGCGAGTGAAAAGCGCGTTCGCGTAATCGAGCTGGCGGCGGTCAGGCGCTTCGCTTTCTCGCGCTGACGGTTCGGAAGAATCGTCCGCTAGCGGGCGAGACGATCTTGCGGTTGGTTCCTCCAACGGAACCGCGCGCGCAACCGGCGGCTCATCTATGGGCCGTGCGCGACGCACTTCAGGCTGCCATTGACCGAGGGACGCGCTCGCCATCGAAAGCATTGCCAGCCCCAACAGACCGGTTGCGCTGCGCGCGGTTCTCATTTTGCCGTCGCGAAAGCCACGTTGGTTATTCCTGCTTCGGTGCAAATGTTTAAGACACCAATGATACTTTTGTAAGCGCCAGCTTCATCGCCGCGAATCACCACGGCTTGCTCGGGATTTAGTTGAACCAAACTTTTCAGCAACTCGGTCAATTCCGGTCCGCTCAAAGTTCGGCGATTCACGACAACGTTGCCATCCGCTTTTACATTGACGACGACATCTCCAATTGGCGCGCTTTTTTCTTTCGCAGCCGAAGCCTTTGGCACCTTGACATCCAGTTCGTTCTCAGTGCGGGCCGCGTTCCACGTTAGCAGGAAAAAAATTAACAATAACAATAGGACATCGACCAGCGGCGCCAGTTGAATACCGGGATGATGCAGGGGCGCGCGACCACGCAGATTCATATTACAAAGAAGATGTGGATCTTGCGAATTACCGCGAGAATGGGCAGCTTATAGTTCGTCCTCGATTAGCACAGGGGTTCGCTCGACTCCCCGCTTGCCGTACTGCAACGAAAGCAAAGCCAAAACATGCGTGGAAGCAGCTTCCAATTCCGAGATCAACTTTTGGGCTTTTCCGCGGAAAAAAGCGTAGAACATCATCGCCGGAATACCGATGGCCAGCCCGGCGGCCGTGTTCACCAGCGCCTGACTGATCCCTCGCGAGAGAGCGATGTAACGCGCTGATCCAATATCGGCTCCAAGTGCGCCGAAGGAGTGGATAATTCCGAAGACCGTGCCAAGCAGGCCGAGCAGCGGTGCGATCATTCCGATATCGGCGAGATAAGTAACACGATTATTCACACTCGCCGCGACTCGCGATCCCTCCGTCTCGGCAATTTCGCGGAGCTGCTGGAAATCCGCATGCGGATTCTTGGTTGTGAAATCGAGGATTTTTTGCACGACTCGCGCGATCGCTTCGCCATGCCGATTGGAAACGGCAAGCAATCCAAGATAATCACGCTTGCGCAAAAGTGCGTCGGCCGTCGCCATGTAACCGCTCGAAACCACCGCGCCACGGCGGATCGTCATCAAGTAAACAATCACGAGCGCGACGGAAAAGATTGATAAGAGAAAGAGCGGGATCATCACTGGCCCCGCGTTAACGAGCGTGTCCAGGATCGTTTGTGAGTGGGGAACATCGGGCACCAGGGGCGGGGTGGCCTCTTGTGCGAGCAGAGAAGGTGCGCCTGCAAGCGCAGCAAACAGCAGGAACGAAATTTTCATGCCAGAAATTTGGTAACGATAGGCGGAGCGATCAGCCGATGCAAACGCGCAACTGAGAGATCAAACACAAATGAGCTCGCCAGATTGCTAAACGAATCGATCGCCGCTGGCCCAGCGCCGCACCCGAAAAATATGGGCCGGCTGAATTTCTGGATCGAGCTCGACGTAATTTCGGCGGCCGCGCCAGATGTAACGGGCGCCGCTGAGCAGATCGTGCACCTCATAGGCATCGCTCTCCATTTGTCCGAACTGATCAATGGGCACATCGACGAAAGAATGCTGGGTCCGATGCGGATCGAGGTTCACGACGACGAGAATGATGTTATCGCGCGCGGCGGTCATCTTGCCATAAAACAGAATTGCGTCATTCTCGGCGGGGTAGAATCGCAAATTCGTGTAAAGCTGAAGCGCGCGGTTTTCTTTTCGGATTTTATTTAACTGCGCGATCCAGTCCTTGATGTTTCCCGGCGCGTTCCAATCGCGCTCTTTGAATTGGTATTTTTCGGAATCGAGATACTCTTCACGACCCGGCAAAGCCTCGTTCTCGCACAGTTCGTATCCGCTGTAGATGCCGTAGAGAGTTGAGAGCGTTGCGGCGAGAACCACCCGAATCATAAACGCTGGCCGACCGCCGTCCTGAAGCACAAACGGCAGGATGTCCGGCGTGTTCGGCCAAAGATTAGGGCGAAAATATTCGCTCATCTCGGTTTGCGTCAGTTCCGTAAAATATTCGATGAGCTCACGTTTAGAATTTCGCCACGTGAAATAGGTATAGCTCTGACTAAAGCCGGCTTTGGCCAGCGCTTTCATCATTTTCGGCCTGGTGAATGCTTCGGCTAGAAAGACCGCGTCGGGATATTTCTCGCGGACACCTTTGATCAAATACTCCCAGAAAGCGACGGGTTTGGTGTGCGGATTATCGACCCGAAAGATGCGCACACCGCGCTCGGCCCAAAACAGCACAATGCTCTTCATCTCTGCCCATAGCTCGCGCCAGTTTTCGCACCGAAAGTTCAGTGGATAAATGTCTTCGTACTTTTTCGGCGGATTCTCCGCGTACTTGATCGTGCCGTCCGGGCGCTTGTAGAACCAATCGGGATGCTCTTTGACGTAAGGATGATCGGGTGAGCAGTTGAGCGCGAAGTCGAGCGCGATTTCCATTCCGCGATTTCGTATCTGTTTTTCAAGCCAGTCGAAATCGGCCAGCGTCCCGAGTGAAGGCTCGACCGCCCTGTGTCCGCCCGCTTCACTGCCAATTGCCCAGGGCACGCCCGGGTCGCCAGGTTCACAGGTAATCGAATTATTGCGGCCCTTGCGGTTGGTGTGCCCAATGGGATGAATCGGCGGAAAATAAATGACGTCGAAGCCCATCGCCTTTGCGTCTTCCACCCGTGGCAAACAATCGCGGAAAGTCGAACCGCGATCGCCGCGGCCTTCTGCCGAGCGCGGGAAAAATTCATACCAAGCGCCAATCAACGCCGCTGGACGATCGATAACAGCGCGTGGAGCTGGAGCATATTGCGTCGCGTTGGAGCGATCCGGATAAGTCGCCATCAGCACCTCAAGCTCGCCGGATTGTGCGATGGCATTAATTTCTGAATTGGCAGCCGTGGAGATTTGCTCGGAAAATTCCAGCAAACGCGCCGCATCTGCCCGGTCGCGCGCCCGCTGGGCAGCAGCTTCGACCAAAGCAGCGCCTTCCATTGCTTCGCTCCGCAGGGCGGTAATGCCAGCCTCAAATTTGGCGGCGAACTCGCCCTGCCAACTACGAAAAGTGTCTGTCCATGCTTCGACGGTGTATTCGTGGAGGGCCTCATCGTAAAGAGTGCACACACCGCGCCAGCGATCGTTATCGACGAAAATCATGGGCGTTTCACGCCAGGCGCGCTTTCCGAGAACGCGCCATTTCAGGACGGCGGCAACCACATCGTGTCCATCCTTAAAAATGTCCGCTTCGACAACAAGATCTTCGCCAACGACGCGCTTAACCGGATAGCGCCCGCCGTCGATCAAAGGCTGCAAGTTCTCGATGACCGCGGAAGGAAAGGCCCGAGGCATGGGCCATGAATCAACCGAGATTCGCTGCCTGCGAAAGCAAAAATCTCGGTGATCCGAAGAAGATAACCGGCGGTACTACACCGCGAAATAAAACGCGCACTCGTACAGCCCCGAGTTGCGAATCATTTGTCGGCGCACGCGAGTGCCGAGAATGGCTTCGAACATATCCTGCTCAAAGCGGCTAACGATCGGATAACGGTCCAGCAAATTCAAAATCGGCGAATGACATTCGACAATCCGGGGTCCGCCCTCGTCTCCGTTGGTAAATTGGGCCATGTAGCCCTCACCATCGCGGACGTGGGCGAGCCATTTGGCGCGTTCGGCCACTGTTTGCCCCTTCGCCCTGGCTTTGAGCGCCGCGGTCTTTTTTTCGAAGATATTGTAAAGGAGCTTCTCCGGCGCGTTTGGCCCGTAAATGTCCTGGACTGATTTCAACAGGTCGAGGGTAAACTGATGGCTATCGGCCTGAAAAAGATCATGGCTGCGGCGGGTAAGGCGGTAAACCATTTCCGGGCGACCCATCTTTTGCGGGCGGCGCCAGGTATCCAGATAACCATCGCGCTGAAGAGTGAGACAATGCTGCTTGATGCCCATGTAGCTCATCTTCATTTTGTCAACGAGCTCGTTGACGGACATTCCTCTGCTGCGCTTGAGCGAGTTAACAATCTCGAGCCGCTGGGTACGGCCAATTTCTGCGATTAAGCGTTGATTCATAAATAAGAGTGACGATTGAGTGACAAAAATACTGGAGTGCGGACTTTACACGCAGCAATCTTCAAAACGCAAGCTCAAAATTTACGCAACTGCCAAAAACAAAAGAAATTACAAAACATGGCACATGCGGCCGCGAAACGAATCGCGGGGCTTTATAGAAATGGAAGCGGGACCACTTCAACTGGAATTGCTGCCACTGCGCCGGAATTTTCCGGCGCGAGCGCATCCAGCTTTCCGCTGGGACTATTAAAGCGGCGTTTCACATAACCGAGCGCGATTTCCTTTCCGATTTTCTCACTGCGCGTTGCGCTCGTGATCCAGCCGGCTTCTTTGCCTTTCTCCGGCGCGGAGGCGAGTCTCATGCCACCCTGAAGCGGGACACCATCCAGGGAAATCAACCCGGATAATCGCTTATTGGTCTGACCGGACATCTTGATTCGCGAGATTACTTCCTGGCCAATGTAGCAACCTTTCTCATAATCGACGGTGCGCTCTTCCAGGTTGGCCTCGATTGGAATAATCTCTTCCGTCAGTTCGCGCCCCCAGCGGGGAATGCCTTCTTCAATTCGCATGATCTCCGCAGTCGCAGGATCGAGGTGGTCAAACGTCGACGACAATTGTCGCGAAACATCATCATGCGCCGCTGCGTCCGCCCATATATCCCATCCCGGCTCGGCGAAGCGGCGTAATGAAACAATTCTGCAGTCGCTTAGGTTCGGCGCCGCTCGCGACAAGACATGAAAGACCGATAATCGATCCGTGACGTTTTCAATCTGAACGTCGTCGGCGATTACATACCGCTCCAGTCTGACCGGGAGTGCTTCTCGAAGTTCACGATCGGCATCGAGCCAAAAGCAGTCCGGCGCCGCGGAAACGAAAATGTGCGCGTTCATCTTGCCTTTCGCGTTGAGCACGCACGCCTCAACTGCGACTGCTTCGCCAGCCTTGCGCACGTCATTCGTAACCTGCCCATTCAGAAAACGAAGCCTGTCATTGCCCGTAACACGAAGCTTTGTGCGTCCGGAGAAATCAAGAAAGGCGTCTTGCTTTATCTGAAGCGGCGGCGTCATCCCTCTTTGGACGAGACGGGTTGTTTTAGAAGTTGCCGAGCGCGGCGCAATAGCTGCGTGAGAAAGCCGCGACGCGCTGGTATCGCCTCCTTAGCCTCTCCGGCACCGGCCGAGGCGACGACCGCCGCAGCGACCGAAGGCGGCAAGGACATCTGGGCTAAGACGGGCGCTACCTCCGGCGCTGGCGCGGTTGCCTCAGCGCTGGTCTGCTCCTCCCGTTCTGCCAGTCGAGGCTCCTCGTGACCAGTCGATTCAGTTTCGGGCAAATATTTGCGCGCGACCGCGGAAAAATCATCGTCTCCATAACCCCACTGCATTTGCTCAAGCAATTGGTCGCGGGCAGCGGCGGTCACTCCAAGGTCGAGGTAGTTCGACAAACCAAGCTGATTCGCGATCTGCATATCCTTGAGCATATGCTTTGTGGAAAAATGCGGCTCAAAATCGCGCTTGATCATTTTCGGCATTTTCATTGCCAAAGTCGTAGAATGACTCGCATTCCCCTTCATCGCCTCGACGAACTTTTCCAGGGGCAAACCTAAAGCCTGGATCAGCCCCAAAGCTTCCGCAGTGGCCTGGACGCTCGCGGCCGTGACCATGTTGGTTGCGATTTTCATCGCCGTCGCCTGGCCAAGCTCGCCGATCTTCATGATCTCTTTGCTGCTCGCTTCGAGAATAGGACGTGCCTCCTGCAATGTTGCCTCGTCGCCGGCAACGTAAAAAACCAATTCGCCCTTTTCCGCCGCAATCTTGCTGCCTGTAAACGGCGCCTCGATAAAGCGCGCGCCGCGACTTTCGACAATTTCCGCCGCGGCCCGCATGGAATCCGGAGTCACCGTCGAATGCGCAATAACGATGTGCCGCGGTGCGAGTTTTTCACTGAGCTGGTGGGCGGTCTGCAGCAAAGCTTCGTCGTCGGAAACAAAAATCTGGATGTAATCACAGATCTCCGCCAGTTCGGCCGGTGAGCCTACAAAATTTGGAACAGGGCGCGGCGTCCGGTTCCAAACGAAGACCTGAAACCCTTTGCTGCGAAGATTTGCAGTCACTCCGCGCCCGATGATTCCGAGGCCGATCACTCCAATCTTTTGGCGCTTTGAATGGGGCATTAAAGTCAGGCGCTGCGTTCGAGGTGGGAATTCCTGGTCAAACTGCGGGCAAAAGCGTCCGCAGGCAATACAGAAGTTTGTGGATTCTCGATTCCTGAAGCGCCAAAAAAGTTAGCCTGTGTCTGTAGCCGGGGCCTATCAGCTGTTTCTTGGCGGTCTTCTAGAATTGCATAAGCGTTATAACCCCGCCTCGCTTCACGCGAACAACGCATCGTTGTAGCCGGGGACCGGTGACCCCGGGTCCGCCCAGAAGATCGGCGTTTCATTTTAGCGCAAATTCAGACAGGTAATACGCGGCGACCGAGCCGACGATCTGGAGACTCTGCGCGCTGAGCTTATCCATCGTATCCTCGGCCGTGTGCCACCAGGGGAAACTAAAGTCAATCACATCGATCGTCGGAATTCCGATTTCGTTCAAAGGCATGTGGTCGTCGATCATTTCCCGGTCCAGGTAAGTAAAATGACTTCGTAATTTGAGTGCCTCTGCTGACGCAAAAACGTCTCGTGCCATTTCCGCGGGCGAATCAGCTGGCAAAGTGATCTTTAGAGAACGGTTGCCAACCATGTCGAATAAGATTCCGCCCCGAAATTGTTTGGCGCCGCTGCCACCAAGCTGCCTGGCAAAATACCGGCTCCCGTAAAGGCCGTCGTGCTCGGAAAAATGCTCATACGCTTCCTCGCCGTCAAAAAATACCAGCTCAATCTTTGCAGCCAGATTTGGATGCCGCCCGAGCACCCGACCCAATTCCAACAGCAAGCCAGTGCTCGAACCGCCATCGTTCGCTCCGACAAAGCGGATCGTGTCGAACGTCTTTGTATCGTAATGGGAACACAACAAAAACGAGGGCCCGGTGCTCCGCTGCCCCGGGAATCGCGCAATGAGATTCAGGAACTGAACTTTGCCGCGTGGCGTGTCGTCCGTGAACGCCTGCCGCGTCACCTGCCAACCCGAGAGTCGGAGCTGATTCTCGATGTAATCCCTGGATTTTTCGATCGCCCCAGACCCGGGCGGACGCGGCCCGAGATCAACGAGCCGCTGAACATGAGCCAAAGCTTTCTCACCGGAAAACTCTTCCCAAATCTTCGCCTGCGGCGCACCCGGCGACTCAGCGCTCAGTGTCAAGACAACGAAAAGAACGACGAAAGGAGCGAGAGCAGAGCGACGCAATCGAAGAAGGAAAGAAAACGCCGGCCAGCGTCGTTGTAGCCGGGATCGGTGATCCCGGTCCGCACCGCGCAGGTTTGCAAAACCGGCATCACCGATGCCGGCTACAGTAATTGCGACTCGATTCACAGTTTAACGATTTAGCGCGTCAACGCCACGGAGCGCAGCGAAGTCAGCTCTCGCTCGGCGTCAGTCCGAGAGCAGTAAGAATCCGCTGGAGATCGTCGTTTCCGTAGTATTCGATCTCAATTCGCCCACGTTTCTCTCCGTGGTGAATAGTCACGTGCGTCGCAAGCTGTTCTTGCAATCGATTCTGTAAATCTTCGATTGCGGCAGACGCAGCCCCTTGTTCGGTCCCGACGCGTCGGGACCTTCGCCGGGAACGTCCGATTCCAAGCTGGCGGGCCACCAATCGTTCTGTGGAGCGGACCGTGGCGTTCCGACGCAGAACCGTTTCAGCAGCCAACAGTTGTTCCTCCGGCGCTTTTAATGCAAGCAAGACTTTTGCGTGACCGACCGAAAGTAAATCCTGAGCAAGCCAGACTTGCACCTGCGGATGCAGATCAAGTAATCGCATCGCATTGGCTACTGCCGCCCGACTCCGCCCCACTTTTAGCGCGATGTCCTCCTGCCGCATGCCAAATTCATTGGCTAATCTGGCGTAGCCTTGTGCTTCTTCGATCGGGTTCAGGTCGGCGCGCTGCAAGTTCTCAATGAGCGATAGTTCGAGCACTTCCATGTCGCTCGCGCTTCGAATAATCACCGGTGCTTGAGTAAGACCGGCCTCCTGTGCCGCGCGCCAGCGCCGTTCACCCGCGATCAGCTCAAATCGCGCGCCAACCTGCCGGACAATGAGCGGTTGAATAATGCCGTGCTGCCGAATTGAATCGATCAGTTCCTGCAACGCCTCGCGCCCAAAATCCTTACGCGGCTGCAATGCGCTGGGGACGATGCCTACCAGATCAATCTGGTGGACTCTCTCGCCCGATTCGACCGCATCCGCTCGTTTCGGGACAGCGGGAGTGCCAATGAGTGCTCCAAGGCCTTTGCCAAGACCGGATCTTGCCATGCGCCTGAGGCTACCGAAGCAGCGCAGTTAACGCAAACCGCAATGATCTATTTTCCACTGGCCTTCTGTTGTAGCCGGGATCGCTGATCCCGGTGTCAGGCACGATTTCATCATACCTCGCCGCGCCTTGCATGATTTAGTGCGGGCAGCTGTCGCGCCAGCTCCGAAGCGGTGTAAATCGGCGCACAGGGAAGGAAAAAAAGAGCCCGCAACCGGCGGCGCCCCGTTTGCAGCAACGGATGAAACGGATAGCGTCCGGCCATGGCGGCGGAGCGCGGTGTTTTTGCGCTGGGTCATTCACCTGATCCAGACGACGCATTCATGTTCTATGCGATGGCGGAAAACAAGATCGATCTCCGTGGCTATCGGTTCGAACATCGCCTCGAAGATATTCAGACGCTGAATGAACGCGCGCTCCGGGGCGAACTGCACATTTCAGCGATCTCAATCCATGCATATGCATATGTGAGTAAACGCTATGCGTTGCTGCCCTGCGGGGCCAGCATGGGCGATGGGTATGGGCCGGTCGTTATCCGAAAACATCCAACATTCAACATCCAACATCCAACGCCGGAGCAATGGGGGGCACTCCACGAATCGGCGGCACGGGATTTTCTACGCGGAAGGAAAATCGCGGTGCCGGGAAAGATGACGAGCGCATTTCTTGCGCTTCAGCTTTTCCTTGGAGAATTCGAGTTTGTTGTCGTCCCTTTTGATCAAATTTTCGACGCGGTAAACGACGGTCGCGCCGATGCCGGTTTAATCATTCATGAGGGCCAACTCACTTATGGGCGGTCCGGTTTTCAGAAAGTGATCGATCTCGGCGAATGGTGGAAGCACGCAACAGGTTTGCCGCTTCCGCTTGGCGGCAATGTCCTGCGCAAGGACATCCCGAAGGCAATGCAGCACGATCTGCTCGAGATTATCCGCGAAAGCATCGAGTTTGGTCTGGCGCATCGGGAGGAGGCTGTGCGCCATTCGCTTCCTTATGCACGCGACATGAACGCGGACCTCGCGGGCAAATTCATCCGAATGTACGTGAACGAATTTACTCGCGATTACGGCGGGATTGGACGCGCGGCGATCCGCAAGTTCCTGGGCGACGCGCGCGATAAAGGCTACATTGACGCTGCAATCGAAGTGGAGTTCGTCGAATGAAAATCAGCGCTGCTTCTTCGATTTCTCAACTTTCTCCGTCTGCTTCACGACGAATGATTTCACCCGGGCGAATTCCTTCTGACACCCATTGGTAAAGTCGTGTGGTCCGTACTCGAATAACACGACAAAGCAAAAAGCCAGAACAATAAACAGAACGAACCAAAAGAGCCCGCGCAACAGCGCCATGATTTGGCAGAGTAACTTGCTCGAATTGGAAGGTCAATGGCGTTGGCAAGCCGGCGAACCCTGATTTTGGTGCAGACAAGGACCAGCAAAGTTCGAATTGAACGAGGCAGCGATCCGTGCGCAAAGCTAAGCGCTACGTAGCCGGCACGATTGCCAACTTCTTCGGTTGAAAGACAGCGGTTTTATTTCGGAGCCCCCTGTCGTCAAATTCGCAAAACCATAGATTGCGTCGCCCGGCCGCGAAAGGCGGATTTGCCACGGCGAACAGCGTGACGGCTACAGCAGCGCGCCGACGTCCAAACCACTTGCGAGGCGCACAGCGCGAGCCTATATCAACGCTCGCATTGACGGGTAGGTACCGAAGTGGCCAAACGGGGCAGACTGTAAATCTGCTGGCTTTACGCCTTCGCTGGTTCGAATCCAGCCCTGCCCAATTCTCTGCCGATCGGCTCTTCCGAATCTTAATGGCCTCTTCGCTGGCCACCATCGCGGCGGCCACCACCGTACCCGCCGCCGCCGCCGCCATAGCCGCCCCCGCCCCCGCCATATCCGCGTCCGCCACCACCGGGTGGTCGCGCCTCTCGCGGGCGGGCCTCATTCACAGTCAGTGGCCGGCCTTCAACGGTTTGGCCGTTGAGTTTGGAAATGGCATTTTGAGCGTCCTGTTCCGAACCCATCGTCACAAAAGCAAAGCCACGCGACTTGCCGGTGAATTTATCCTGCATGAGAGTGACTTCCTGCACGGCGCCAGCTTGTGAAAAAAGCTCCTGCAGTTCGTTCTCCGTCGTATTGAAGGAAAGATTGCCTACGTATAATTTAGTTCCCATTGAGTTTATTCTGGAAAACGCAGCCAGGTCACTGTTCCCGCTTATCGGATTTCAAATCGCCACTGAATAAACTCAACTGACAATCCACCAACTGCCGAGCTTCCGTTTTTCCGTTTCGTGACTAGTAAAATGCTTCTTTTAAGAATGCAATAAGAATCAGGAATCAATTTTTCCTTGTCGAAAAATGGCTAAATCCAATGATACGAATGAGAAAAGGGGCGCTGCCCGCGTCGCGGTGGTGGCTGCGGGCGTGGTCAGCCCGCTGGGATTCGGGTTGAGCGAAACGCTCGATTCGTTGCGCGAGGCGCGCGATTGCGTCAATGGAGTAACGCGATTTTCGGTAACTGGATGTCGATGCAAAACTGCGGGTCAACTGCCCGATGAGCGTCTGCTCGAGAGGCGGTGTAACGGAGCTCACGCCCGACGGCGGCATCGTGCATCGCACATGGTGATTCAAGCGCTGGGAGAAGCGCTGACGCAAGAGCCGCAATTCAAACCCGAGTTAACAGTCGTTGGAACAACGAGTGGTGGCATGTCTTACGGCGAGGATTATTTTCGCTCGTTAAATCGAAACAGCAGCTTACGACGTTCGCCGACCTGGATCGCGAACTATCCCGCGCAAAAGCCGGTAATTGATGCGCAAGAGGCATTCGGAATTTCTGCGCCATGCCAGGTCATTGCGAATGCCTGCGCCTCGGGCACAAACGCGATCGGTCACGCCTTCGAGTGTGTGCGATCAGGTCGCTATCAACGACTGCTGGCGGGTGGGTATGACGCACTCTCGGAGCTTGTCTTCGTCGGCTTTGATTCGCTTCGAGCCTCGACGCCAGAGAAATGCCGTCCGTTTGATCGAGATCGCACTGGCATGGTTCTCGGTGAAGGCGCGGCGGTTCTGGCCTTGGAGAACCTCGATGCTGCTCGAGTGCGTGGCGCGCGCGTTCTCGCGGAAATAATCGGCTACGGCATTTCCACTGATAATTTTCACATGACGCAGCCGGATCCCTCCGGTATCGGACCGCGGCAGGCGATGGAGCGAGCCTTGGGGAGCGCTAACATTTCAGCGGACGTAGTCGACTACATCAATGCGCATGGAACAGCTACGGCCTTTAACGACGCAGCCGAAGGCAAAGCAATCAGCGCGTTATTTGACCGCGTGCCGGTAAGCTCGACCAAGAGCATGATGGGTCATTCATTAGGGGCAGCCGGCGCTATCGAAGCGATCATCTCCCTCCTGGCCCTCCAGCATCAATTTCTTCCTCCCAACATCAATTTTCACGCTGCAGATGAAGATATCGATCTAAACGTTGTAGCGAACGAAGCGCAGTCCGCGGTTCTGCGCACGGTTCTTTCGAACTCCTTCGGCTTCGGCGGGACGAACGCGTCGATTCTGATGCGTAAATTCGAGGCATGAATCTGGCAATCGCCGGCATGGGGTGGATTACGCCCCTTGGGAGCGGCGTTGATCCGGTGTGGGAACGTTTGCTGCAGGGTGAGGAGGCGCGCGCGGAAAAAATTACGGATCAATTCGGCGATCAATGTTACAGCGTTTTTCACGTTCCTGAATCCGCACTAGCCAGTTCGGCCGCTCATCCACGCCTCCGCCGGGCCAGTGTGATTTCGCGTTTTGCAGCGGCCGCAGGTGTGGAGGCGTTGGAAGCCGCAGGAGTAAAGCCCGATTCGCAGAGCGCGCAGCGAATTGCGCTCGTTTTCGCAATCTCAAATGGCGGGGTGATTTACACGAAGCGGTTTTATCGCGACATCGTTGAGACGGGCGCGCAATCGGCCAGTCCGCTCTTGTTTCCGGAAACGGTCTTCAACGCGCCGGCAAGCCATCTCGCAGCGATTCTCGGCATCACCGGCGCAACCTACACTCTGGTGGGCGATAGCGCGGTGGGTCTCATGGCAATAAAAATGGCCGAGGATCTAATGACGAATGAGGCGCTGGACTATTGCCTGGTCGTGGGGGCGGAAGAAGTCGACTGGCTGTTGTGCGACGCGTATCGGCGATGGCGTCTGCTCCGTTTAGCGCCTCCGGTGGAGCCGTTCGCCAGAATCGATCGAGGAATGATTTTGAGCGAAGGGGCGGGAGCAATCCTGATTGGGCGAGATGGCCCGATAATAATTGAAGCGACTCAAGCTGGCGGGCATTACCGGACACGGGCGGAAACAGAAGGAAAAATAAAGCAAATTCTCTACGACCTCAGCCAAGCCAAAATCGATTTTGTTATCTCGAGCGCGAACGGCACATTTATCGATAAGGCGGAATGCGGAGCCGTACAGGGGATTATCCCGAATGCATTTGTCTATACAGCGAAGCCAGCGCTGGGTGAAAGCGTCGGTGCTGCGGGACTCTGGCAGGTCATTTTGGGAAGCCAAGCTTTGCGCTGTGGAGAGCTTCCGCCGCTGCTTCACGCAGAAGCAACAATTCCGTTGCGGATATCGCCTTTGCGCATTCCAGTAGCGGGAGCGCGCCACACCATTGTTTTAAGCTGCGGAGTCAATCAGCAAGTGGCAGGCTTGCGATTGTCAATTCGATGACTCTCGACTCAATTCTTCAAGTTTGCCAACGTTCTGGAGCTCAGCGCAGGGTGCTTTTGGCTTTGCATGAAGCCTTTGATGCAGTACCTTCGGCGTCCGCCATGCGAAAGCCGGTTTTGTTGCTCGTCGCTCTTCTTGCGGGCGCCGGTTTTATCAGAGGAGAAATCAAGACTCCTGAGAATGCTCCGATTGAAATCACGTCAACCGGGCAAACTACGTATGAAAACGGGGTGGCCACAGCGCGGGACAACGTCGCCATTCACGTGGGCGACACAGACATCTACGCCGATTACGCGCAATACAATTCGACCACACATGAGGTGGAACTGAGAGGCCACGTGCGGATCTACCGCGATAAACCGACAACGGCGATCCCCACTGAGCGCTCCAAGAGGCACAACGATGAACAGCCCGACCAGAATAGTTCGTTCTACCATGCCGATAGCGGCATTTATAACGTCGACACGAAACAGATTCGCGCGACCAACATGCGAACTGAATCGCAGCCTTATTTCCTGAGCGGCCAAAATGTGAGCGAAATCTCTGAGAACGCTTACCTCGTACAGAACGGAACGTTTACGACGCACGATGCATCGACGCCCGATTTCCATCTTCAGGCGCGAAAGATTCGCGTGTATGAAAAAGATCGGGTGATTTTTCAGTATGTCACGATGTACGTCGGAAAGGTGCCCATTTTTTGGTGGCCTTATCTGTATCAATCGCTCAACGACGCGTTCAGTTTTACAGTTTCACCAGCGTACTTGAGCGAATGGGGGCCATCGCTTCTTACTCAAGTGACATTTCCAATCACGGAACATGTTAAGGCCCGGGTTCGCCTCGATTATCGGGAGCAACGTGGCGTGGCCTTCGGTTTCGAACCGCATATTGAATATGGCAAGGACGACAACAGCTACGCCAATCTCAAAACATATTATATTCAGGACCAAGACCCGCTGCAGAATAACACGGCCCTGCCACGAAAGGATGTTCCTACCGGCCGATACCGTCTTAGTTTGGAAGATCGGACGAACTTTACCGACGACATCTACGGCATCGCTAATCTGACCAAGCTGAGCGATCCGTTTGTTATGCAAGACTTCTATCAGGGTGAGTTTCGCATCGATCCTGTTCCGGACAATGTGATCGCACTGACGAAAACGGACCCATTTTATACCCTGACAGGGATCGTGCGTTTTCAGGCAAACGAATTTTTCAGCACAACAGAACGTTTACCGGAAGTGGTATTGGACGTTAAGCGTCACGCGCTTTTCGAGGGACCCATTTTTTATGAAGGCGAGACCGGCTTTGCTAATTTGCGGCTACAATTCCCTAAGGATTCAGGTTTCGAGAATTATGGCACCGATCGTTTCGACACCTTCCATCAACTTACTTATCCAAACACTTACTTTGGATGGCTTTCCATTGTGCCACGGGTTGGCTTTCGTGGCACCTATTATGGTAAGACATTCGACCTGGGGTCGACAACCTTCGTGCCACCCTCAAATCCGCTCGTGCCTGACTTTATTCTCCCGCCCCCGACGTTGGCTAACCCAGTCAAATTCGACGGAGACACATTTCGCACGGTTTTTAACACAGGTGCCGAAGCCTCTTTCAAGATCTCGCGAACATGGGAGGACGTACAAAGCCGCGCGTTGGGGTTGGATGGACTGATGCATGTTATCCAACCATTCACGAACTTTTCCTATGTCTCAGAAAATGGGCCGAACCCCACGTCAATTTTGGGATTCGATCGGTTTCAACCGTCGACGCAACTGCGCGCGATCGACTTTCCACAGTTCACCCCGATCGATTCAATCGATAGTTGGACAGTCTGGCGAGTCGGTGTTCGTAACCGCCTGGAGACACGGCGTGATGACAAAACGGTCACCTGGTTTGAACTCGATACCTTCTTTGACGTGAACTTCGACAATCCATATGACCGCACGGATTACTCAAATTTCTTTAATAATATCCGCTTTTCACCGCTGCCATGGGTATCGATTTCGATTAACTCTCAAGTACCGGCTTTTGCCCAGGGTTTTACTGAAGTCGATACGGTCGCGAGTATTCAACCGATGGCCAATCTGCAATTGAACTTTGGGCATCGCTACTTGAACGACAATCCTTTCTTTGACAATAGCAGCTTGTTTGTCGTCGGCGGATATTATCGCCTCAATGATAACTGGGGGGTTGGAATCGAGGAACAATATGAAGCCGCGACCGACACTCTGGAGCAGCAGCGCTATGCTATTTACCGCGATTTGACGAGCTGGGTCGCATCGTTCGGGGGAGTGATACGCGACAACGCCGGTGTGAAAGAATACGGTGTTCTATTTACCGTAACGCTCAAGGCATTCCCGAAATTTGGATTCGATTTGAATTTCGATCCCACCTCCGAGGGACAATGAACAAAAGTGCGCAAACAATGTTAAGCCCATTGAGTTCATTGCGCCCCTGGCGTTGCGATTGAGTCGCCCCGCCGTTCCATCGCTTATGGATCTTGCAATTATCGGTTCGGGTTACGTTGGTCTTGTGACCGGCGCGTGCTTCGCCGATGTCGGCCATAACGTCATTTGCGTCGATAACGACGCGCAGAAGATCAAACTGCTGCAAGGCGGCCACGTGCCGATATATGAGCCCGGCCTTGAAGAAGTAATTCATCGCAATGTCTCCGCGCAGCGATTGCGTTTCACCGGCAGCATCAAGGAAGGCGTGGACAACTCGCAGATCATTTTTATCGCCGTTCCCACTCCCCAGCAGCCAGATGGCGATGTCGATCTTAGTTTTCTCGAGAAAGTCGCGCGGGAAATCGCGGGGGTAATGACTGACTATCGGGTAATTGTCGACAAGAGCACGGTGCCTGTAAAGACAGGCGAAAAAGTGGCTGAATCGATCAAGAGATACAATCGCCACGGCGCAAAGTTCGATGTTGTTAGTAATCCTGAGTTTTTGCGTGAAGGCTGTGCGGTTGCCGATCTGATGCATCCGGATCGCATCGTGATTGGAGCGCAAAGCGAGCATGCCATTGATCTCATGAAGAAAGTCTATGAGCCATTCATGGCGCCGATCCTCGTGACTGATATTAACAGCGCCGAACTAATCAAACATTGCGCAAACTCTTTCCTCGCGCTGAAAATTTCATACATTAACGCGGTCTCAGCGATTTGCGAGGCGAGCGGCGCAGATGTCGAAAGAGTCGCGGATGGGATTGGGATGGATCACCGCATTGGCCGCGATTTTCTCAATGTGGGGATCGGATACGGCGGCTCGTGTTTTCCGAAAGACATTGCTGCATTCATCACAATCAGCGAACGGCTCGGTGTTCCATTCAATTTGCTGAAGGAAGTGCAACGAATAAATACCTCCCAAAAAGAGCGTTTTCTGAAGACGATTCGAGAAACGCTGTGGGTTTTGCGAGAAAAACGAATTGCAGTCTGGGGACTCACGTTTAAGCCCGATACAGACGATGTTCGTTCGTCTATTGCGATAGAGCTGGTCGCACACTTGCTGCGCGAAGGAGCGCATGTGGTTGCATATGATCCGAAAGGAATGGAAAAGGCCCAGGCCGTAAAAATGATCGCCGGCACCGAATTCGCTCCGTCCGCTCTCGAGGCGGTGCACAATGCCGAAGCGCTGATCCTCGCCACCGAATGGAATGAATTTGCTAATGTCGATCTGGCTGTTGTGAAGGAAAAAATGATGACACCAATCGTCTTTGACGGGCGAAACCTGCTGGATCCCGAAACGATGAGACACCTGGGCTTTCATTACCATTCGATTGGGCGGGCCAGCGTAAAGCCGGGATAAACTTTACCCTGGGATTTATGGCGCAGCTCTCTGCTCGCCGAATTGCGCTGGCGGCGCTGCGCAGGTGGCGAAGAGAAAAACGCTTTGCCGATTCCGTCATCTCGGAATTTCTTGCAAACGCGAAGCTTACTCAGTCAGATCGGGCATTTGCTCTCGAACTGTTTTACGGCGTGCTACGCAACTTAACGTTGCTTGATTTTTGGATCAGCTGCCTGCGCGCTTCCCGAGTAGAGGTTGACCTTCGTGAGGTTTTGCGACTTGGCTTGTATCAACTTTTCTTCCTCAAGACAGCTCCGCACGCGACGGTTTACGAAACCGTCGAACTGGCGCCGAAGAGGCAACGCGCGGTAATCAATGGCGTGCTTCGCAATGCTGCACGGCGGCGGGATGAACTGCTTACGCGAGGGGACGCGCAGCCCCTGTTCGTTCGAACCTCGCATCCGCAGTTTCTAGTCGAGCGCTGGCAACGGCACTTCGGCGCCAAAGCTGCGGACGAGTTATGCAGATGGAATAATCTGCCGTCGCCAGTTTACGGGCGAGTTAATCGGCTAAAAATCGATCGCGAAAAATTCCTGCAACAGTATCCAGAGTCGCGGCCGCTGGTACGCAATGCTGAGTTCGTAGAATTGGATGGATTGCCTGAGAACGCTCTCAACTATGGCCATTGCTATGTTCAAGATCCGAGCACAGTGATCACCTGCCAGCTTCTTGATCCCAAACCCACAGAAAAAATCCTCGATGCATGCGCCGCGCCAGGTGGAAAAGCCGCCTACGTCGCCCAGCTCATGAAAAACCGGGGAACAATCGTGGCATGCGATCGCGATCCAGAGCGACTTCAAATCCTGAAAAACAACATGGCGCGCCTCGGCGCACGGATTGTCCAAAGTTTGCATCACGATTGGACACACGGCTACCTTCCAAAAGAGCTCGTTTCGATCGCGCCATTTGATCGCGTCCTGGTTGACGCGCCCTGCAGCAACACCGGAGTGATGCGACGCCGGGTAGACGTGCGATGGCGACTGCGGCCCGGAGATCTGCTCCGAATGCCGGACGAACAATTTGAGATTACGCGCTCCGCGATCAGCTTGTTAAAACCGGGCGGCGTTCTCGTTTACTCGACGTGCAGCCTCGAACCAGAGGAAAATGAGCAGCTCGTCGAGCGTTTGCTAAATAAATTTCCACGGATGCGGCTTGCGGACGAAAAGTTCTGCCTTCCGTTTCGAGATCATTTCGATGGCGCGTTTGCCGCGCGCCTCATCAATACTTGTCAGTTCTAAAACCATAAGCCGCTGGCTTTGTTGAAAGGCTGCGCGGCCGAAATGACCAATAACGAACCTGTCAACAGAACGTCATAACCACAGTTGCATCTCGTGTTGTGAGTGGAATCATAAGCGTCTATGCACGACGCCCGTTTTGACAATCTCGCCCAACTTCTTGTGGAATATTCCATCCGGCTCGAACGGAACGAAGCCGTGTTGATTGAAGCATTTGACACCCCTGACGAAATGACGATTGCACTCATTCGAGCGGCACGTGAGGCCGGAGGCATCCCTTTTGTACAGACTCAGCACGCCCGAGTCAACCGCGCGCTCGCGCTCGAAGCATCCGATCGACAGTTGAATCTCTTGGCAAGCCATGAACTGGCGCGAATGAAAAAAATGGATGCATACATCGCCGTGCGTGGAAGCAGCAACATCACCGAATTATCCGACGTGCCACCCGAGAAGATGAAATTGCTCGCCAAGAAAATGCGCCCCGTGCAGGACCAACGAGTGAAAAAAACCAAATGGGTGGTCTTACGCTGGCCGACGCCGTCAATGGCACAACTTGCCGGAATGAGCACGGAAGCCTTTGAAGACTTTTATTTCGAAGTCTGCACGCTGGATTATCGCAAACTCCAGCCGGGCATGAAGGCGCTTAAGCGATTAATGGAAAAGACAGATCGCGTCGAAATCAAGGGGCCCGGAACCGATCTGCGTTTCAGTATCAAGGGAATTCCGGCGGTGATCTGCGGTGGCGATCGCAATATTCCCGATGGCGAAGTTTTTAGCTGCCCGGTGAAGGATTCCGTGGAGGGCCAGGTGACGTTCAACGCGCCGAGTATTTACCAGGGCATCGGATTCGATGGCATCCGTCTGGAGTTTAAGAATGGAAAGATTATCGATGCGAAGAGCAACGAAACAAGAAAGCTGAACAAGATCCTCGACTCAGATCCCGGCGCCCGCTACATCGGCGAATTTTCAC
This sequence comes from Verrucomicrobiota bacterium, assembly GCA_005887825.1. Classification (GTDB taxonomy): domain Bacteria; phylum Verrucomicrobiota; class Verrucomicrobiia; order Chthoniobacterales; family UBA10450; genus Udaeobacter. The sequence goes on along the minus strand of VBQC01000002.1, from coordinate 12,417 downwards.
TTGGATTTAATCCCCGGGTCCTGCAGCCGATGCGAGACATATTGTTCGATGAGAAAATTGCCGGCTCGTTTCATCTTACTCCGGGACAAGCGTACGAAGAAGCGGACAACGGGAATCGGAGCCAGGTCCACTGGGACATGGTAAACATCCAGCGACCCGAATACGGCGGTGGGGAAATCTACTTCGACGGGAAATTGATTCGCCGCGATGGCGAGTTTCTGCCGAAGCAACTGCGTTCCCTAAATCGGGGCCGAGTCGGCAGACATGTTTAAGCAAACTGAGCGAACAGCGTCCTCCCGGCGCTGGGCGAAGGAGATAACCTGGCTGTTCCTGTCCCGTCGATGAGCCTACTGAATTTACGCTCGCTTCGGGCCCTGGCCGAGGAGATTCAGCTGCATCGTTCCGATGTCGCCGCTTTCGTTGAGCTCCAAATTCGCAATCTCGAACATCGGCGGTCCTTCAGATTGATTCGGTCCCGCGCCAGGCAACTGAACGCGAACCTGTTTTGAATTCGAATTTAGGACTACGGCCGCAATTTCGAGCGACGGCGCAAACTCGATCGTCGTAATTTGGAACGGGACTGTAACGAAAACAGAAGCCCGGCCCTGCTGCGACGGCGTTAGTTGGACTGGCGCGGTCTCGAAATTAGGGACGACTTGCAATCCGGCGACTGTAAATGAGGGCGAACCGGTCGTAGTTGGCCTCTGTTGAGAGGGAATCATCCGAATCGTGCCGAGGGCGCCTCCCGAGGGCTGAACCTTTGCGATTTCAAAACTGACCTGCAGATTCACACCAAGTTGAGGCTGCTGAGACGCAGGCAAACGCATTGTGACAAGCTTGGATATGGGACGCACCTTTAGGACACCCATTTTGAAGCTCGAGGTCAACTGCACGGCTGCGATCTCGAAAGAAAATGTGAGCTGCACGGATGTCTGCATCGTAGCGGCGGGTTGCGGTTTGGCCACGGTGGCAGATGAAGGTTTGTTTGCTGGAGCGGTCGGGATTTCGGTTGTTTCAGGCATGGTTGCGGGTGTGGTTGTTTGCGGAAATACGGGCTTAGTGGAAATCGCAGTAGGCAAATTAGACGCGCGTTTGGTGACCGCTTCGGCAACGGAGGATTTGATCGCAGCCAAAGTTGGCTGGTGCGAAACAGGCTGCTCATGCTCGATCGGTTTAACCTTTCCGCTTGGTTCTGCCTTTGCCTTGGCAGGCCGTGCGGCTTCCGCACCTCTGGGAATCTTACTCGGCTCTTTTGTCGTGATCACAGAAAGCTCGGCTGGTTCACGGATTGCCGAAACTTCGTCAATTTCAGGCGTCTGCGGAACTCCAGACCGCGAGCTCTCTGCCGTTTGTTCGACGACTGGCCCTCCTGATGACTCACCGATCGGCTCTTCCGGTACTATTGCAGGAGGTCGGCTTAATGCACCGATTGCTGGAACCTCAGCGGTTTCAGGCGTCTGCGGAACTCCAGGCCGGAAGCTCTCTGCTGTTTGCTCAACGACCGGTGCTCCCGATGACTCAAAGGTTGGCTTAGCAAGCGGGAATTCCGGGACACTCGGCCGCAAGGTCTCCGCGATTTGTTCGACAACTGCCTTTACGGATGACTCAAAAACCGGCTCAGTGACAGGCGTCAATTCGCGATGTGCTTCCCCTCTGTGGTACGCGGTCGTTTGTGACGCTTTGCCTACCACATCCGCCAGCTGGTCAGGAGCACCGCTCGGTTTTGCTGAAGGCAGTACGGTGCGGCCCAATGAAGGTTTCGATGCCGTTAATCGCAGCGAGACCTGACGGGGGCCGCCAAAAAAGCCGTTGCCCTGACGACCGTTCCTTTTCGCCAGGGCCACGCTCGGCGTCACGCTTGGTTTAAACACGCGGGAGTTGGCGGCGGACTTGCTCTTCCAGGACGTCGAGACATTAAATATGGAGCGGCGAAGCCCGGGAACGACCACCCAAGCCAAGAGAAAGATACCGGCTAACAGGAATCCACCGACAAGCCACGTTCGCCGACTCGCCATCCCGGCAGTGCCAGGCTGTGAGATGTTGGACGCACGGGGGCTTGTGGCCACAGCGGGCGCGCCGGATGATTTTGTTTCGCCCGCTGCTGCCTGGTCATTTTGTCCGGTGGGAACAGTTGAAGCGATTGGCGCTTCGGAAGGCGCGGCTGCTACAGATGTCGAACCCGCGCCAGAAGACGGCCCCGAAACTGCACCTGCAGGTGCTTCCTCAGGCTGACGGCTTGATCCCGATGTCACCGACTCGTTCGATGCGGAAACCGGAGGCTGTTCAGCCGTTCCTTTCGCCTCACTTGTAGATTTCATCCCAGTAACAGGCGGATTCGTCGCCGGGGCCAAAGAAGCAAAAGATTGGCCCGTTGATGTGTCTGTCTGTTTGTTTGCAGCAAAAACACTGTCGGGGATAGGACTTGGTTCAACAGCCGGGCTGCTCTCTGCTTGCGACGCAATGACACTGCCTGTGTCAAACGCGGGCGCGGGCGCCGGCGCAGCCTCTGGGCCTTTCATCCAGCCAACGTCATAAAAAGCGTCGGCGAAAACGCTGTTGAGCGCTGGGGAATAAATCTTCGTCGCTGAGGCAGTCCAGTCGGCTGCCTTCTCTGGATTGTTATGTTTAAACTCCCACGCCGCCTGGGCATAATAGAGCGCGGGCGTATCGCCCGTGAACTGGAACTCCTCCATCATCGCGTGTGCGCGACTCTCCTTTCCTTCAAGCAAGAGCGTCATGTAAATTTTGAATTTAATGAGTTCTGCCGCCTGATTCTTATCGCCCCCTGGAGTTCGATCATACAGCGCTTCGAAACGCTCCCGCGCCTTTGCGTAGTCTTTCTTCTTAAATGGAATTTGCGCGAGGTTGTATTGCGCTTCGCGGAATTTTGGATCGACCTTGGCTGCTTTTTTGAAGGCCCCTTCAGCACCGTCAAACTCCTTCTGCTCCATCAGGATCTCGCCACGTAAATTAAGAGTCGCCGGCTGGTTCGGCTCCGCCTGATCCGCTTCATCGATTGATTTACGAGCGGCCGCCAAATCGCGCTGCCGCAACGCCTGCTGCGCTTGCTCGAATTTCGAATGAGCCACCGCCTTCGTTTTTTCCAAGCGCTCGGCAGTCGTCATCAGTGGCAATGAAGGCCGCGCCTCGCCAGCTCGCTTTTCCAGCCACCCGATTTCGTACAGCGATTCTGCGAAAAGCTTGTTCAGTTGCGGCGAAAAATTCTTTTCCGCTGCGTCCATCAAATCTTTTGCTTCTTTTTGATTCTTGTGTTGGAGCGCAACGGCTGCTTTCACATAGTCAACGGCAGGTGTATCGCGCGAAAGTTCCAACTTCGCCAGCATGGAATCAACCATGTTTTCTTTCCCCTCGAGCAGATAAGTCAAAAGAATCTTGTACTGAATAAGCTGCGAAGCTTCGCTGGCCAGATCGGATTCACTGCGGGAAAGCAGCTGCTGAAAACGGTTTCGCGCCTCCGCCCAATCTTTTTTGAGAAACGGGATTTCCGCCAGGTTGAAGCGCGCATTCCAAAACTTGGGATCGATCCGGCCCGCTTCGAGCAATACTCCTTCTGCCTTATCATACTCGCCCTGCCGCATCAGGATGACACCACGCAAATTTTTCGACGCGGCAAGATCGGGCTGGCGGGCATCGATCGAGTCAAGTTCCTTTAACGCTTCCGGAAAATTGTTCCCGTCGAACGCCCGGAACGCTTTGTTGTACATTTCCTCCAACTCGGATTTGGTCGGAGCGACATTATCTGCTGCGAAGGACGTGAGGGCTAACCCCGCGATCGCAGCAATCTTCCAGATTCTCATGAAGTAGGGAGTGAAGCTTCGATCGCGGCTCCTGACAAGTCCAAAGTTGTATGAGACGCCGTGATTTTCAGCCCGCTTCGGAAAAATGGGAGGCCAAGTCGGACCCGCCCCTCCGGATTGATCAATTCAAATTCGCGACGATCCGCAATCCTTCCAGAGTCAGGTGCGGGCGAACCGCGGCGATCTCCGGCAACGGTGCGGCGATCAGCTGGGCGTAACCGCCTGTTGCTACGGTGTAAATTTCTTTGCGCGGAAACTGTTCTGCTCTGATCCGCGCAACAATTTCCCGAACCAACCCCCTGTAACCAAAGACGGCGCCGGATAACATCGCCTCGATTGTGGATTTACCGATCGCGCGTCGCGGCTCTTTCAAAGAGAGCCGTGGCAAGAGCGCCGTTCGTTGATAAAGAAAATTCGTCATTGCTTCTAGCCCCGGCGCGATCACTCCGCCAATGTAAGTGCGGCGATCGGAAACAATGTCGAAAGTCACCGCCGTGCCGAAATCGACCACTATAGCGGGAAATCCGTAAAGAGCTGTAACTGCCGCGGCGTTCGCCAGCCGGTCGGCGCCAATCGATTTCGGCTTGGGATAATCAATTCCTACTCCCAGTTTTCGCGTCGAATCCAGCCAGAGCACCTCCACTTTTCGGGCGGCCTTTGAAATCGCCGGGTTTTTTGCGGGCACCACCGAGGAAACGACTACTTTTCGCACCTCTCGCTTTCTCAGAAATCTCGCAACGACACTGCTTGAAAGCTTGCTCGTCGCAATCCGCACAGGGGTCGAAATCCGCGTGGTCGACGCAAACACCAGCTTAGTGTATGAATTACTGATATCGACTAAGAGATAATCGGTCATCCTTGTAGAAGCTGTTATCACGTCGAGCGAACTCGCGACAGCGCTCACTATTATTCGCTCATTATTCTTTCAGTAGCGAGAGGGTCTTTGACTCCGTTTGGCAGTCGCAAAACTCCGCTCGGAATGACAAAAAAGAGTCATTGCTGCGCCAGCCAACCATACAGAGCGAGAGTCCTCCACGGACGCGCTGTATAGAACGCTCCGCCCCCGTCAAGCCCCGCAGCGGGCTTGCGACGCTTCCCTCAACCGGGTACCTTCATCCGTGAGAAGATTGGTGCATCGCCCGCGCCGTTTGCGGCGCTCCCCTGCCCTGCGGAACCTTGTCCGCGAGACACAATTAAGCGCCCACGATTTTATTCTCCCGCTTTTTGTAAGCGAAAAATTGAAACAGCGCCGTCCGATTGCGAGCATGCCAGGGGTTTTCCAGCTCTCCCTGAAGGAAATTGTCGATGAAGCGCAGCGCGCTCAGGATCTCGGGCTGCAAGCTGTCTTGCTTTTCGGGATTCCGGAGCACAAAGACGAACAAGCCAGCGGCGCGTATGTGGAAACAGGTATTGTTCAGAAAGCGCTGCGAGCCATTAAGGCGAAATGCCCAGACCTCGTTACCATCACCGATGTGTGCCTGTGCGAATACATGAGCCACGGTCACTGCGGTGTCACGCGCATCGATGGAGATCATTTCCATGTTCTTAATGACGAGACCATCGAGCTTCTCGTCAAAACCGCGCTCTCCCACGCGGCAACAGGCGCGGACATGGTAGCGCCGAGCGACATGATGGATGGTCGCATTGGCGCTATTCGCGAAGCGCTCGATACGAACGGCTTCGATCAAACTGGAATTATGAGTTATGCGGCCAAGTTTGCGTCGGCTTTTTATGGCCCCTTTCGCGAGGCCGCCGAGAGCCCACCGCAATTTGGCGATCGTCGTTCCTACCAAATGGACTACGCGAACGCAGATGAAGCGCTGCGTGAGGTGGCTCTGGATATCGATGAGGGAGCGGACATCGTGATGGTGAAACCAGCTCTGCCGTACCTCGACATCCTGTGGCGGATGCACCAACGCTTTGGCAAGCCGACCGCCGTTTATCATGTGAGCGGCGAATACGCGATGATCAAAGCGGCCGCCGAAAAAGGAATCGTAGACGAGCGCGCTGCTGTTCTCGAGGTCATGACTGCGCTGAAACGCGCGGGCGCGGACATTATCGTTACCTATTGGGCATGCGAACTCGCGAAATGGGTGTCGGAGTAACGAACTCGCAGGGGGAAACCGCGAGGCACGCTCAGCTGAAACGTCTTGCTTTTCTCTGGGCCCAAGCGCACGGCTATTCCGCTTGCGCGATGGAAGTCAGGTTGCCTCAATGCCGATATCGCGCCGACGTGGCCGCTTATCGGCCACATCCAAAAACGATCGGATCGACAGCGATTTTTGAATGCAAGCAAGCCCTCTCTGATTTGCGAAGGGATAATTGCCGCAGCGAGGCAGCGCGCCAACGCCTCGAAACAATCTGTCAGCGCCGCCAAATTCTCGAAGCACGCTTGCGTGTGCACTATCCGAATTTGCGGATTACCGATTCGCTCTTTCCGGAATTCGATTCATATGATTTCACGGCGATCGGGCACCGCGGTTATGCGCGCGTTTTGCGTGAGCTGAACGCGCTGCAAAATCGCCTCTATGATTGCACGAAGTTCGACAAACTGATCCGCTATCGCTGCGCGAATTTCTTTTTTCTAGTGCTGCCAGGCGAATTGTTTCGCGATTCAGAAATTCCGGTTGGATGGGGTGCCCTTGTAGAATCGAATGATACGCTAACGCTCGCACGCAAGCCGATGCGACAGGAAAACAGGCCCGAGATGCGATTACACCTGCTGCAGCGAATCGCCGCGGCCGGAACGCGAACGCTGAATCGACACTTGGAAATCACATCCGACGGCGTAGCGGCCGAGCGTTGTCGATCCTTCTAACTGACTGGCGCGTCCTGCGAAACTGGCACGAGCAAATTGTGCCCGGTCATTTCCCTCGGTTGCGGCAGTCCGAGTAGAAATAGGAGCGTGGGCGCTATGTCGGCGAGGATTCCATCTTCGCAGCGAAACTGTGCGGCATCTTTCGCGACGTAGATGAAATGCACAACGTTGCTCGTGTGCGCAGTGTTCGGCGACCCATCAGGGTTCCGCATTTGCTCGCAATTTCCGTGGTCCGCCGTGACGATGCATTTGCCGCCGAGATCGAGAAGCTTGGGAATAATGCGGGCAATGCAATCGTCGACGGTTTCGACGGCCTTGATTCCAGCCTCCAGAATTCCGGTATGGCCGACCATGTCCGGATTGGCGAAATTAAGAACGATTAAATCGTAATTTGCTATGCGCGCGAGGACTTCGTCGGTAACCTCGCGCGCGCTCATCTCCGGCTGAAGGTCGTAGGTCGCGACTTTTGGCGAAGGCACAAGTTTTCGGTCTTCGCCGGGAAAAGGGCGCTCGATCCCACCGTTAAAAAAGTAAGTCACGTGCGCATACTTTTCCGTCTCGGCGATGCGCAATTGTGATTTGCCCGCGGCGCTTACGACTTCGCCTAAAATGTGCGCGAGCTTGGCGGGCTCAAAAATGAACGGCGAAGGATAAGTCACGTCGTATTGCGTGAGAGTGACGAAATGGACTTGCGGCCACACTTCGCGATCAAAACCATCGAAGTCCTTAAGCAAAAACGCCTGCGACAATTGCCGCGCCCGATCTGCACGAAAATTAAAAAACAAAACGGAGTCGCCATCACAGACGCGCTGTTCATTTGCGTAAGAAAAAATCAGCGGCGGCATGAACTCATCGGTTTTACCATTTTTATATTGCCGACCCACAGCGGCAGAGGGGGACGTCTTACAAATTTCGCCGCGTCCGAGAACGATCGCATCCCAAGCCTTTTTCGTGCGGTCCCAACGCCGATCGCGATCCATCGCGAAGTATCGTCCTACGACGGTGACGATCCGCCCGCCGCTCTTCTCAAGATCCTCCTCGCACTTTTTCAAAAACCCAGCCCCGCCAGTGGGAGACGTATCCCGCCCATCCGTGAACGCGTGAATCAAAATCTCCGCAACGCCTGATTCCCGCGCGGCGTTCGCAAGCGCGATCATGTGCAAGTAATGGCTGTGAACGCCACCATCGGAAACCAGCCCGAGCAAGTGAAGCCGGTGGCCGCGCGTGTCGGCAAGAGTTTCCCGCAGTACGGCGTTGGGCGTCAATTCGCCGTCCGTTATGGCCTTGTTAATTCGCGTCAGATCCTGATAAACGATCCTGCCAGCTCCCAGGTTAAGATGGCCAACTTCGGAGTTGCCCATTTGGCCCTTAGGTAAACCGACATCGGTGCCGCTCGCGCTCAATTTGGCGCCTGGATACTTCCGGTAGAGCCCGTTGTGAAACGGCGTTCGGGCAAGAAGAGTTGCATCGCTGTTTTCTTCCCGTTTTTCCTGACCACCGGGATTAATGCCCCAGCCATCGCGAATAATCAGCATAACGGGGCCGGCCATATGCAGGGCACTTTGCCGACGATTGCGAAGATCGACAAGCGCTTCTTTCTTCTGCTTTCTTCTGTAGAGAGGGCCCTATTGGCCGTTTCTGTTTTTGGACAGCGGCAACGCGCAGGACAGATTGATGTTACATATGTGACACGATCTTGTCCGACGTACCGCCTTATTCCAAAGCCCGAAAGCGTTCAGAGTTGCATTATTTGCCGGGCGATATTTGCGACGGTCACAGACCCCCACTACAAGGAAGGGAATGAAATGGCGCAACCAGTTGCTGGCGCTTTTCTGTTTGCTGGCCTTTGCCGGACTAGGCGTGCTTTATTTTCAGCACTGGGTCATTCGAAAACCTTTCGGAATTATCTTGTTTGTTGGAGAAGGCCTTACGCCGGCACGGCTTGCCCCGACGCGTGCGTACGCCGGTGGGGCAGGTACACACCTGAGCCTGGATTCCATGCCTCGTGCAGCTTTGCTAACGAATTACTCGAAAGATTTCGCCGCTCCGGATCAAGCAGCCGCCGCAACTGCAATTGCAACAGGCGTCAAAACGATCAACCGCGCGATCGCGATCAATGGCGATGGGAAACCGATCACGAGCATCATTGAATTGGCACGCGAACATGGACGAGCCACTGGTCTGGTGACAGATGTGAAACTAACTGACCCGACGAACGCGGCTTTTTACGCGCACCCGTCCGATCCGAGCGATGTCGAGAAGATCGCAGCTGAGTTCGTTGCTGGAGGAAAGATCGACATCGCAATGGGTGGCGGTGCGGCACAATTCCTTCCCACTGCAAAGGACGGAGAGAGACAGGACCGGCGCGATCTCTTACTCGAGCTTCGTAGCAACGGTTTCGACATTGTTCGAACGCGAGCCGAGTTGGAAGCGATTCCCGCATGGCGTCGGCCGAAACTTTTCGGCGCTTTTAGCAAAGTGGACCTTGCATTCGTGAACCAAGTCGAAGAGCGGAGCCAGCAACCGAGTCTTTCGGATATGGTACGTCGGGCGATCGAATTACTTCAATATAACACTGGCGGATACATGCTCGTGGTCGATGCAGGACTAATGCGCACGGCGGCGCAGGAAAACAATGGTGAAAGAACGCTCGGCCAAGTGGTTGAATTGGATCGCGCAGTCGCCGTTGCACGAAATTATGCCGGGCCCAAATCGACCATCATTGTCTCCGGCGATGCCGCAATCGGCGGATTGAGCTTAAATGGATTTCCATTTCGGAAAGACAGCGGCATCGCCTTGCTGGGATTTAACTCGGCCGGCCAGCCCTGGATTACGTGGGCAACCGGTCCGAATGGCACAAAATCGTACGGAGCGGCGAAAATACCTGGCAAGCTGAACGGAGACAATGGCGAACAACCCGAAGCAGAACAGCCGGAGCCAGCGACATTCTACACGAAATCCGCGTTGGGCACTGTCGAAGACGTCGTTGCGTTTGGCAGCGGGCCTGGAACAGAGGCATTGCAAGGCGTGCTCGATAACACAACCGTTTTCAACATCCTGCGCAACGAGCTCTGACGACCGATAGCTCTGCCGATAAGAGATTGGCTGGAAGCCACTGCCACATCGCACGCAAGCTTTTTGTCGCATACGCGATAAAAGTTAGTCACTGCTCAAGCTACTTCGGCGTTTCGCGATAGGGCAACGCCAACTCATAAAGCGCAATTTCTTGCTGAAGCGCCCCGGCCAGGGAGTTGTCGCCTTGCGTCTGTGCTAATTGCATCGCAGCCCGCGCAATTTCAATAGCCTTTCCAAATTGCCCACTCTCCGCATACGCGGCTGCCAATGCGTGCAGCACAAACGTGTTGGTACCGCCTGAAAGTTGATCAGCTTCCCTGGCAAGCTCAAGCGCCTTGGTCCCGTTCCGGAACGACGCGTTGGAACACGTAGCCAGTAACCACGCCAGATTAGTTAGGGCGGAAATGGACTGTGGAGAAATCTCCAACGCTTTTTGGTAATGTTGAATGGCCTCCGCTGTCTGGCCTTTTTCATCGAGGGCAATGGCCAGGTTTGTGTGTGCATCTGCATTTTCAGGTTGAATCAACAACGCAGCGCGGCAATGGGAGATCGCAGCGTCGATTTCGCCTTTCTCAAGAAAGGCATGGCCAAGACTATGGTGGGCAAGGAAGTATTCAGGTCGTATTGACAGCGCCTTTTGGTAATAAACAATCGCGTCATCAATTCGCCCTTTTTGAAGGAGTGCGTTGCCAAGAGCGACCTGAGCATCTGGATCATTTGGCGCGATCCTGACGGCATTGCTACAATGGGCGATTGCCTCGTCCACTTGCCCTTTGCTCAGAAGGGCGATGCCAAGATTGTACTCCGCATCCCAAAAATCCGGCTGCATCTCCAAGGTTGTCCGGTAATGAGCAATGGCATCGTCGGTGTCACCTTTCTGGAAAAGTGCAATGCCCAAATTATTGTGAGCCATCCAGCATTCTGGATTTCCTTTTAGCGTCGTCCGCCAGAGGGCCTCAATGTCAGCATACATCGCGGCTTGTCGCCACGTCAGTAGTGCTAAAGTTACGGTCACACACCCCGCCGCGCTCAAAATCAGAGGGCGACTCCGCTTAAAAGTGCAAGCTAGCGTGGCGACACCCGCCGAAGCCAACGCAATTGGTCCAATGCTCGCCAAATACTGGTAATGGTCTGCCACAAACGTGTAGCGAAATGTGTAGAGCATGATAAAGCCGAGGACTGGACTAAGCGTCGCGACGAAAAATGCGGCCGCGACCTCGACGCTGCGCCCCACGTAACGCCTCGCGAAGTAGATCACCGCACATAACGCGATTCCCGCCAGCAACCATACGTAATCCAGGGGATGCGCGGGCGAGATGTTCCATTTTGGATAAATGAAAGTCAGATTGGATGGCCAGATGAGTTTGCTCAGATAAAACCAAACCGCGCGACTCGCGATAAGGAAGCGCTCAATCGGACTCAAGAATGCAAAGAGCGTTCGACTCGTGCCTTGATGGTAGCGTTCCCACCATACCGTGACCAAGCCCATCCCCAATCCAAGAAAGAAAAACGGAATGACCTGAAGAATTCTTTGCCAGCTGATCGGTTTTTTCTGCAACCAAAGAATCAAGAGCAACGCCGCCGGCAGCGTGCAGGCCGTTGTCTTGGCCGAAAGCGCCAGTACATAAAGGACCAATGCCAGGGCATAAAAGCGCCATGGCCGCTTCGTCCACTCGTCAACAAACGCGATCCATGCAAGGAGCGTCAGCAGGAAGAAAAAGGCCATCAGCACATTTTTGCGTTCCGTGATCCAGGCAACTGATTCCACCTGCACCGGATGCAGAGCGAAAATCGCTCCTGCCAGCCACGCACCCGGCACACGCAAGCGCGCCAGCAGTCGCCACACCAGCAGCGCGTTGGCAACATGAAGCAGAAGATTGACCCAATGATAACCCGTTGGATTCAGCCCCCAGAGCGCGTGCTCGATGCGAAACGTGCTATAAACCAGCGGGAAATACTGCGAAGGCGAGTCCAGTGAAAACCAAATCCGCCGTAAACCATCGGGCGCGGTCAGCAGCTCGTTATTTGTCACATAAGCATCGTCATCCCAGATGAAGCCACCATTCCACGCAGGCTGGTACATGAAGACCGTCACTGCGGCCAAGAGCAGGCCGAAAAGCCAGGCGCGAGTACGCGATGATAACGGGCGTTCAGCGATTTTCTGCACGATTGATTTTACTCAGACAATTTCCAATCCCAATGGGCAAACGGCACGATCAGACGATGTTAGTCTAAGTTTTGTAACGCGGCGCTTTCCCTGGGCTGCCATACTCACATAGGGTGTCATTTGACGAAAATGCAGTGTGGTGCAAATCGCTTACCTGCGACCGCAGTCTTTGCGTTCGATAGCGCTTTCAAGTGACAAACACGATCTTCAATCCTGACAAACTCGTGCGCGTCGCGCGGTGGGTTTTAGCGGCGATCGCTTTTGGCCTGACGCTCGCTATCCGAATTCGACTCCTGGGTGTTCCGCTGGAGCGCGACGAAGGCGAATACGCGTATGCGGGCCAACTCATGTTGCAAGGTATCCCCCCGTACAAACTGGCTTACAACATGAAGTTTCCCGGGACTTATGCTGCTTACGCTTTGATCATGTCGATCTTCGGACAAACAATCACTGGAATTCATTTGGGCTTGCTTTTGGTAAACGCCGCAACTGTGGCGCTCGTTTTTCTTCTGGGTCGAAAACTGATGAATTCGACCGCA
>VBQC01000319.1 GCA_005887825.1 Verrucomicrobiota bacterium | reverse complement strand
CAACTTCCTCGTGCGCCGGAAAATGAAGAGACCTCAACGGCAATGAGGGAATAGGCGCCGCCGGAGCTTTATTCGACACATCACTTTCCGTTGCAGCAGCTTCGTCAACCGAATTCGTACCTTCCGAATTACCAATCTTCTGATGCAGTTGCGTCGCGATCCCGGGAATCTTCGGGACCTGGGCGGCCTTGATTTCATCATCGATCTTCGCGATTTCCGGGTGGGCAGTGCGCCATTTGGAATAGGTGTCCACAATCTTTTCAAGGTGTCCGTAACCCATCGACACTTTTCCGTGAGACAGCTTTGCTTTGAGCGTCGCCCCGGGGTTGGCCAATTTCCATCGGCGGGAAGTGCGGAGCTTGCGAGCCGCGCTTTCCGCATCCTCAAGCAGATGCGAGAGTCTTCTCGTATTCCACAGCTGCTTGCGTAACCGGTCCGTCAGCTCCGCGATGTATTTCTCGTCTTCTGCGAGACTTACGCTTTTGTCATGAAGCAGACGGTTCATTTCCACTATGCGATGGCGCAATTCCTCTACTTCGGTCTTATGCCGAGCTTCCGTCTGCGCAAGATGAGCACTGAGTTTCTCCACTTCGGTCTTATGCCCAGCTTCCGTTTGCGCGAGATGGGCATTGAGTTTCTCTACTTCGGTCTTATGCCGAGCTTCCGTTTGCAGGAAGGATTCCCGAATTTTCTCAATCTCGCGTTGGTACTCGGCGCGCTCTTTTTCGTGGTGGAGGCTAAATTGGCGAAGCTCGTGCTCGAGATGCTCGGCGCGCTCTCGTTCGTGATGGAGGCTAAGTTGGAAGAACTCGCGCTCGAGATGCTCGATCCGCGCAATTTTTTCTGGAACGGAGGCATTCAGTCGGTTAACCGATCCGGGAAGCAAATCGGCTTCTCCCGATTTCGCAGTTCGCGGAGCCTTCGTTATCCTGGCTTTGTTTCCTTTCTTCGCCGATGCACTAATGCCTTGATCGGCCTCGGCAATCAAAGCGCGATAAAGGTCGATCACTTCAGCGGAGACGCGAGCATCGATCAGCTGGTCAATCGTGAAATGGGTGTGGCGCCTTTGCGTTGTTATCAGCGCCGCCGCGCTGTTTACTTCCCCATCGGGCAAACCGATGAACCGCACAATTCGCCGTAATTCCGTTCCCGCGTCTTCGAAAAACAAATCGTAATGAGTAACAAGCCGCTCTTGCTCGCTTGCTGTCTCGATCACGCGTCGGTTGTAGATTTCCCAAAGCCGCAAACCAAACGAATAAGACGTTCCGTTCCGCTCCCGCATCGAGTAAGCGACTTCAAGCGGATTCCGCACGATGATGAGTGTTTTCAGTTTAGGCAAAAGGTCCTGCCAGAACGGCAGTGTCAAACTGTTGCGCGGATCCTTCCAACCCCAGATGCTTGCCGAATTAAATCCTTCGATCAGCAGCCGCGCTTTCATACGCAAAGGATCAAGCCGGGGGCCTGCGAAATTCTCGTCAGCCTTTGGCGGCAGATCCCAGGCGCCGCCGAGTTCATTCAACAATTCGTCGTTCAGCGCCACGAACCCCAGATGTTCCCAGAAACCCTCGGGGTTATCGGCTTGCGCTGGCATCAATTCGCTTTCTGGCCCCAGGTAGAGCCCGCAAGTATGCAGTAGCCTCGTGAGCATCGACGTTCCTGAGCGATGCGCGCCGGCGATGCAAACGGCGGTATTGGCGGTCGATGAGTCCTTCAAGTGTTTTTGCTTCAAGAAGCAGACAAATACTTACCGAGAATACAAATGCGTATCATAGATGCCGCGCACGGTAAACTCCAATTTGAACAAACAATTTCTTCGGATCAGTTTGTCCCCGCAACGAGAAGCTCGACTCGAACAAAACACGCCCGCGCCGAAGTTGCCGCGCGAAGTGACCAAGAAAACGTCGACCAAGTACCTGGAAGCTCTTCGACGTTTAACCGGACATAAACTCGCCCACCGACGAGCCCGAAAAATGATGGCGATGGCTACTTGTTCGTGTCGATCTTCGAATTCCACGTGAGCGGTATTTTATCGCTCCACCACACCTCATACCCGGCTTTAGCAAAAAGGGCCCACGTTTGGCGGGGATGCCGCCATTTTAATGGAACGAAACGGAAACCAGCGTGAGCTGCGGCTTGCGCCATCGTCTCCAGGCGATAAGTGACGCAGCCCGGATAGATCCAGTCATCTCCGTTGTAATCTTCGTTTCCGATGATGAAGGTAGCGAAGAGCGCGCCGCTGTCTTTTAAATGATCGGAAATATCCAGGAGCCAGTTCGCGATCTGGGGACGAGAGGCGTGGCTAAAGATCGACTGCGCGACCGCATAATCCGCCTGTAGCGGGTCGGTCGCGGACAACGTCGATTTGAAAATGAAAGATGGCGCTTTGATCCGAACCAAATCGTCGCCTATTTCGTGTTCAATGGCTTCTTTCACCAGCCACTCATTCGGTTCGACACCGATGTAGTTACCGGAGTTCAGGTAAGGAATGAAAAGACGGCCCGCGCGCAAAGACCCGCAACCTACATCGATCAGTTTATGGTGCTGTCGCAACCCTGCTGTCGTGAGCAGGTTAAAAGTCATCGCTGCAATCAGATCGTAATCCTGTGGCGGTCCGACATAAGCGCGGTAGTGAGAATCGCCGGGCGTGAGACCGATACCCAGTCGATCGAAAATTGGAGCAGTCCTCATTAAAA
>VBQC01000318.1 GCA_005887825.1 Verrucomicrobiota bacterium | reverse complement strand
AGACGTAATCATGAAACTAGACGCCTCCCAGGAGGAAGCACTTTTGCGATCCGCAGAAGCCGAAGCCGAGCTGGCGCGCACGGACTTAGAACGAACTCAGGGCCTTGCCTCACAAAAGGTGGTTTCGAAGGCTGAACTCGACGCCGCCGAATCGAAATCCAGGAGACTGACTGCCATTGTCGATCAGATGCGCTCTAATATTCGGAAGAAGACGCTTGTCGCCCCTTTCGATGGACATGTTGGCATTCGCCAGGTGAATGTCGGGCAGATGATCAATGCCGGTCAGCAAGTGGTGGCGCTAACATCGCTCGATCCGGTGTATGTCGACTTTGCGTTGCCGCAGCAACATTTAGCGCAATTATCCCAGGGCTTGGAAGTCCATGTCCGAAGCGATGCCGTCCCTGGCCGTGAATTTAAAGGAAAACTGACCGCAATTAATTCGATGGTCGATACGGTCACGCGAAATGTCTCTGTGCAGGCGACTCTGGAAAACGCCGATCATGTATTGCGTCCAGGGATGTTTGCAAAGGCTGAGGTTGTACTGCCGGAAAAAAGTTCTGCGCTCGTCATTCCGGGTTCAGCGGTGTCGTACGCGCCATACGGTGATTCGGTTTTTGTGATCGAAAAGAAGACGGACGAGAAAACGGGCAAGGAAACTCAGGTTATCCGGCAACAATTTGTCCGCATAGGCGAAGCGCGCGGCGATTTTGTTTCAGTAACGGAAGGGTTGAAAGCTGGCGAAACTGTGGTTGGCACCGGCGTCTTCAAATTGCGTAACGGAATGGCAGTGACGATAAACAACGATCTCGCGCCCAAGCCGCAGGTCAATCCGACGCCGGTAGACTCATGAAGTGAGGCAGGGCTAACATGAAATCGTTTACCGATCTTTTTATTAAACGGCCGGTACTGGCGATGGTGGTCAGCTTTGTGATCCTCATCGCCGGTCTGCAGGCGATACGAACAATTAACGTGCGGCAATATCCGCGCAGCGACATTGCCGCTATCACCGTGGACACGGTTTACGTGGGCGCGGATGCAGAGCTTGTGCGCGGATTTATTACCACGCCGCTCGAGCGCGCGATCGCCGCGGCGCCAATCGCAAAGCAAGCAGGGCGAATCGTTGATCACGGCACGATTGAAACTGAATTACGACGCGAACAAGGCGCTCTCCGATATCAGCTCGAAAGTCGATGCGATCCGGCGCGATCTGCCGCCCGAATCCGAAATTCCAGTGATCAGTATCGAAGCGGCGGATTCGCGATTTGCTTCCGCGTATTTGAGTTTCACTTCGGACATCCTTCAGCCTAACGAGGTCACTGATTATCTCGTTCGTCTTGTGCAGCCGCGACTGACGGCAATCAGCGGCGTGCAAAAGGCGGACATTCTCGGCGGACGCACTTTCGCCATGCGTGTGTGGATGAAGCCGGATCGGATGGCGGCTTTGAACGTGAGTCCGGCGCAAGTCCGCAGCGCGCTTGCGCGAAATAATTATCTCTCAGCCGTTGGCAGCACAAAAGGTTCGCTTTTGCAGGTCAATCTAACCGCGAACACCGATCTGCATACCGCAGACGATTTTAAGAAGCTAGTCGTGCGTCAAGACAAGGGAACGCTCGTTCGGCTCGGCGACATCGCTGATGTGGTGCTTGGGGCGGAGGATTACAACACCGAGGTGCGGTTCTCAGGTGAAAAGGCGGTGTTTATGGGCATCTGGGTGTTGCCGAACGCGAACTCGGTGGATGTGATCAAGCGCGTGCGCGTCGAGATGGAGCAAATCCAAAAGGAATTGCCCACCGGCATGACTGGGCAAATCGCCTACGACGCGACCGCGTACATCAACGACGCGATTCACGAAGTCGTTAAGACCTTGCTCGATACCCTCCTCATCGTGATGGTCGTGATCTTTTTGTTCCTCGGATCTTTTCGTTCGGTGATTGTGCCGGTGGTGGCGATTCCGATCTCACTCATCGGCGCTGTATTTTTGATGCAGGTTTTCGGCTTCTCGCTGAACTTGCTGACGTTGCTTGCGATCGTGCTTTCGGTTGGATTGGTCGTGGACGACGCGATTGTCGTCGTTGAAAATGTGGAGCGGCATATGCGCGAGGGCATGTCGCGGATGAACGCGGCATTGAAAGGCGCGCGCGAACTGGTCGGACCGATCATCGCAATGACGATCACGCTCGCGGCGGTTTATACGCCAATCGCGATGCAAGGCGGGCTCACCGGCGCCCTCTTCCGCGAGTTTGCCCTCACGCTTGCGGGCGCGGTTTTCATCTCCGGCATCGTGGCATTAACACTTTCCCCCATGATGTCGGCGCATTTGTTGCGCTCCGGCAGTATCGATAAAGGATTCAGTGGCTTGGTGAATCGCACCTTTGATCGTTTCCGCGATTGGTACGGGAGACATCTTGATCGTACCCTGGCTGCGCGCCCCGCTGTTTACACCGTCTGGATTGGATTGTCGCTCCTGGGCGCTCTCTTTTGGTACATGTCGCCCAACGAACTGGCGCCGACGGAAGATCAAGGCGTCATCTTCGGCATTGTTACCGCGCCAGCCAACGCCACAATCGACGACACGATTCGTTATGCCGATGCGGCTGGCAAAATCTTCCACGACATTCCAGATACGCGCTTCACATTTCAGATTACAAATCCCGACCAAGGCTTTGGCGGAATGGTGCTCAAACCGTGGGGCACTCGCAAAACGCCAACTGCTGCTTACTTACCGGTTGTGCAGCAAAAGCTGGGCGCTATTCCTGGGATCCAGATGTTCCCTGTAATGCCCTCCGCACTTCCCGGTAGCGACAGTTTTCCACTGAGCTTCGTCATCGCTTCCACTGCTGATCCCGAGCGTATTCTAGAGTTTGCCAAGCAGATTCAACAAAAAGCGATGCAGGCCGGAATTTTCCGATTTTCGGACATCGACACGAAAATCGACCAGCCGCAAGCCGAGATCGTTTTCGATCACGAGAAAGTGGCGTCGCTTGGGCTCGACATGCAGCAAGTCGGCGCCGACATGTCCGCGAGCATCGGTGGCAATTACGTCAATCGCTTCAACATCGCCGGCCGGAGTTACAAGGTCATCCCTCAGGTCAAGCGCGTTGATCGCCTGAACCCTGAGCAATTGGAAAACATCTATGTCACGGGGCCCAACAATCAGCTCGTGCCGCTGAGTACGGTGGCCACGATTCGGCACAAAACCGTTGGTCGCTCACTCAATCGCATGCAGCAGCTTAACGCAGTGTCCATCAGCGGCGTGCCAAAGGTGTCGCTCGATGCTGCTCTAAAGGTTCTCGAGGATGAGGCGAACAAGATTCTGCCGAAAGGTTACGTTATCGATTACACTGGCGAGTCCCGGCAGTTGCGCACCGAAGGGAGCAAGTTTCTCCCGGTCTTCATGCTGGCCGTGGTGCTCATCTTTCTCGTTCTCGCCGCGCAATTCAACAGCTTCCGCGATCCGTTCATTATTCTGCTTGGCTCTGTTCCACTCGCCATTTTCGGCGCTCTTCTTTTCACTTTCCTGAAAATGCCGTTCGGCAAATTTTTTACCGACGGCTGGACGACGACGCTGAACATTTATTCGCAGGTCGGTCTGGTTACGCTGGTCGGTCTCGTTTCGAAAAACGGAATCCTGATCGTCCAATTTGCCAACGAACGGCAGCGGCAGGGACTAGGCAAACTCGCGGCGATCGCGGAAGCAGCGCGTATCCGTTTACGTCCCATCATGATGACGAGCGTCGCGACCGTCGCCGGTCACTTTCCGCTCACGCTGGTGAGTGGTGCTGGCGCTGCTGCGCGAAACTCAAT
>VBQC01000317.1 GCA_005887825.1 Verrucomicrobiota bacterium | reverse complement strand
GAACGGAAAATTGGTCGGGTTTGTTTTCGTGGACATCACCACAAGCGACATCGATGGCTATGTGCGCGAAGCGTCGCAACGGCTCGGCCAAAGCATCCAGTACCCGCCAGGCTATTACATCCAATGGGCCGGCCAATTCCAGTACATGAAAGAAGCCTGGCAGCGGCTCAAGGTCGTCATTCCATTCACGCTGCTGATCATTTTCGTACTGCTCTACATGAACACGCGGTCGGTCACGAAGACCTTCATTGTGTTGCTGGCCGTTCCGTTTTCCTTAGTCGGAGCGTTCTGGCTGCTCTGGCTGCTTGGCTACAACATGAGTGTCGCGGTCGCAGTCGGACTAATCGCGCTTGCCGGGCTCGATGCGGAGACTGGAGTTGTCATGCTCCTTTATCTCGATCATGCGTGGGAAAAATTTCGCGCCGAGAAACGCATGAACAACATGCGCGACTTGCATGATGCCGTCACCGAGGGCGCGGTGCAACGCATCCGCCCAAAAATCATGACGGTCTGCGCGATCGTCTTCGGTCTGCTTCCGATCATGTGGTCGCCCGCCACGCAGGCCGGCGCGGACGTAATGAAACGCATCGCCACACCGATGATCGGCGGCGTTGTGACCTCCGCAATCCTGGAGTTGCTCATTTACCCCGTGATCTATGTCATCTGGCGGCGACGCGAACTGCCAGATAGGACTGAAGAAAAGCCTGCGCCAATTGTGCCGCCGGCGCTGCTGCCATCTCAGCGCGTCCGGCATCATTTGCCAAGAATCATCGCCACCATCCTTATCGCGATTGGGCTGATTTACGGCGCGAGTTTCGTCTGGCACAAAGCGTCTGCGAAAAAAATTACCAGCCCACCTTTTGCCACCCAGACCGTGAACGATCTCACGATAAAGCTGATGGCTCCAGCAGGTCAGCTTCAAAAAGGCGACAACAATGTCCTGATCGAGTTTCGCGACTCCGACGGGCAACTTGTCGATGTTGGCGATGTTAATTTTACGATCGACATGAACATGCCCGGCATGGCGATGCGCGGCGGCGGCCCGGCGCAAAAAACCGGAACAGCCGGCGAATACCGCGCCAAAGTCAAAGCCGATATGGCCGGCGACTGGAACGCCAAAATTTCCTTCGGCGGCCCACGCGGAAAAGGAGAAACGAATTTCTCACTGAGTGCGCGCTAGCAAACCCATGACGTGCCAGACATGATTAATCCTGATCACCGTGCGCTACTTCACTGCGCCACGGCAGCTTGCCTTC
This sequence comes from Verrucomicrobiota bacterium, assembly GCA_005887825.1. GTDB lineage: Bacteria > Verrucomicrobiota > Verrucomicrobiia > Chthoniobacterales > UBA10450 > Udaeobacter. Next base: position 3,771 of record VBQC01000317.1, on the reverse strand, counting down.
GATTTCCAGTTGCAGTGACAAACTGAGAAACGTGCGGATAAGCACGATCAAGCCTAGCACGAGCACGTTTTGCAAAGTCGGCGCGACAACCACGGTTCGGATAATGTCGCCAGCAATAAGAAACTCGAGTCCTAGCAAAATTGCCCGTCCAACATCCTGCCGGTAAAGCGAATAATAATTGCCGGTGCTGTGCATGCGATGAAGAACGAGTCGCGCAGTGGCCACGATCGCGCCGCTCACAACGATAAGCACGCCTACGCCGTCCATGCCGGTGCCGACGATTTCCATGATGTATCGAAAATATTCCATGGTCATGATCAGTTGGCGTATCGGTCGGTGGTGTTAGCCGTCAAGGACAATACAGGCCATGGCGTGATGTTCGGTATGGCTGAGAGTAATAAGGGCGGCGGTTACACCCCGTTTTGTGGCAAGTTCCTGCGCCGGTCCGGAAAATACGAGAAACGGTTCGCCGCTCGCCTTTTTTCGAACATCGATGTCGCGCCAGCCCATCGCTTTGCCGATCCCGGTGCCGAATGCTTTCGAAACGGCTTCCTTTGCCGCAAACCGCGCAGCCAAGTGGCGTGCCGGGAATTTCATCGACATCGAATATTCAATCTCGCCGTCGGTGAAAATACGGTGGAGAAATCGATCACCAAAACGGTCGATTGAACGCTGAATACGCGCACACTCGACAAGATCGACACCGATGCCGAGCACGCTCATGTCGTTAGACTTGACTGCTTAAAGCAGTCAAGTTCATCCAGTAAGGCAATCATCCGGGATAATTTTGCATCGCGGCCAGCATTTCCTTCACTGCGCTGCCCAGTCCCACCCAAACCGCGCGCGACACGATAGAGTGACCAATGTTGAGTTCGGTCAGATTAGGAATCTGATGGATGACCGCAATATTTTTGTAATTAATGCCGTGACCGGCGTTGACTTGGAGATGTGATTCTGATGCGGCACGCGCAGCCGCCCTCAGTTGTTCCAGTTCTTCTTTTTCGATCTTTTCTGTGAATGCATTGGCCAGGCCCCCGGTATGCAGTTCGACCATTTCTACGCCGAGCTCAGCGGCGGCATCGACTTGCTCCAGGGTGGGATCGATAAAAAGACTGACCCGGATGCCCGCGGTCTGGAGACGCTTTACCGTGCTCTCCAGTCCTTTGCGATGCGCAATGACATCGAGACCGCCTTCAGTTGTAACCTCCTCGCGCTTTTCCGGAACGAGACAAACTTCATCCGGCACGATGCGCAGCACGACGTCAATGATCTCCTCGGTATTGCCCATTTCCAAATTCAGTTTTGTCATGATGTTCTGGCGCAATCGCTCGATATCGCGATCTTGAATGTGACGGCGATCAGTGCGCAGATGGGCAACAATCCCGCCAGCACCGGCTCGCTCGCAAATTGACGCCGCAACGATCGGATCGGGCTCCACGTTCTTGGATTCGGGCATGGAGACGTAACGCGCCTGGCGCAGCGTCGCCACGTGATCGATGTTGACTCCTAAGCGCAAACCACTCATTTGATCGCGCCAAATAGGACTCACTCAATGAGCCTGAGCAAGTCAGAAACGAATCAGGTTGGAATTTCCCTGGGGCACGTGTCGCTTAGCAGCCAATGTGGGAACTCTAAGCGTTGCAACGTGCCGACGGAGATGGGTTCAACCACGTAATTGTTTTCGCGCCTGGGCAACTCCGTCTTCCATTTCGCCCATCGTCTTGTCAAACTGCTTGCGCGCGTCGTCGTAATCCTTCGCGTTGGTTGCTTTTTTCATCGTGGCCAGCTGCTCTTTGGCGGTGGCTTGTTGCTGGGCGAGCGTATCAAGCTGACTGTCAAAAGTCTGTGGGTCGGTTGCTTCCGATCTCCGGCTTTTCAAGTCAGTGATTTCTTTCGAAAGCGCGTTGAGCTTCTGCCTGGCGCCTTTGCGATAGGTCACTCGGTTGCTGCTGGCGTATGCCTTCGTATCTCTCCATGCCTCTTTCGTTTTCTCCCCGACTATTTCCGCCGTCTCTTTGGCTTTTTCGCCGACGGTTTCAAGTCCGTCCTTAACTGTCTCTCCCGCTTTTTTCGCTCCATGTTTTATGTCTTCGATTGTCCCTTCCTGCCCATGAGCGGCGAATGCTGCCGCCGTGACCAAAACGATAACTAGGCTCGTTATTCTCATGATCATCTCCTTCCTTTCATTTGCTACCCGTACAAAAGAAACGGATGAGGTGCCTCGAGCGCGTGCATCTGACCCGCCTCAATCGAGCCGGCATCACCGATGCCGGCTGCAGCGGTCGCAGCACATGCGTTTGTAAATCGATGCTAGCATCGACAACGGGACGCGGAAAATGTAAAGGGTCGCGATAACTCCATGAGCCAGCGTCAGGCGAATGCTCCCAACTGATTCGTAACGGCGAGGGCTTACGAGGATCCGGCGCTTACTGTATTTTACACGACCGCAGCGTCGGAGCCGGCGCAAAAATTCTACGTCTTCCATCAACGGGACCTCGGGAAATCCGCCAATATCGACGAATATGGTTCGCCGACAGAAAATGCCGTGATCGCCGCACCGTATTCGCAGGAGAATGCCGGCGTAATGAGCAAAGCTGTCCGTAAGTCGATAAACCAGGCCGTGCGGCAGGCGGATTCGGAAGTAACCGCCAGCAACCTTCGGGTCATCCATGATGCGCTCAATCTCATCCAAACATCCTTGCGGGACTTCAGCGTCCACGTGCACGAACCAAAGCACGTCGCCTCGGGCAGCGCGCGCGCCGGCATTCATTTGCATGGCTCGATTGGGCTCGCTTCTAACAAGCTGATCGCAAAAGCCCGTGGCGAGATCAACCGTACCATCGCAGCTTCCACCGTCAGCGACGATAATCTCAGCTCCGGGCGCTCGCTCGCACAGATGCTGAAGAAATGATCGTATCAACGGCGCCTCGTTGAAAACTGGAACGATCACCGAGAATTCGTGGTTCTGGTGCGTACAACTCATTTACACATCCAACTAAATGCGAGCAGACGAAGCTAGGAACGGAGGAATTCGTATGTTTTCAAGACTTATCATTGCAGCAGCTATCGCACTATTCATCGCGCCGGTTCTTGCCCAAGAGCATCCGGAGCACCCTGGACACGCGCAGAAGGGGAAAAGTACGGAAAAACGAGTCAGCACCGCTGATATTTCCGCCGGCATCAGGAAAAACATTGACGCCGACAGTAAGAAGAGCGCCGACAGTAAGTTTCACGTGAAGTACGAAGGCCAGGACCTGGCCCTCGACTTAATACGAGTGCATGACGATCGGCTCTCCGACCTCGGCGGCGGGAAATATTTTGCCTGTGTGGATATGAAAGGGACGGACGGAAAGACCTATGACATTGATTTCTTTCTGACCGGGCAGCCAGGCGAAATGAAAGTCACAGATACGTCGGTTCATAAGATCGACGGCAAACCGCTTTACGATTGGAAAGAAGATAACGGCAAGTGGCACAAAGTGCCGGCAAGCTGATCCTGCGAATGGCCTTCCAACTGCCCATGCGGCTTTTGATTCTCCCGGTGTTTTTCGTGTCGGCCGCGGGTGCGATCCGCGCTGCTGACGGCACAGGCATTGTCAAAGGCACGGATCAATTTGAATTCGTCTATCGAGTCAAACTTCCGGAGATCAAAAGAGAAGCCCGCATCTGGATACCGCTGGCGAAGACCGACGCCTTTCAGACCGTGACCGAGGACGAGCTGAACATCCCAATGAAATGGGAAAAAGTACAGGACCGCGATTACGGCAATGA
>VBQC01000263.1 GCA_005887825.1 Verrucomicrobiota bacterium | reverse complement strand
TCAACGTCAACGATTCAGTCACGAAATCGAAGTTCGACAATCTCTATGGCTGCCGTCATTCGCTGGTCGATGGATTGAACCGCGCTCTCGACGTAATGATCGGCGGCAAAGTCGCGGTCGTGTGCGGCTACGGCGACGTCGGCAAAGGGTGCGCGCAATCACTGCGCGGACAGGGCGCGCGCGTCGTCATTACCGAGATCGATCCGATTAATGCGTTGCAGGCTGCCATGGAAGGCTACGAAGTCACTACGATCGAAGACACGCTCGGCCGGGGCGACATTTACATCGCCGCCACCGGTAATCTCGACATCATTACGCTTGAGCACATGCAGCGAATGAAAGATCAAGCCATCGTCGCGAACATCGGCCACTTCGACAACGAGATTCAAGTCGATGCGCTGAACGCCGCGCCTGGCGTCAAGCGCACGAACATCAAGCCCCAGGTGGACAAATATGCTTTCCCGGACGGACACGAAATTTTCCTGCTCGCTGAAGGCCGGCTCGTGAATCTCGGCTGCGCGACGGGCCATCCGAGCTTCGTCATGTCGAACTCGTTTTCCAATCAAGTGCTTGCCCAGCTCGATCTCTGGAAGAATCGGGACAGTTACAAAGTTGGCGTTTACGTCTTGTCAAAGAAACTCGACGAAGAAGTCGCACGCCTGCATTTGGAAAAAATTGGCGTCAAACTCACCAAACTTTCGCCACAACAAGCGGAGTATCTTGGTGTTCCCGTCGACGGGCCGTTTAAGTCGGAGCATTACCGGTATTAGTCGGTAGGCCGAGAGATGCCCAGAATGAATGAGGCTGCACCGACCGAATTAGCATCGAGCAGTGGACTGCTCGATGCGCACCTTTGCGCCATCTAAGGTCCGGGAGCTAGCATCGCGATTTTTCGTGCCAGATACGCCGAGAAATATCCGGCGTAACGTTTTTGCAGTTCCGGGCGTTGCCAATCTTTGCCGGTGAGATTTTTGCGGCAGTTAGGCGCGCCGCATTTGCACTCAAGCGAGTAATCATCGTCGTCCGTGGTCGCCCAATCGTGGGTGAGCTCTTCGTCGGCGCGGATGTCGCGCATCGCGACGAATGTAATCTCACCGCGCATGCCAATGTTCGCGTCGCAGGAATGATTGCTGTAGAGCATCGAGCTTTCGCGCTCTTCTTCCGTGACCGGCGCAATGAACAAATCGTCGTCGATCTGAATTTCCACCGGGCCAAGCCGCGGAGTGATTTCACGACGCAACGTTTCGCGATCGACAATGTGTCCGCCTTTCATCGCGACGATCTCGCCCTTGTCAATGTCGGCCCTGGCAAATAATCCGCGCCCATGGATCTTGCTCTGGCGCACTTCCGTTTTCGGCGAGCGATAAGAAAGCGGTGTCATCATAATTGCGGCCGACACGGCCGCCTCTACAGTTGACGATCTAATGAAAAACCGCCAGGCCGCGATCATTTTCATTCTCGTCACCGTGACGCTCGATGTTCTTGCGATGGGTTTGATCATTCCGGTTTTGCCGAAACTCATTCTCGATTTTCTCGGTGGCAAAATGACAGATGCGGCCAATTGGAACGGTTGGTTCGCCCTCGTGTTTGCGTTGATGCAATTTGTCTGTTCGCCGTTGCTCGGGGTCTTGTCGGACCGCTTCGGCCGGCGCCCAGTCATCTTATTGTCGAACCTCGGACTCGGACTCGATTATGTCGTGATGGCGCTCGCGCCAACCATAGGGTGGCTCTTTCTTGGCCGAATCATTTCCGGAATCACGACTTCAAGCATCCCGACCGCGATGGCGTACATCGCTGATGTTACGCCGAAAGAGAAACGCGCGAGCGCTTTCGGAATGATCGGCATGGCGTTTGGCGTTGGGTTTGCTTTCGGTCCGGCGATTGGTGGTCTGCTTGGCAGTGTAACTCCTCGTCTGGCATTCTGGGTGTCCGCCGGATTGAGTCTAACGAACTGGCTTTATGGTTACTTGTTCGTCCCCGAATCGCTTCCAACCGAGCGCCGCAAAAATTTTTCGTTAAGCCGGGCCAATCCCGTGGGTTCCCTCGTTCTGCTGCGCTCGCACCCTGAGCTGTGGCGACTCGCGGTTATTCAATTTCTCGCTTACACCGCGCACAACGTTTTTAGCGTTTGGGTGCTCTACGCCATTTATCGCTACGCCTGGGGCGAACGAACCACCGGTTTTTCGCTCATGGTTGTTGGCATCTGCACGGGCGCGATCTCCGCGCTCCTGACTGGACGAATGGTCAAACGTTTCGGCGAAAAAGCGACGCTCTATATTGGTCAGTTTTTCGGTGCGATCGGAATGTTCGTCGCGGGCATCGCTCGCAACAGTGTGGAATTTTTCGCTTCGATTCCGATTATCTCGCTTTGGAATATTTCCATGCCGGCCGCGCAAAGTATGATGACGCATCGCGTCAGCGAGCAGGAACAAGGTGAACTGCAGGGCGCCCTGCAAAGCATGCGCTCGATCACATTCATCATTGGTCCCTGGTTGTTTCTGCGCGTATTCAGCTGGTTTATAGATCCGAAATACGCCCTGCATCTGCCGGGCGCGCCTTATTATCTGGCGGCGGCGTTGCTCTTCGCTGCCATGTTGATGTCAACGCGGATCAAACAAGATGCGCCAGCCCCGCCAAGATCGACATCTATTCCTCCCACTCCCGATGT
>VBQC01000266.1 GCA_005887825.1 Verrucomicrobiota bacterium | reverse complement strand
TTCGTCGCCATTCTTTGCAAAATCTTCGCGAAACCATCGCCCGCGGTAGTCGCCAGCTTTAACTTCAAAATCGGCGAAGACCTCGAAGAAGGTGCGCGGTTTGAAATCGTGAATCTTTTGCTCCCGCTCTGTCAGGATCGCGAGGGTGGGGGTTTGCACGCGACCAACCGGCGTCAATTGAAACCCGCCGGTTTTGTTGTTAAACGCGGTCATGGCGCGCGTGCCGTTTATCCCAACCAGCCAGTCGCTTTCCGATCGGCAGACTGCGGCCTTCGCCAGCGGAATCATTTCTTCATTCGAGCGCAGACGTTGAAAGGCCGACCGGATCGATTCGGTGGTCATTGATTGCAGCCACAGACGTTCGATTGGCTTTTTGCTCCCGCTCAGCTTCACGAGATAACGGAAGATAAGCTCTCCTTCGCGCCCGGCATCGCAGGCGTTGATTAAAAGATCGACATCTTTCCTCTGAATCAATCGCTTGAGCGCGTTGAAGCGGGCCTTCGTTTTTTCAATCGGCTTCAGCTCAAACTCATCCGGAATGATCGGCAGATTCGCGAAACTCCATTTGCCGCGCTTTATATCCAGCTCGCTCGGCAGGGCGAGTTCGACCAGATGCCCAATCGCGGACGCAATGATGTAACGATCATTTTCAAAATGATCGCCCTCCTTTTTGAAGCCACCAAGCGCGCGAGCAAGGTCGCTTGCGACACTGGGCTTCTCGGCAATAACAAGGGTTTTGGACATTTTGAGATGCAACCGAAGCTTAGCTTGGCGCCAATTGCAAACTGCAAGAGGCAAACGCGGGCGAGCCTAGCCCAGTTTCACAAAGTATTTCCCGGGCAACTGCTTGACAAGTCGCTTCAACTCAAGACGGAGGAGTGTAGAGGAGACAACGCCACTTGGCAAATCGCACTTGGCGGCAATCTGATCGATCGGCGTCTCGGACGCATCGATGGCGTCATAGATGCGGCGTTCCTCTTCCGAAAGCGGCGGCAACTGACGCGACGCGGCTTCCGGCAACGGTTTTGTCTCGGGGAGAAGAATTTGCATGTCATCCAGAATGTCGCTGGCATCCATGACTAACTTCGCGCCTTGCTGGATGAGGCGATTGGATCCCATCGCGCTCGGCGCGTTGATGTGACCGGGCACCGCGTAAACCGAGCGACCCTGTTCGAGCGCCTGTGCCGCCGTGATGAGCGCACCGCTGTTCAGCCCTGCTTCGACCACGAGAATACCGTGGCTCCAACCAGAAATGATCCGATTCCGCATTGGGAAAGTCTGACGATCTGGTTCAATCTCCATCGAGAATTCGGATACAATTGCGCCATTTCCAGAGCGAATTTTCTCGGCGAGAGCAGCGTTCTCCGGCGGATACAATTTCGCCAATCCGGAGCCGATTACTGCGATCGTGCGACCTTTGGCAGCGAGCGCTCCCTGATGAGCGGCCGTGTCGATGCCGCGCGCAAGACCGCTTACCACGGTCAATCCCGCATAGGCAAGCTGATAAGCCAGTTTCTTCGCTGACTCCATGCCGTAATGTGTAGTGCGCCGGGCGCCGATAATGCCGATGGCGTGATGGTCTCGCTCTTCCAGTTCGCCCCAAACGTAAAGCACAATTGGCGGCGCATGAATTTCCCGCAGCGGCTTGGGATAGGAAGAGGATTCCTGTATGATGACCGTCGCGCCAAATTCACGAACGCGTCCAAGCTCCGCGGGAAGATCGACGGTCGCTTCCCAGTTACTGATTTGATCGGCCACTTCGCTGCCGATTCCTTCCACTTTGCGAAGCTCACTGCGTTTCGCGGCGAGGATTTGTTGCGGCTCCTTAAAAACCTCCAGCAACTTCCGCAGCCGCACCGGCCCCACGGTCGGCAGCATATTGAGCGCGATGCAAGCCTCCGTTGAGTTCACAACTTTAACTTCAGGGACGCTGTCCAGCGTCTCACTTGGGAAGCCAACGACTTCCCCTACAGTTTCGGTCTTCTTCGTTGGCGCGGCCTAATGTATTTTTTTATGAGATAGTTGAGCCTCGGATCAGACGGATTCGGTTTCGGCGTTTTAAACTCGCCCGCCCATTTCTCAACAAACGACGATTTAATCCTCAAGCCGGCCACGCATTTTCTCATGGCAGCACGTTTCGCCTTCACCGTGCGCATCAACATTTCCTGGCTATTTCAAAACGGAATTTCGTCGTCGTCAGGTTCGGCTGGCGCAGAGGCTTTCGGTGGGGGCGCACTGGTTTTGCTACCTGCGCTCGCTGGTCGCTCTTCGCCGGCTCCGGCGGGACGGCTGCCCAACAACTGCATGCTCTCGCCCACAACGCGCAGTTTGGTTCGTTTCTGCCCAGTCTGCTT
>VBQC01000265.1 GCA_005887825.1 Verrucomicrobiota bacterium | reverse complement strand
TTACCAATCGATTGGATCGGGCGGGGGCCAGAAACAAATCCTCGCTCAGACGGTCGATTTTGGCGCATCGGATGGGCCGATGAGGGACGAAAACCTGGCGAAGGCGCCTGGCAAACTTCTGCATATCCCAACAGTCGCCGGCGCGGATGTGGTGGCCTACAATCTATCCGGGAATCCGGCGTTAAAACTCGACGCGGATACGATTGCGGGGATTTTTCTAGGGCAAATCAAAAAATGGAATGACCCAAAGATCACGGCACTGAACCCTGGAGTCACGTTGCCCGATCAGGAAATCGTGGTCGTCCACCGCTCCGATGGCAGCGGGACAACCTATATTTGGACGGACTACCTGAGCAAAATCAGTCCAGAATGGAAGACGAAGGTGGGCACAAATACCTCGGTAAACTGGCCAACCGGCATCGGCGGCAAAGGCAACGAAGGCGTGGCCGGTCAAATCAAGCAAACCCCGGGTGAGCTCGGTTACGTGGAGTTGATCTACGCAGTCCAAAACAAGATGCCGTATTTGTGAAACCGACGCTTGAATCGGTCACCGCCGCGCTGGCGACGGCGGATATTCCGGACGACTTCCGCTTCTCGATGACGAACGCGCCGGGCAAGGATGCGTATCCAATCGCCGGCGCGACCTGGTTACTAGTTTACCAGCAGCAGAAGGATGCGGCCAAAGGAAAGAAGCTGGTGGAATTTCTGAAATGGTCGCTGACAGATGGCGAAAAAATGGCCAAGGACCTCCAATATGCGCCCCTGCCGGAGAGCGTTCAGCAACGCGTCCTGAAACGGATCGACGAGATCAAGCTGTAATGTAAGCGCACATGGAGGTCGCCCTACGTCCAGGAGTCGCACCGAATGATCCGCGGTCGGTAGCGCGCGCGATGGCGCCCCCCTCCCGCTTTGGAGACAAGGCGTTCGAGTGGCTCACCATGGCGATGGCGCTGGCGGTGGTGCTGCTCGTCATTCTGACCGGCTGGCAGCTCTGGCGCGGATCTTCACTGGCCATCCAAAAGTTTGGGTTCCATTTCCTCGCGACATCCACCTGGGACCCGGTCGCGGAGCAATTTGGCGCGCTTCCGTTTATTTACGGAACGCTGGTTTCTTCCTTGATTGCGCTGCTCATCGCCGTCCCATTGAGCATCGCGACTGCGGTTTATCTGACGGAACTTGCGCCGCTCTGGCTTCGCCAGCCACTGGTTTCCTTGATTGAAATGCTGGCGGCAATCCCAAGCGTAATCCTCGGATTATGGGGCATCTTTGTCATGGTCCCGTGGTTGCGAGATTATCCGTTTCCATTGCTCAAACGGTTGTTCGGGTGGACGCCATTCTTCTGCGGGCCGATCTACGGAACCAGCATGCTTGCGGGCGGAATTATCATCGCCATTATGATTCTGCCAATCATCACGTCGGTCTCGCGCGAGATTCTGCGCAGCGTTCCAGACCTGCAACGCGAGGCCGCGTACGCACTGGGTGCGACACGCTGGGAGGTGACACGGATTGCGGTTCTGAGTTATGCCCGGAAAGGATTGTTCGGCGCCGTTATTCTCGGTCTCGGGCGCGCGCTTGGCGAAACGATGGCGGTCACGATGGTCATCGGCAACACGCCGCAGATCGCAGCCTCACTTTTTAAGCCCGGCTACACGCTTGCCAGCGTAATCGCTAATGAGTTTACCGAAGCTACCACCGACATTTATCTTGAGGCGTTGTTCGAGATCGGGCTGGTACTTTTCGGCGTTACGATTCTGGTGAACCTGATCGCCCAACTTCTTCTCAAAACCATGACGACAACATCGGCAACGCGCGCCGTGCAATGACCATGCTTTCCGGCCAAGCAGACAATCATCCCTGGCGCAACATCAAGAATGCGCTGGCTTCGACAGCCACCTTTGTTTCCGCGTTGCTGGTGATCGCGCCACTGGCTTTGGTCTTTTTTCATCTTCTCGTCAACGGCGCGAGCTCAGTGAACTGGGCTTTTTTCACGCATCTGCCGAAGCCCGTTGGTGAGGCTGGCGGCGGAATGGTGAACGCGATTGTCGGGTCGCTGGAGCTTCTCGCACTCGCGTCGATCATTGGAATTCCCATTGGCGTTTTGGGCGGCGTTTATTTGGCCGAATACGGGACAGCCCGCGTGAATTGGATGCTGCGCTTTGTCGCCGACGTGCTTAACGGCGTGCCGTCGATCACGTGGGGCGTTGTCGTTTACGGGCTTGTAGTGTTGCGTTTCAAAGGCTTCTCCGCATACGCCGGCGGCCTCGCACTGGGCTTGATCATGATCCCACTTATTCTGCGCACGACTGAGGAAGTGATTCTGCTCGTCCCAAACGGATATCGTGAGGCTGCCCTCGCCCTCGGTGTTGCTCGTTGGAAAACGATCGTGCACATCGTAATGAAGACCGCGTCCAAGGGGATCATCACTGGCATTCTGCTGGCGTTGGCACGAATCGGCGGCGAGACTGCGCCGCTCCTTTTCACCGCTTTCGGGAACCACTTTTGGAATCACAGCTTGAGTCAGCCGATTGCCGCGCTCCCGCTGCAGATTTTTACTTACGCCATCTCGCCCTACGATGATTGGCATCGCCAGGCCTGGGCCGGCGCCCTCGTGCTGGTCACCGGCATTTTTTGCGTTAATGTGATAGTGAGAATCCTGACCCGGCAGCGAACGGCATCGGTCGTTTAGTTTTTTTGCGAATGGTTAATTTACTTATGGCAAATCGGGATCCAACCGTCGTCGAACGTGTCGAAAGGCCAGCCGAGCCTCCCCCAACGGCCGAGCCTGCGCCACCGTTGACGTTCGCGGTGAAAAATCTTTCGATCTGGTACGGCCAGAAGCGCGCCATTAGTGATGTGACGCTCGACATCGCGTCGAACGCAGTCACTGCGATCATTGGGCCTAGCGGTTGCGGAAAGTCGACCTTTATTCGTTGTCTCAACCGGATGCACGAGCTGGTGCCGAAGACACGTATCGAAGGACGCGTGCTCCTTCAGGGCGAGGATGTCTATTCGAGCACTATCGATCCGGCGATCGTTCGCCGCCGTGTCGGCATGGTCTTCCAAAAATCGAATCCGTTTCCGACGATGTCGATTGGCGAGAATGTCGTCATTGGCTTGCGATTGAACGGAGTGCGCGACCAAAAATTCCTTAATGAACGTCTGGAAAAATCGCTTCGCATGGCCGCGCTTTGGGATGAGGTAAAAGACGATTTGCATAAGCCGGGGACAAGCCTCTCCGGCGGCCAGCAGCAGAGGCTTTGCATCGCGCGCGCGCTTGCGGTGCAACCGGAAGTGCTTTTGATGGATGAGCCCTGTTCCGCGCTTGATCCGATCGCCACGGCCAAGATCGAGGAATTGATCTACGAGCTCAAAACCCAATACACGATCGTAACGGTAACGCACAACATGCAACAGGCCGGACGCATCTCCGATTACACCGCTTTCTTTTATCTTGGAAAGCTGATCGAGTTCGGGCCGACCACCAAAATCTTCACAAATCCAAGCGAGCGCCAAACGGAAGACTATATTACTGGCCGATTTGGCTAATGATTGTAGGGCAAACGCTCCGCTTGCCAAACGAGCAAGAGAAAATTGACAATCGATGATCGCCCCAAGACATATTCTCGGCACATTTGACGAGGC
>VBQC01000264.1 GCA_005887825.1 Verrucomicrobiota bacterium | reverse complement strand
CCGCAAAACCATGCCCAAAGCGCGAAATAAATCGCCATGTAAAATTCGAGAACAAACCAGCCGAGCACGGTGACAGTTGTAAGCCAAGAGAGAACGGTCCAAAAAAAAACCAGCCCAGCGACGTACCCGAGCAGGAGATTACGAAGCCAGGGATGACGCGAATCTTTCCCCGAAAACCAAATTGCCGCGATGAGCGGCGTGAGAGCGATCCAGCAAAGCCAGGTTTGATCGAACGGCGGAAAACAGCCTGTGCAAAGAAGTCCGCTGGAAACCGCTGCCAGCCAGGGCCAAAACCGCAGCGCTTTGAGTAACCAGTTCACCTCCGTTATTTGCTTAGACGCGACTGCGCATCCTCTTGCAGCCAATCCCAGAGAAGATCGAGTTTCTTTCCCACTTCCGCTTTGATTCGCTCGAGTTCCGCGGAATCGAATTTTCCTTTTTGCGGTCGGCGCTGCGCAAAAAGGTAGTACTTGATCTTGGGCTCGGTTCCCGATGGACGCACCGCAATCCGCGTCCCGTCTTCCAGTTCAAAGATCAACATCTTCTCTCTGGGAATCGCGTCCCCTTCCACGTCTTTGATCGTTTCGTTTCCGAAATTTCTGACGCTCGTCACTTTTGAACCGAACACTTCTGCAAACGGGTCGCTTGCATATGACTTGACCAGGCGCGCAATTTTGTCGGCGCCTTCCGCGCCCTCGAAAACGAGCGAACCGTTTTTCTCGGCGAAGTAGCCGAACATTGAGAAAATTTCGTCGAGCAATTGACCGACTGTTTGGCCGCGCGACTTCGCATAAGCGGCGACTTCGCAGAACATGATCACCGCGCCGTTGCCGTCCTTATCGCGAACGAAATCGGCGCCGCTGTAGCCATAACTTTCTTCGCCACCGAAAACATAAAAGGAAGAATGATCGAGACGAAGCCGCCGCGTTTCTTCCTCCGTAAGATCGACATAATTCTGTCGCATCTCTTCGGGAATCGCGCGTTCGTACTGCCCCAGTTTCGCGCCGATGTATTTGAAGCCGGTCAATGTTTCGACGCAGCGCAGACCGTAATGTTCTGCAATCGCTTTTTGCAGATCGGTCGTCACAAACGTTTTGATGATCACCGCCCGTGACGCGTTTTCTTTGTTAAGCACGCCCTTGTCGAACAACCTCTTCGTCCGGTAATAAGCAATGATCGAACCGATCTGATTGCCGGTCAGCAATTTCATTCTGCCGCCTGTGGTGGCAGCCGTGTCGGCTGCGTGCTGTTCGCGTACCGCCGCGCCCATCCGGTCGCAATCGGGATCAGTTGCTACAACAAGATCGGCATTTTCTTTTTGTGCGAGATTGATCGCCATCGCTAACGCCTCGCTATTTTCCGGATTTGGCGATTTCACCGTCGGAAATCGGCCATCGAATCGATCCTGTTCCGGGACGACTTTGAAATTGAAACCGAGCCGCTTCAGCATCGGTTTGACGATTACGCTGCCGGTCCCGTGCAGCGGCGTGTAAATTATCCGTAGCGATTTCGCCTCGCGGCTCATCTGCAGATCCAAAATCAACGTTTCGAGTCGATGCATGTACGCTTCGTCGATTTCTTTTCCGATCATCGTGATTTTCCCTTGCCGATCTTTTGGCAGCGGCGCAAAAGTTTCGCTCGTGATCGCGTTTACTCTTGTGATGATTCCGCTCGCATGCGGATCGATCACCTGCGCGCCGTCACTGAAGTAAACTTTATAGCCGTTGTCGTACGGCGGATTGTGACTCGCTGTTATTACGATGCCAGCGTTCGCTTTGAGATGGCGAACAGCGAACGAAAGTTCCGGAACCGAACGCGGCCCATCGAACACGAACGCGTCGCAACCGTTTGCCGACGCAACTTTCGCAGCGAGCTCAGCGAATTCATTTGAGAAAAACCGTGGATCATGTGCGATGACAATTTTTGGTTTCAGTGAGATTTTCTCGCGTCGGTTCCAATCCTGCAGATAGGCGACGAGTCCCTGAGTCGCCCGACTGATGTTGAAGAAATTCATCGCGTTCGTCCCAACGCACGGGAATTGCGGCCGCTCGTTTTCGCGTGAGTTACCCCGTTCCGCAGTGGTGACGACTTTGCCGATCGTGCGTCCACGAAGTCCGCCGGTGCCAAAGACAAGTGTCTGGTAAAACCTGTCGTTCAACTCTGACCACTTAGCGGTGACAACGAGTTCATCAACGACTCGCAAGTGAAAATCCGACGAAGTTTCCGCAAGCAGGGCTCGAATATTCTTTGCTGCCGATTCCATTAATTGGCTGTCCGCAACGGCGCGTTCGATTTTCGAATTCAGCTTTTCAGCGTTACCCGGCATCGCTGCCAACTGTTCCGCCGTGAACACGCTTTGCAAGCGCTCTTCTATTGGCCGCGGTCGCTGACTGCGCCGTTTTTCCGATCTGGGCCGCGCGCTTTAGCGCCGACTATTGATTTCTCTTGCGGATCAGGGCGGATCGGCTTGAACGATGCGGTGCCGTGTGGCACAAGAACGAGCAGTGAATCCGAAGAATTTCTTCGGCGAATTAAAGCGGCGGAATGTTTACAAGATCGCCGTCGCGTACGCCGTCGTCGCATGGTTGCTCATCCAAATCGCGACGCAGGTCTTTCCATTTTTCGAAATTCCAAATTGGGCGGTGCGGCTCGTTGTGCTCGTCATCATGATTGGCTTTCCCGTCGCTCTGATTTTGGCATGGGCGTTCGAGCTGACCCCGGAAGGCATCAAGCGAATGGAAGATGTTCGGCCTAACGAATCGATCAAGCGTAAAACGGGGCACAGGTTTAGCACGGTAATTATTCTCGCCGCGGTGATCGCAGCTGGGCTGCTGACGTTTCATTTTTCCCAGCAGCATAAACTCGCGGCCGTCGCGCCTGCCGGATCGAATAATAAATCCGTGGCCGTTCTGC
>VBQC01000316.1 GCA_005887825.1 Verrucomicrobiota bacterium | reverse complement strand
TTTCTTGTTGCTTGCGGTGAAGCGGCGGGGCCGGTTTGCGCGAACGCCGAAACATCGCCATCACCGGCTGGCCAGCCAAGCAAAAAGGGCGATGGCAATGGCGCCAAAGATGATCAGCGGCAAAGTGAGCGCAAGGCCGATCTGCAACCACTCGGAAAATGAGCGCCCAGCGCTGTTTTCATAAACGCCTGGCGCGGTATCGGGCAATGACTGATCGCCATTACCGCCGCCTGCTTGCAACCGGCTGCGGTGTTCGTTGTACTCGGTGCGCGCGTCGTCTACAGTGCTCAACGCGCGGCTCAGTTCCTTGTGCAAATCCGATGGATTCCAGTTCCTAGGATCGATCGCTTCGATCAATTCCAAATGTTGGGCGAAACTTTCGCGGGCCACGCGGATTTGCTCCAGCCAGCTTTGCGCGTTGTACGCTTCGCGCTCGAGCACAACCAGCGCGCGGGTCAGCTTGTCGCTCATTTCCGCCCGGCCGTGTTCCAATTCGTCCTGACGGCGGCTTAACTCTTCCAGCTCGCGTTTCTGCTTTTCGATCTGCTCCTGCTGACGCTTGAGCTGGAGCAGTTGCTCCTGCGCTTTTTGCACCTGATCATCCAGGTGCTCGGCAGACGGCGTTTCCTCGGTCAAGTCGAGCATTTGTTCAACCGGTCGGGTTCCTTCTGCCATGACAATTCGCGATGCCGTCCAGGCTCGTCGTAGCGGATATTAAGTGGCTCCTTCGAGAATTCCAGATATTTCCATCGATGGAACGCAAATATTTTGAGAAAATGAGTAGCAATTCGAGAGGCTGTACTGACTGTTGTCTTCAGCGGACCCACGCACCTCTTGGAGATCCTGATGCGCTGAGGAAAGCGCACGCTACATCAAGACCCTTACATCAGCGCCCCGGCATCATCTCGAGAAGAAAACCTCTGAAATATTCGGTTTCAGGAATTGTCGGCAGAACCGGATGATCCGGCGCTTGCTCGAACCGGCGCAAGCGGCGCGCGGAGCGACGCGCGTCCACAAGCGCGTCCGCGATTGATTGCAAAAATGCTGCGTCATCCACGTGGTGCGAGCAGGAGAAGGTCGCCAGCAAACCATCTTTCGATAAGAGCTTGAACGCACGCATGTGCAGTTCCCGATAGCCGCGTAATGCGTCGCGCACGCCGCTCTTCGTCCTCGTAAACGAGGGCGGATCGAGGATGATTAAATCATACTGTGCGCCTGCTTTTTCGGCGCCGCGTAGAAATTGAAATACATCCTGCTGCACCCACTCGACCTTCAGCTCATTGCGCGCAGCGTTTCGCTTCGCGGCGGTAATGTTCTCCGAATTTTCCTCAATACCGGTTACTTCCGTTGCGCCCGCGCGCGCACAGGTCAAGGCAAATGCGCCTTGATTTGTGAAACAATCCAGGACGCGCCGGTCACGAGCGTAATCCGCGACAATTCCGTAATTGTGCTTTTGATCGAGATAGAAACCGGTCTTGTGCCCGCGCAAAAAATCGACTTCGAGCTCCACGCCCCCGACTTCGATCACGATTTGCGAGGGAGTTCCGCGCAGAACGCCGCTGCGGAATTCCAATCCCTCCGCCTTGCGAACCGGCGCGTCGTTTCGTTCGATGATAGCGATGTCGCCTAAGAGATCGACCATTGCAGCGGTGATCAAACCCTTTCGCATGTCCATCGCCAGCGTAAGCGTTTGCAAAACGAAATCGTCGCCGTAACGGTCGATGATCACGCCGGGAAGACCGTCGCTTTCGCCCCACGCCACGCGGCGCAGCTTTGCATCGATGTTTCGCCGGTCCCGATACTCGGAAGCTTGCGCGATGCGGCGGCGAAAAAAATCCTGATCAAGATCCTGCCGCCGCCGCGAGAAACGGCGCGCAACGATTTGCGATTTCGAATTGTAAATGGCGCTCCCAATCAAATGGTCTTTGCCGTCCTTGAGCGAAATCACATCGCCATCGGCGGGATTTCCGAAAACCTTGAGCACTTCGCTGGAAAACACCCAGTCGTGCCCATGCAAAATTCGCGCACGCGGTTTGACAACAATTCCGGCCATGACCAATTCCCCGTCCTACGCCCAATTACTCTGTCATTCCGAGCGGAGTCGAGGAATCTCTGGAATCAAATCCGAGACGTCTCGACTTCGCTCGACATGACAAACCCCCAAGCGAGTTGAAAGTTGAGCGTTGAACGTTGAGCATTGGCCCATGCAAGTTGCCACGCAATCCTCAATCGATCTCCACGGAATCAAGAAACTGCGCAGCGGCAAGGTCCGCGAAGTGTTCGATCTGGGCGAGACACTGCTTTTTGTAGTGACCGATCGCATCTCCGCATTTGATGTGATCCTACCCGATCCGATTCCGCACAAAGGCGCCGTGCTCAACCAGATTTCCGCGTTTTGGTTCAACCGATTCGACGATATTCGGAATCACTTTGTCACGGCAACGTTCGACAAGTTCCCCAGACAATTGCAGCCGTTCCGTGAGCAGCTTACCGGGCGTTCGATGATCGTAAAGAAGACCAAGCCGTTGCCGGTGGAATGCGTGGTGCGCGGTTATCTGGCCGGTTCCGGTTGGAAGGAATATCAGGAATCGCAAAGCGTTTGTGGCATTAAGCTGCCGGCCGGACTCAAGCTGGCGTCGCAATTGCCCGAGCCAATTTTCACCCCCGCAACGAAAGCGGAAACCGGTCACGACGAGAACATCGATATGAAACGATGCGCCGAGATTCTCGGCGAAGACCTGGCTGAGCGCGTGAAGACGCTGAGCCTGGAAATTTATTCGCGGGGCCGCGATCACGCGGACCAGTGCGGGATCATCGTGGCAGACACGAAATTTGAGTTCGGCACTGTCGATGAAGACTTGCTTCTGATCGACGAATGTCTGACGCCGGATTCCTCGCGCTTCTGGCCAAAGGACCAATACGTCGTCGGGCACAGTCCGCCGAGCTTCGACAAACAATTTGTGCGCGATTATTTGGAGACACTTGATTGGGACAAAACCCCGCCCGCTCCGCGTTTGCCGAAGGAAGTGGTCGAAAAGAGTTCCGCGAAATATCTGGAAGCATTTCGACGCCTGACCGGTAGCGACCTGGCGGACGCGTAACGACTTATCTCATTGATAACGTGTCATGTTGAGCGAAGCGCTGCCACGAAATGTGAAGCATGAGGCCAGCGCTTCAAAACATGTGTGTTGTGTTTCTGTTCGCGCAATCGATTCAAAATGATCTGAGATTCTTCGCTTTGCTCAGAATGACATA
>VBQC01000315.1 GCA_005887825.1 Verrucomicrobiota bacterium | reverse complement strand
GACGTAGGGCTGGCCTTGAAAAAGGTAGCCGTATTTTGCGGCCGAAATGAATTCCTGCGGCGAACCGAGGTAATCCGTGTAATAGGCTTCTCGTCTTCCACTGAGCGCGACAACGGCGCTGTGATGGAAATCATCGTTCCACACTGCGTCAAGGTCGTCTCCGCCTTCACTGCGGTGTCGAATCAAGTTGGCTTCCTGCCGCTCGTTTTCCGCGACCAAAATGATCGAGCGCGCACCTGCGGCTTTGCGCGCGGCGCGGCCAATAGCCCCGACAATGTATTCATCAGAGTTGTCCAGGATGCTTTGCGTCGCGTCGAAGCGGAATCCATCGAAATGGAATTCCTCGATCCAGTAGCGACCATTCGTAATGAAAAATTCGCGTACTGGTCCTGAGTTTGATCCATCGAAATTAATCGAGTCGCCCCAATCGTTTTCCTTGTCGCGAGTCAAATAATCGTTGGAATAAATGGCAAGATAATTCCCGTCAGGACCAAAATGATTGTAAACCACGTCGAGAATCACGCCCATGCCCAGCGAGTGCGCACAATCGACAAAGGCGCGCAGATCATCCGGCGTGCCATACAAGTGCGTTGGCGCGAAAAGGTCCACGCCATCGTACCCCCAGCCGAATTTCCCCGGGAAATCCGCGATTGGCATCATTTCGACCACCGTGATCCCGATACGCGCCAGCTCTGCCAATTGCTCGGCCGCGGCGCGCCATGTTCCTTCACGCGTGAATGTGCCAATGTGCATTTCGTACATAATTTGGCCTTTTATTTTCAGACCCGGCCACGCTCGGTCCATCCATTGGAACTTCATTGGATCGACAACGCAGGACGAGCCGTGCGGCCCATCCGGTTGAAAGCGTGAAGCCGGATCGGGATGAAAATTCTCGGCGTTGTTTGCCCGAAACCGATAGCAGGCGCCCGCGGCGACGTTGGCGACGCCAGAGAAATACCCGCCTTCTTCAGCCTCCAACGGATGAAATGTTCGCTTCGCGTTTTTCGCGGCGCTCTCTTCGAGGACAAGATCAACGTGCTGCGCCTTTGGCGCCCAAACACGAAAATGCGTTTCGTTTTCGCCAATCAGTTCCGCTCCGATCGGATAACGGCGTTTTGCGAGCGCCATCACGTCACTCTTACCTCATCAATCGCACGGCGATTATGCGTTTTAGCAATTTCTCTTGTCCTGTTTAACATCGACTAGTGAGGAACATGCCGACGCTCGCTCAGGAAGCAATTGCGCTGCTCGCGGCATGATTTGCGACCGTGGCGCTATGAGTCAAAAGACATCGACGACGCTAGCCAATCGGACTAGGAATCGCTTATGAAAACGTTTCTCGCTGGGGCTACGACAGCGGCAATTCTACCAATGATCTCGACCGGGCAGCCAGCGAGGCCAACGATGAAAGCGATTGTAGTGCACGAATATGGCGGTCCCGAGGTATTGAAGTACGAAAATGTTCCGCGACCGGAGCCGAAAGATGATCAGATTCTCATTCGCGTGATCGCGGCGGGTGTCAACCCGGTGGATGGGCTGATCCGATCGGGGATGTTTGCGAAATATGAAAAGGCCGCGTTCCCGATGATTCCAGGCGCGGACATTGCCGGGGTTGTTGAGAAGGCTGGAAGCAAAATCACGAAGTTTAGAATGGGCGATCCTGTGTACGCATACATTAGCCTGAAGAATAGCGGCGGTTACGCGGAGTACGCGGTGGCGACGGAAGGTGAAGCGTCGCCCAAGCCGAAGTCGCTCACTCACGTGGAGGCTGCAGCCGTGCCGGTCGTCTCATTGACGGCGTGGCAGGCACTGATCGACACCGCGAAGCTGAGCAAGGGTCAGACGGTTCTCATTCACGGTGGATCGGGCGGCGTAGGTAGTTTCGCCATTCAAATCGCGAAGGAGCGTGGGGCGAAAGTGATCGCCACCGCATCGACAGCGAACCAGGATCTGCTCAAGGAGCTCGGCGCGGATGTGGCGATCGATTACACCAAAACAAAATTCGAGGACGCCGCGAAAGATGTCGATGTCGTGCTGGATTCGATCGGCAAAGACACGCTTGCGCGTTCCTACGGCGTGGTGAAGAAAGGCGGCTTTATCGTTACACTCGTGGCACGAGTCGATCAGGCGGAATTGGATAAACATGGGATTCGGGGCGCGTCGTTAAGCGTGAAACCGGATTCACATGAGCTCGCTGAGATCGGCAGATTGATCGACGAAAGCAAAATCAAGGTAGTCGTCTCCCAAACGTTCCAACTCGCAGACGCCGCGAAAGCGCAGGAACAGGTCGCGACTGGTCACACGCGCGGCAAGATTGTTCTCAAAGTCGCTGACCAACCGAAGTAGCGACCGGCCATTCACCTGTGGTATAACACAGGGATGAACTGGGAAGCGGTTAGCGCGATCTCGCAATTGGTCGGCTCAGTCGCCGTCGTTTTGTCCGTGCTATATCTCGGCCTACAGGTGCATCGGAGTACACGCGTGGCCA
>VBQC01000314.1:3397-3784 GCA_005887825.1 Verrucomicrobiota bacterium | reverse complement strand
CGCATGATTGTCATCGCGAACCCCGAAAGCTTTCGGGGCGAGGAACCTCACAGTCGGAACTGGAATACGCCAAGATTACATGTGTGCTCAGCGGTCTTGTGAGAGGTCCTTCACTTCGCTCAGGATGACCGTGAACAAGCTGTCGAGACGTGCGTGCTTTGCGCTGCTAGTTCGAATATAAGATCGACATGCCCCAAGAAACTCGTTCACTTTGGGAACAATTCGACTCAGAAGTCGAGCCGTGGCGACGCGGACGGCTCGTGCTCATTCTAATTGGCCTACTTAGTTTTGTGATCCAGGCGCTCAATCTCACAGCGCACATCATTCTCGGCGACGTTGAGCTCGTGCTGCCATTAGTCAGCATCTTTGTGCTCTTTTGGTTACAGT
>VBQC01000314.1:0-3257 GCA_005887825.1 Verrucomicrobiota bacterium | reverse complement strand
TCGCCATCGGTTTATTTCTTCGCGAAACGGCAGCGCGAAAAGCGAAATTGGACGTACTCGCTCAGTGTGGCTGCGATCTTCGGTTTAATCTTCCTAAGTTTTTTTATGGGAAGCGCCGGCCTGTCTGCGTTTAAGGTTCAATTTGAAGCAGAGGGACGCGAATTTGCCGATCAGGCCTTTACACGCATTTTCAGGGATCATGATACAGATTTCTTTCTCGATCGCATGACCGAGCGCGGGTTAGTCGCAAGCGGCGGACGCGCGGAGGCGATAAAGTTCCTGCAAAACACGGCACTCCAGGCTGGCGATGTGCACGACATCAAACGAACGACCGCAAGTTTAAAACTAATCTACAGCTTCCCCACCAATTTTGGCTGCGATGGCACCATCACCACCCAAGGCATCGGCACGTGGGCCAGTTCAATTGCGACTCGATATCATTGAGTCCGGTCAGGACTGGCGAATCGAAAGCCTCTCGTGGCGTTATCTCGATTATCGCCCCACGCTGCGTTGATCAATTTGGACAACCCACATTTACACATCGACCGACGCGAAAACTAAAAGCAAAATCGCATCCGCTCATTGCAGCTGCGCGCCAAGGCGTTTGACACAAACGCCTCTACAACGATGAGTGTTTGCGATGAGCGCGGAAGAAAAATGGATTGGACCGAAAGCGCTGTCGCTTTTGCGACCGGGCGCTTTTCGCCGTTACATCATTGGTTCGCTCATTTCCGACAGCGGCACCTGGATGCAAATGATGGCGCAAAGCTGGGTCATGAGCGGACTCACCAACAAGGCGATCCTGCTTGGTCTGGTGAATTTCGCTGCTGGTCTCCCGGCGCTTGCGCTCGCTCCAACTGCCGGTTCGCTCGCCGATCGTTTCGATAAACGCAAAATTCTGATCGCAACACAAATTGCGCAGATCGTTTTAGCGATCGGTTTGGGATTCCTGGTGATGACCGGGCGTATTCAGATTTGGCACATTATCTTTTTTGCGCTGCTGCTGGGGATTGCTTTCTCCTACGAAATGCCGGCCATCTCCGCGCTCGTTCCGGAGCTGGTTAAGCGCGACGAAATCGCCGCGGCCGTTGCTCTTGATCGATCAGTGTTTCATGGGTCGCGTCTCATCGGGCCGTCGCTGGCCGGTTTCTTTGTCGGCTGGTGGGGCGCGGCGTCGGCATTTTTCACAAACGCGCTCTCTTTTCTGGCGCTGATCGCGGCGCTCATCTCGCTTCCGAAGCGGCCCGTTGGCACGGCCGAGGAAGAAGAACAGCGCCGCAGCGGTATCCTGGAAGGTTTTCGTTATGTCCGCTCAAATCGCATGATTCTGTCTCTGATCGCTTTGATTGCGCTGAACACGATTTTTGTTTTCCCAGCTATCTCGGTGATGCTGCCGCTTTACGTGCGCAATATTCTCCATCTTGGGGCGAAGAATATGGGATGGCTGATGGCGGTGTCGGGCAGCGGCGCCTTCCTTGGCTCGATTGGCTTGCTTAGCGTCGCGCGCGAACATCGCTTGAAATTCATGAGCGGAAATGTGCTTGCCATCGCTGTGGGGGTTTTTCTCATGTCGTGCTCGCAAAGTTTTTGGCTTACTGCCTCCGCCATGGGAGCCATCGCCATTGCGCTCTCGATGAACTTCGGTCTGGCTAACACCATTGTGCAGGAGCAGGCGCCAGCGCATTTGCGCGGCCGCGTCTCGGCGGTGGTGGGTATGAGCTTTTTCGGGTTAATGCCCGTCGCCGGTCTGATAATGCCCGGTTTCTCCGATCTAATTGGAATGCGAACCACGCTCGGCACCGCCTCGGTGATCTATGGAATCGCCGCAGCCGGGGTTTTAAGCCTCGCCGGGCGCCATGTTTGCGACCGCCCAATTTCGCCTGCACCGGCACCTGAGATCGAGCCGGTCTGCTGACCGCTCGTCAGGAAATGATCGCCTTTTCCACTTGTTGGAACTCCGGACGCCATACCGCTGGCGATGTGATGCTGCACGAAATCAAAGATAAACTTGGGTTTGACTTGATTGAGTTGGGCCACGGTATCCGTATGTCGTTGATGCCGGGAATCCAAAAAATGTCCGATGCGGGGGAAATTCGCTTCAGCAGTTTGCATAACTTTTGCCCGTTGCCCGTCGAAGTCATGGTGGCTTCGCCGGACTGCTATAAGTTTTCCGCTGTTTCTCCGGAGGAACGTGAGCGCGCGATCAAGCAAACGTTCCAGACAATCGATTTCGCGGACCGGCTAAATGCGCCGTTTGTTGTATTGCATTTGGGGCAGGTGAACATGCGACCCATCACCGATCCATTGATCGGCCTGGCGAAAGCCGGCGGATACCTATCGCGCAAATACGTGAAACTGAAAGTAAAAGCGGTGCAAAAACGCGAAAGAATTGCGCCCGATTATTTGCAGCGGGTGAAAGATTGTCTGCGCCACATCGTTGATTACGCCGCATCGAAAAATATCAAACTGGCGCTCGAAGGCCGGCGTGGTTATGAAGAAATCCCGACTGAGCGCGAATTGCCGTCGCTACTCGAGGAGATGAACTCGTCCCGGCTCGGCTACTGGCATGACTTTGGTCAATCTCAAATCAAAGAGAACCTGGGGTTCCTCGATCATGCCGAGTGGTTAGGCACGATCGCTCCTCATGCGTTTGGCTGCCACGTGCAGGACTGCATCTGGCCTGCTCAAGATCATCAACCGCCTTTTACAGGAGATGTCGATCTTGAAAAACTTGTTCCGCTCCTTCCCGCAAACTGCTTATTTGTCTGGGAAATGCACCCACACAAGACAGCCGATCAAATTCGCCGGTCGGTCCAAGTTTGGAAAGAACACTTTAGCGAATGAAAAAAATCCTGATCACGCTTTTCCAGCTCACCGTTACAATCGCGGTGCTGTATTGGGTCTATCACGATCCGGCCAGACGGGCCCAAATGGCTGCGGCAATCCGGGATGCCCAGTATCGCTGGGTTGTAATCGCCATCCTCGCATACTTTGTAGTAGAAATTGCCGCTGCGTTTCGATGGCATGTTCTGCTGAAGGTCCAGGGAATTCATCTCAGTTTTCTACGTCTGTCTGGATTGTTCTTGATTGGCATGTTTTACAACCAGTTTCTGCCCGGGGGCACCGGCGGCGATATCATCAAAAGCTATTACCTGCTCAAGGAAACGCCGGATAAGAAAGCAGGCGCGTTGCTCGCGGTCGTGTTCGACCGCTTCATCGGTCTTGTTGCGCTGGTCGCCATCACCGGAACGCTCATC
>VBQC01000313.1 GCA_005887825.1 Verrucomicrobiota bacterium | reverse complement strand
TTGCTTGTCCATATCGTAAACACTCGCGGCACGCGCATCCTCACCGGCATCGACATCGATTACACCTACGAAATCGCCAATCTCTGGGTCGATCCCTGGACACGGTTCCGGCAAATTGCGCTCGTGTTGCTGGTGTGGGGACATTTCGCGGTGGGTTTGCATTTTTGGTGGCGGCTCCACAGATGGTATCAGCGGGCTTTTTGCGCTGGTGCTGGTGCCGACGGCGGCCCTGCTCGGGTTCGCGGAATTTGGGATGACCATGACGGCGCGTGCGCGAACCGATCCGCAATGGATGCGTGCGATGAAAGCCCGCGGTGTGCCGGCCGATGCGCACCGGGCAAAGTTGCGCGCCGCGCTGAAGGACTGGGCTGGGCCGTCGTGGTTCGCCGTCGTCGGGCTTGTTTTTTCCATCGCTCAGGTCCGCAACTGGCGGCAACGTCACGCCCGTTTCAAAGTGACCTACGCGGACGACGTGATGATCGAAGCGCCGATCGGTATGTCAGTGCTCGAGGTAAGTCGAATGGCGCGGCGCGCCCACATGTCGGTTTGTGGAGGTCGGGCGCGGTGCACGACTTGTCGGGTGCAAATTGCCGGCACCGCCGGAGAATTGCCCGAGCCGGGGGAACTCGAAGCGGCCGCTCTCCGGCGAATTTGCGCGCCGAACGACGTGCGCCTGGCTTGCCAACTGCGCCCGAAAGTTGACGTGACGGTGCAGCCGCTTCTGCATCCAAGTCTCGTGACGGCAACCCATCACGCTGTCGGCCAGGAATTCGGCGAGGAACAAGAAGTTACCATTTTGTTTGTCGACATTCGTGGCTCTACTTCGCTGGCGGAGACGCGATTGCCATACGATGTCGTTTTTTTGCTGAACTCTTTGTTCGCGGCGTTGGCGGAAGCGGTGGAAAAGTCCGGCGGATATTATTCCAATTTCACCGGCGACGGTTTGATGGCGCTGTTCGGGTTGGACAGAGAGCGCGCGGAAGGCGCGAGAGCAGCGTTGCGATGCGCGCTGACGATGTTTGAGACGCTCGATAGTTTGAACGATCGGCTCGTTGGCGAACTGGAAACGCCGTTTGCCATCGGCGTCGGCATTCACACGGGCGAAGCGATTGTTGGCCGGATGGGTCCCCCGAAGACGCCGATCCTTTCCGCCATTGGCGATTCAGTCAATACGACTGCGCGGCTGGAAAGCACGACGAAGGAACTGGGCGTGCCGTTGGTCGTATCGGTGGAGACGCTGCACGCCGCTGGGATACGAACGTCGATGCCACTTGAAGAGGTCTCGTTGCGAGGACGTGCGGGTACGATGGCTGTAGCTGCGCTCGACAAGGCAAGCCTGCGTCGGATTCTGATTTGATCGTGTAAATTCACCGCGGCGCAGGCTTCGATTTTTGTCGGACTTTCAGTCGGATGCGAAGAACGATTGGGAAGGGGAGTGAAAGTTCGCGAAGGCGAGGAAGTCTTCGCCAGCACGCGAGGCGCGTCCGCTCCCAGGAAAGAAAAAGCCCCGCCACTTAAAACAAGTGGGACGGCAAGCAGATTGCTTAGTATTCGAGTTGACTTGGGTGGGAATTCCCACCATGATTGCTCTCAATGCC
Source organism: Verrucomicrobiota bacterium (assembly GCA_005887825.1). GTDB lineage: Bacteria > Verrucomicrobiota > Verrucomicrobiia > Chthoniobacterales > UBA10450 > Udaeobacter. The sequence continues at coordinate 1,598 of VBQC01000313.1, read as the reverse complement.
AATGACGAAAGCGAGACCGAAACAGCACCGTGGTCTGACGGTCGTCGAGCAGTATGATGTCGCGGCGGACGCCAAGAAGCGAATCAATCTGCGCAACGCCAAAACAAAATATTTCCATGTGAAGGCGTTGTCGAACGGCGCCTATGTGCTGGAGCCCCGGGTGCTGGTGTCGCCTGCGGCGATTTCTGCGCGCTCTTTGAGAACGCTGGATAAGTCGGTGGCCAATTTGAAGAAGGGGGTGGCCTCGGCGCCGATCGACCTCTCCGCATTCATCAAAGCTTAAATCCATTTCATGCCCTTCAGGATCCGTATGGGAGTGCCGGACATGGAGGCGTTCTGGAACGATCTTTCGGCGCGTAAGCAGGCAGGAAAACTCGGCAAGACGGAGGAAAAGTTTTTCAAGAAGTGGGTCAAAGCTCTTGGTTATCTTTCCTCGAATCCCAGACACAACAGCCTGGCATCGCACGAAATCGAAGATTTGAGCCGCAAGCACGGGATCAAAATTTTCCAATCCTATCTCGAGAATAAGACACCGGCAGCTGGGCGGATGTTCTGGGCCTATGGTCCGGGCAAAGGAGACATCACGGTACTTGCGGTGGAACCGCATCCGGAAGACGAGAAACGCGGCGCGTATGAACGTGTCAAGCTCGCATTCCTGCCGCCCAGGGGTTCCGAAACTATGCGTCGCAAAAAGTAGCCCTCGTTGAGATGGCTAGAAAAGGACTGAATTGAAACGTGTCAGGCTAGGTTCATCTGCAATAGCGTCTATTGTTTATGATGAGAAGAAACGAACGTTGGATGTCGAGTTTCGGGGCGGAGATACTTATCGCTACATGCATGTGCCCGAATTTGTTTATCGGGAACTATTGAAGGCGGAGTCGGCGGGCGTGTTTTGGAATTCGATGAAGGATCAGTTTGAATACGTGAAGTTGGAGTGAAAGCCTGCGACGGATGGTAGCGGTCGTCAACAGGCAGTGGCCTGTGCTTCCGAGAAACTGAGATCGCGTGCGCTCCCGAAAAATAAAAGCCCCCGCCACTTGAAACAAGTGGCGGGGTTCTGGGGACGTCCTACTGACTCGCGTCCTCCCGCAACGCTCGCCCGCTACCCGCGCGGGCTTGACCGTCTACCGGCCGGCTTCCCAGCACGGCGTGTTCTCTGCTCGAGTAGGCGACACCAAAAAAACACCCGCAGATCATTTGACCTGCGGGTGCTCTGTTCTGGCGACGTCCTACTCTCGCACGGCCTATCGCCGTACTACCATCGGGGCTGCAGCGTTTCACTGCCGTGTTCGGAATGGGAACGGGTGGTGCCACTGCGCTATTATCACCAGAAATTAGTGCCGAATGTTTCGGCGCTAATTTCTGGTGGCGGCGCTGCGCGCCGCGTAAATTGGTGATCGGTGAATGGTGAGAGATGGTTTTTCTTACCAACCACTTTTCACTTATCACTATTCACTTGGGAAAGAACGGGCTGATACTCTGATATCTACATACAGGAAGTGAAAGACGCGTTTAAGACTTCGTTTTGTATTGGATCTTTTGTCTCCTCTGTTGACTGAGACCGGGGTCAGCGACCCCGGCCACAGCGTAACAGAAAA
>VBQC01000312.1 GCA_005887825.1 Verrucomicrobiota bacterium | reverse complement strand
ATGGGCGTTGAAACGCGCGTGCAAACGGCCATCGAAATGAAAAATGTCGCCGAACCGTTCATTCTTGGCCGCGCCATCCGCCATCTGGAACTTGGGCGCGTTGTTATTTTCGCCGGGGGCACCGGTAACCCCTACTTTTCGACTGATACGACTGCGGCGCTGCGCGCCAGCGAAATTCGCGCCGACGTTATTCTAAAAGCCACTAAAGTCGCTGGCGTCTATGATCGGGATCCAAATACCCACGCAGACGCGCGATTCTACGATCGCCTCACATTCACTGAAGCGCTCACAAAACGGCTGCAGATCATGGATTCGACGGCATTCAGCCTTTGCATGGACAATAAGATCCCGATCGTGATTTTCGATATGAACAAGCCGAGCAACATTCGCGACGCGGTGCTCGGTCGAAAAGTCGGGACCCTGGTTTGCGATGAACCGCAACCGACGTAACACTTCAGCAGTATGAGCAGAGACGACATTCTTCTGGAGGCCGAGATGTCGATGGAAAAAAGCGTCGACTACATGGTGCACGAATTTGCGGCGGTGCGCACCGGCAAAGCTTCGCCTGGACTCGTGGAAAACGTCGATGTCCAGGCGTATGGCTCGAGCATGAAGCTGAAGCAACTCGCGTTGATCACAACACCAGAGCCGCGCCTACTCGTTGTTCAACCCTTCGACGCGGGCACGGTACAGGATATCGAGCGGGCGCTCAAGGAATCGAAAATCGGCATCATGCCGGCGGTCGATGGAAAGATCATTCGGCTGCCGATTCCGGAACTATCCGAAGAGCGGCGTAAGGATCTCGTGCGTTCACTCGGCAAAATGGCGGAGGAAGCGCGCGTCCGCGTGCGCAACAATCGGCGCACGGCGCTCGACGAAGCGAAGACACTCAAAGCCGCAGGCGAATTAAGCGAAGATGGATTGCACGATTTGGAAACCGAAGTGCAAAAGCTGACCGATCGCTTCGTCAAATCCGTGGATGATCATCTCAAGCACAAGGAAGCTGAGATCATGAAGGTGTAACGATTTCTAATCTAGCTCTAGCTCTCCCTCTTCCTCTTAGTCCTACTCTGCTCTCTCCTACAGACCGAAGATTAGGACCAAAAGGAAGCGGAAGATTTACAGCCGCACCAGATCGACCAGGAACTGGCACCAAAGATAAATCATCCCCCGCCAGGAATATTTTACATCGCCAGCGGCGGTTTGTTTAAGAACGCCCTTGTGGATGTTATGCGAAATTTGGTCGCGCAGATCGTTCTCCATTTCCATTTGAATCCGCTCTTCGTCGAGCGCATCGATCGCGTCCGCGCTTACACCGTTTCGGCGAAGAAAATCGCGGTGGCTTTGATAAAGCTGCCAGAATGATTGATCGGCTCGCTGGCGATTGATCCGGAATTGGGGGGTGAGCTTTAAGCCGTAGGAGAGTGGATAATTCCATGTCGTCCAAGCGATGCCGTCCTTCGCGCGCGATGAAATCCGCAGATAATAAAACGAAAGATCATGCTGTTCGTTCAGGCAAATCGCGGCCTGTGCTCGATCTTCCTCCTTGTAAAACAATCGGAAAAACTGGCGATAATCCTCCCAGTCCCACCCGGCGTCGCCCACATGCACGAATCCTTCGTCCTCGATCTCGCGCGTGATCTCGCTCAGCGCAGGGAAAGTATCGTATGACGGCGGAGTTTTCGGCCGGAGCTGTTTTTCCTTCGGCAGCCGAAGCGCGCGAATTCGGGTTAGAATTTCGAGCCACGGCAGGAAGAGCCAGCTCACCGCAGCGGCCAAGCCCAGTACCCAGTTGCCAGTAATAAAATAAATGGCGAGAAAACTGGCGACGAGAATACCGAGCGCACCCGCTCTCTGTGAGTACGAATTCTGAAAACTGCGCAGAGCGACGCTGAGCACCGCGACGCCGAGGGTTAGAAAGAGGCCGAAAAGCATTAGGGATTGATCTGGTGCTCGTTGAGAAATTTCTGGAGCTGATCGGTATCGAAATTGGCTAGGACCCGTGCGCCCGCTACAAATGTCGGGACATAAGTCTGCTCCGAAAGCTGTTTCATCTCCTCGTATGCTTGTCGATCCTTCCCAACATCTACAATATTGAAGCGGTAACCCTTCTCGGTGAGATACTCCTTCGCGTCAATGCACCACGAGCACCATTCGCGACTGTAAAGCTTCAATTCCACGGTTGCTGCGGGAATAAACAGTCTCTTCTGAGCACGTCAACCTGACAGGTGGCAGTTTCAGTACGACTTTGCCCAAACCACTCGGCGTGAACTCGGTTCACCCGTGAAGATGCATTGACCGGGCTCGCCGGAAGAATCAAAGGGAATAACGCGAATAGTCACTTTGAGGTCGTCTTTAATTTGTTCCTCGACTTCGCGAGACCCGTTCCAATGCGCGACAGCGAAGCCGCCGTGGATCTCCGGCTTGGCGGAATTTTTCGGAGTGAAGAAATCGTAGAATTCCTCTCTCGAATTGATTATGCACGTGTTCTCGTCACGGAATTTCTTTGCACGCTCGAAAAGATTCCGCTGAATCGAGGCAAGAAT
>VBQC01000159.1 GCA_005887825.1 Verrucomicrobiota bacterium | reverse complement strand
CAATAGCTCGAATATTCCATGTTGAAGGGCACGACAGCTGCTTCGGATTTTTGCGCGAGAAAAATAATGCCGGGGCCAAGTTCGTAGACGGGACCGCGTGGGCCGTCCGGAGTGATCACCACGTCGCGACCGGATGCAAGCACTTCCGTGAGCTGTAGAATTGCGCTCGCGCCCAGCCGAGAACTTGAGCCGCGCACAACGTCGTAGTCGAAGCGCTTGATTGCATCGGCCAGTAATTCCCCGTCGCGACTGGCACTAATCAGAGCCGCGCCGTGGCGATTGGAAAAAAAACGCCGCAGCACGAAGGGAAATAATAACAATCGATTATGCCAGAGAGCGCCGATGTAATTTTCGGAGATCGTATTTCCAATAATGCCTGCGCGATCCTCTACTTCATAGCGCAGTGTGCGCGCCCAAAGCTGCAACAAGCGAAATCCAATGGCGATCAGCCAGCGCGCGGATCGACCTTCGATCTTCAATGTTCGCGGGCAGGTTTTGCCGTATCTTTTCCCCAGCGGTATGCGCTCGGGTTGGGCAAGCCGATTTGATCAAGGATGCGCCAAACCACTGTATCGACAACGGCGGCGACGGAATCTGGCCGGCTATAGAACGAGGGAATGGCTGGCATAACAATCGCCCCCGCCTCAAGCAGCGTCACGACGTTCCGTGCGTGAATTAAATTCCAGGGCGTTTCCCGCGGCACGAGAATTAATTTCCGGCGTTCCTTCAAAAAAACATCAGCCGCGCGCAGCAATGCGCTATCGCTGGAGCCGGCAGCGATCCGCCCAAGCGTGGCCATCGAGCAGGGGACTATGATCATCGCGTCAAAGCGCGCTGAACCGCTGACGAATGGAACATCAAGATCGCGCTCAGAATGTTGGGCGATTGCTTTCGGAATTTTGAGAGTTCCCAGTTCTTGCTTCGCCACTTGTTTAGCGTGTGCGCTCATGACGAGATGAATCTCGTGCGCCGCGCAATCGATCTGCTCGATCAACCTTTGCAGGTAAATCGTTCCGCTGGCCCCAGTCGCGGCGATGACAAGTTTCATCGTAGAAATTATCCTGAGTTTGAATTTAATCCGGTATGGGAGCAATAAGATACAGTATGGTCAAAAAACTCTTACATACCCGCTATCGCGTGAAGGATCTCGAGAAGACGGTCTCGTTCTATAAAGATGTTCTCGGGCTCAAGGAGCTGCGCCGCCAGACGTCCGGTCGCGGCTCGCAACTGGTTTTTCTAAAAGCGCCTGAGGGGGACGAGGAGATTGAGATTTGCAAATTCGATGAGGCCGGGCCGGTTGTAGTCGGTCCTGACCTTACGCATCTCGCTTTTGAAGTGGATGACCTGGAAAACTTTGCACGGGAAGCGGCAGCGAAAGGTTATCCACTGTCGGATGGGCCGCATTCAACTGGCAGCGGCAAAATTGCTTTCATTGACGCACCGGAAGGTTACGAGGTCGAATTGATCGAGCGCGCCAGGTAGGACCGCGACCGCCGGACGCGCCGTGAAATATCGGAGGACTTGCGCCGATTAAAATTCTATCGCTAAGTTCCCGCCGATGAAGTGGCCCAATCGGATCCTGTTGCTTGCCGCATTGGCCTCGGCGGCGGCGCTTAGCGCTTGGAGTCAGGATGTTGTTGATTCCGAGGTGGTGCGGCCAAGCGGTGGCTCGCCCGGGCCCGTTCGGAAGGCGCAAGCGGTTCCAGCAAAAGATAAACAGGATGTCGATGACTCGCCTAGCCCTGTTCAGAAAGCAGCGTCGAAGAAATCGACTCGTGCACGCTCACACCGGACGCATGGAAAGCCGAAGGAAACACCAGAGTCAGCACCAGCGCCGACAGAGTTCACGCCCGAAGGGATACCAAAGACTGGCGCAGCGTCGGTGATTGTCGTGGACGCGCACAGCGGCCAAACATTATACGAGAAAAACGCGGACCAGATGCGCGCCGCAGCCAGCACGCAAAAATTGCTTACCGCTCTGATTGTAGCCGAGCGCGGCTTTTTGGATCAGCCCGTTACGGTCCAACAGATCGATACGATGGCCGATCCTGTGAAGCTGAATATCAAGCCGGGCGATACGTATCAGCGGATAGACCTATTGCGCGCATTGCTCGTGAAAAGCCCTAACGACGTGGCGCGATGTCTGGCGCGGGATAATGCGGACAGTGTTGAAGCGTTTGCGGAAGTCATGAACCGGCGCGCGCGCGAACTCGGAGCCGTGAATTCGCACTTTGTTAATCCAAACGGCTTGCCGATTCCCGGACAATACTCAACGGCACGCGACCTTTCGATGATCGCGCGCGCGGCTTATGCGAATCCGACGATCCGATCAATTGTTTGTCTTCAGCAGCTTGTTTTCCGCTACGCCAATGGCCGCACACGTGAGCTGGAAAATACGAATAAAGTTCTCAAACGCCTTCCTTACTGCAACGGGATGAAAACCGGTTACACAGAGGCTGCCGGACATTGCTTGATCTGCAGCGGTTCACGCGGGGGCCGCGACATCATCGTTGTGGTGATGGGCGACAGTAAGGCCGGAGTGTGGCGCGACGCGTCTGCGCTGCTTTCCTGGGGTCTTTGGATGTAATTCAGGCAGGAATAGCTTTCCGAGCCCTCCAACTCACCGTGCGCGATTTTTTCGAAGAGCAATTGAAAGCTCTCCGTGTGCGTTCGTTGGATCGGCATCTTCGCGAAATTTGTAGCGCGCAAGGAGCGGAAATCGAAACCGGCGGTCGCCGGCTCGTAAACTTTTCTTCAAACAATTATCTCAGTCTCGCCAACGACCCTCGATTGCGAGAAGCAGCACTTGCAGCCATCGGCGAATTTGGCGTTGGTGGTGGAGCGTCGCGGCTAATCAGCGGAACACAATCGCCACATCTGCGTTTGGAAGGCGCGCTGGCGAAATGGAAAGGAACTGAAGCCGCGCTTTGTTTCAGTAGCGGATACGCCGCCGCGCTCGGCACGATCCCGGCTCTCGTGACCAAAGGTGATGTCATCTTACTTGATAAACTCTGCCACGCCTCATTGATCGATGGCGCAAAATTGAGCGGCGCAATCCTGCGCGTATTTCCGCACAATGATCTCGGGAAACTGGAGGGTCATCTTCAGTGGTCACATGGCGAACACGCGGGCAAACGCATTCTCATCGTGACCGAATCTGTTTTTTCCATGGATGGTGATCGCGCGCCGTTGCGCGAATTGATTGAATTAAAAAAACGCTTCGGCGGGCTCTTACTACTGGATGAAGCGCACGCTGTGGGTGTGATCGGTCCAAATGGCCGCGGCCTGGCCGCCGCGGAGAACTTGAATAAACATGTCGATGTACAGATGGGAACGCTGAGCAAAGCCCTCGGCACAAGCGGTGGCTACATCTGCAGTTCCCGCAACTTGATCGACTGGCTCATTAATCGAGCGCGCTCGTTCATCTATTCTACGGCGCCGCCGCCCGCGATCGTCGCTGCGGCACTGGCTGCGGTTGACTTCCTCGCATCTCCTGAAGGAGAAGAGCGCCGACTCTTGCTTTGGAAGAGAATCAGATTAATGCAGGAATTTCTTCCTCGCAGTGAGTTGAACAAAACGAGCAGCGACGCCTACAGCGCGATTTTCCCGTGGATCGTAGGCGATGAGCAAGCGGCGCTCGACTTGGCGTCCGCGCTTCAAAGCGAAGGATTCCTTGTCCCGGCGATTCGTTATCCAACCGTGGCCAAAGGCTCCGCTCGATTGCGCATTACCGTAACGGCGGCGCATCAAGATGATCAAATCCGAGCGCTGTGCGAGGCGATCAAGCGGCTAAGCGCCAAGCTGTAGTGGCGGGCGTGTCGCCCGCGGGGCGGTTTGTTCCTCCAACGATTCCTTTCACCTGTAGCCACGCACCGGTGGCGCGTCGAGAGTCCCGGGTGTCTGATGTGAACGGCCCGCAGGGCCGTGGCTACAGGAATCGCTCCAAAATCGGTTTCAGTTTTTCTATCGTAGCTTCCGACCAAAGCTTGCGGTCAGTGACCAGCGCTGAATCCAGAGCGAAATGTTCCGGCCAATTCGGCTCCGTCGGAAGTCGCGGGATCACATGCAGGAGGATTTTCCTCGCCGTTTCGGCATTTGCCATTAGATGACCGAGGACCGTCTGTGCCGAGACCGGTTCCTCTTCAACTTTCCAGCAATCGTAATCGGTGATCGTCGCCATCGTCGCAAACGCGATCTCCGCTTCGCGCGCCAGCTTCGCCTCCGGAAGATTCGTCATCGCGATTACATCAAAACCGTTACGGTGGTTCCATTCCGATTCCGCTCGCGTGGAAAACGCCGGGCCGTCCATGTTCACATAGGTTCCGCCATTGTGTACCGTAACGCCGAGAGACCTCGCTGATTCGGCCAGCAAATTTCGCAGTTTCGTGCTGATCGGCTCCGCGAATGCGATGTGCGCGGCGATGCCCTCCCCAAAAAAAGTATGAGCGGCGCGCTGACTCGTGCGGTCATAAAACTGCGAAGGCAACAAGACATCTCGCGGCGCATATTTTTCCTGTAAACTACCCACCGCCGCTACCGAGATAATCCAGCGGACGTTGAGCGAGCGCAGCGCGTAGATGTTGGCCTGGTGATTTATTTCATGCGGCAGAATTCGATGGCCGCGGCCGTGTCGCGGCAAAAAATAAGCCTGACGCCCGCTTACTTTTCCGCCAACGAGCATGTCTGATGGCGGCCCGAACGGCGTGTCGATCTTGTGCTCTGTCGCATCGCGCACTTCTTCCATCTGATACAAGCCGCTCCCGCCGATGATTCCAATCGCTGGTGTGTGAGAGTTCATTTTCGCTCGCGATTAAAACTGAAAGAAAAAGTAGCGCAAGCTTCCAGCTCGCGAATGGCTGGAATGCAAGCTGGAAGCTCGCACTACCTCGGCCACTCCATTTTCGACTCCCGATTAGCGGCTAAGCTTTTCAACAGACTAAGATACTTCATGATCGCGCGAACGCCCGGGCTGGTGGTCCCACGACTGCGGGATTATCGAGGAGCAAACCCGGTCAGTTTGACATCGCGAGGTCTTCAAAAGTTTGACCACCTCGGGGAAACACGGCATTTTTCCAGCATGAGCGCGCAAGAGATTATTGCGGAGCTATCGAAGCTCAGGCCGGACGAGTTGCAGCGCGTGAAGGAGAAACTGCACGAGCTGGAAACCATCTCGCAACGTGAGCCGCGAACCCGATGGGGACATGCGCTGCTCGAAATCGCCGGGACGGCCGACGATCTGCCAGCCGACCTCTCCGTCAACCACGACCATTATCTTTACGGCACGCCGAAGCGCCAATGAAGGCTGTCTTCGCCGACACGGCATTCTTCCTCGCGCTTATCAATCCGCGTGACCAATACCACCGCTCCGCCGTGGAAATGAATGCGGTATTGGCTATGCCGTTGGTGACCACTGCCTGGGTGCTGCTGGAGTTTGCCAACGCCATCGCAGCCAGCCGTGCCCGCGCCAAGTTCGAGCGCGTGCTCGCGCGGCTGCGTTTGGAGCCGGATGCGGAAATTATCGCAGCAGAACCGGACCTGTTTGACCGCGGATGCGAGTTTTACATCGCGCACCGGGACAAGGAATGGTCCCTGACGGATTGCATATCGTTTGTCATCATGCGCGACCGCGGGCTGACAGACGCACTAACGGCGGATCGTCATTTCGAGCAGGCTGGGTTTAAGATGCTGCTTTCGAATTAAGGGAATTACCGCCGATTGGAAGTAATGCGTGATGTTCTCCGTGTCGAAATCGTGAATCACCCGGTAATCGCCGACACGAAGCCCGAATTCAGCGCGTCCTTTCATGCGGTAATGCGGTCCGGCAGCTGCCGGACAGACGCCGTCCCATTTCCGTGATCTTCCCAAGGACGAGCGCGCTGATGTTGCCTGGAACCCGCGCAAGCGCCGTGTCAAACTCGCGTGAAAAAACCTGCGTGGCCGCGCCGGGCATGGCTCACGGACGGACGACGCGCGCACGTCCAGCGGCGATGTCGGCCTTGCCGCGTTCGATGGAAGCGACAAATTCGGGCGACAACTCCCGCTGATCCTCCAGCCATTGCTCCAGCCACTCGCTCACCTCCGCAGCCTGCTGTAATGGTAGCCGGGAAATGGCAGCTTCGATTTCCGCGACCGTGCTCATAGGTAAAGGCTAACGCCGCGATCCGCTTCGCGCAATCGGATGTCCCGCCCAACATATCAGAAATATTTGCGATAGCTCAAGTAACCATCTCTTCGCCCGGTTGACGCTGTGTGGACAATTCCGCAATTTTCCTGGACAACTGATCCGCTTCGTTCGTCAGATCGGTTATTTCCTTTTCGAGAAGGGCCGTCTGCTTGCTTACAACATTGTCGAACATTTCAGGATTCTTTGCCGTCAGTTCATAAAGCTCGAATTCAGGACTCTCGCAGAGTTGATTTCAAAAATACTGAAAGTCTCCGTCTCTAAATTTTTCAAAGCTTTCGATGGTAGTGATTCATCACTATTTCGATTGCGTCACCCAGGGACGCATCACTGATATGGCCATCGTGAGGAAACTGGGAATCCATGAAGTGCCGCACATACTCAAACAGTGTGGCCGGATGGCCGATCAGGGGTAAATTCTGACCAACCAGAGAAAGCGTAGCAGCCTGGGTTTCGTTGAGAGCCTTAATTGTCGCCTCATCTGTCATACCCTGTTCACGCAGTATATAAAACTGTTCGACGATCAAAAGAACTGCGCAGCGTCAGCTGTGGAGAGTAGCAGATCAGCTGGCAGCTCGTCGATGGGTCCCCCAATCGAATCCTCTCCGACGCGACGTAAAATAAGTTCTCGTATAAGTTCGTTATCCGGAGCAGGGATTTGTTTCTTGTTGCCGACCACATCTTCGATCTCAATTCCCATTTTGAGGCGCATCTTGCGGGACACCGCATGCGCGAGTTGATCGATTAACAATCTGGTGTGCAACTCCTTCGAGCTTTTGCAATGTTGCCGTGTCATGTCGGAAATGATTTGTGCCGTCTCAGGGCACTCCGCTATGTGACACTCAACGACGCAGTGATGGAAGCTCTCGAACCGCGCTCCGATATCTTGGTCGCCAAGATAGCAACAGCCACCCTCCTTTGGGAAGCAAAATGCTGCGCGACTAAGTGCCGCCGGTCCCTCGTAATCAACGATAGAGTCCATAAGACCGGCGAGCCATCCTGTCCATTTGCTGTGGTCTTCCATAATCGAACGGGCTAGTCGCGTAACGAGCTAGTAGGTCGAATTATTCCACAATAAGAACGAAATTCTTCGGTCGGGTCGGGGATATGGAGCGTTCATGATTTTCGATCATCGGCAATCGGTCGGTTGCGAGCCTTAATGTTTGTGCGGGATGTTCGTGGGTTATAGCGCAAAAGTTGTCGATCCAATTGTAATCGCCAAATGGTGATGCTTCGGTTCGGCTGCCTTGTAGACGCTGAAGTCTTTCTCAACAATCGAAACCACTGCCTCGGCAAAGGCGTAAGGATCAAGGATGAACGTTCGAGTAGAACGAAGTGTTACGATTGGCACACGCGTACGGGGTCCAAACGCGCAAAACACCGGCAAGGGTTCTGCCCCAAATACTTTGATAGGCATTCGCGAAAAGTAGTTTGGTGAAGAATCCCGGTTCGGAAAGCTTGCCAGAAAGCGTGCGCACATGCGGAAATGAGCCGTCGACTGGATCACGCAATGACTGAATTGCACCGCAAGCTCAGCACAAAATCTAACGCGTGCTATACCCTGCAGGGGGAGGCTTCCAATCCCAACTTTGCCCCGAGTCCATCGTTCAAGAACTGGGAAGGCGATCATAGCCAGGGAAAAACCAGCATGTCTTGTGGATAAGAGCTTGCGAACCGGAGCTCGGATCCATTGATGAAAGTTTCTGAGTTGTGGATCGGTAGTGTCACTCATGATATTGATGAATTCGTCGTAAAAGCGGTCACCTTTTATCGGTTGCAATTATCTTTGTTTTCATGGGCTCTCTAGAAATTCCCGAATCTCTCCGTGGTGACGCGTGTTACCATATTGGACGATTCGATCCGGCACAGTGGACGAGTTTTCCGGGATGGGCTTTCCGTCACCGCCGTACGCGTCGAGCCACGGAATGCTAGCCTGTTTGTAGTCTTTGGCGCTCAAGGGTGGATGCGGAAGATTCCCGCCAGTGATTTGCCGCCAAGGAATTGAACCGCAGGTGTGGACAAAGCACCGGACGGTCTGTGTCTGATCCCATTCCGCGAACTGATACGGATCTTCAATGATTCCCTCACGCGCCCTTTCCTCGATCACTGTCTCGGTAGGTTCTGCGGCAGGCTGTTCAAGCCCCCGTGGCTGATGCTGGCGCTCGATTTCGGCGAGCTCTTTAGAAATCACTGACGCGAAAATTAGCCTCATAAAGAACTCTTTGAGGGTCGGTGGCAAAAGGAAATCGCCTTCATTCTTGAAGTAGGATTTAGCCCGCATAGGAGTTACATCAACGTGGATTCCGCCAGTTTCCACGCTGACTGCAACGGAGCCATCCGCCGAATCGCTTGTGGTAAGGTGCACCGGGACGTAACGTCGGATGACTTCATCATTTTCATACCCGGGCGGGTCAGGAACGAGGAAATAGTTCTGCGACTCCTCTCGCAGGTCTGGAATCCACGGTTCGCCCGACAGCGCATCGATCTTTCCCATGCCGACCTTCACCGCGAAACAATACCGCGACGAGAACCAGATCCAGAGTGCCTCGCTTTGACGCAAGGGCATCACGACACCGCCCTTTTTCATCCATGCCGCTGGCGCGGTCTCAGGAAAATCGTCGATTGAGCGAAGCGGTAGTTGACGCAGCCCCGCCGGCAGTTCGTAGGTCTTGCCATCGTTTGGAATCCGCATCGTTCGCTGGAATTTGATGTCAATTCGGTGAAGGCATCCGTCTTCAGTCCGCTAAGATTAAAGGCAAACTCCCGCAGCAACGCTTCGACATGAATTGGCGTCCAAGTCCGCACCTTGCTTCGGGCGCCGTCTTGTTGCGTTGGACTGAGTCTATGAAAATCGCGATTTGACTCGACCGCAGAAAGCAGCTCAGCCCAGTTCCACTCGGGCGGGATTTCCGAAGCGATCTTTTGAATCTGGCGCTCGATGAGCAAGCGCATTTGCCGGGCAACTTCTGGAAAAGTAAACGAGAGGGTGTCGTGCTTGAGGGTGATCAAGAGAGGACAGAAGCGTGAGGCTATGAATCTCGCTCTTTTCTCGAGCAGATCGATTGTTTCCTGCTCAAACAAAGCAAATTGGCACCCCACCGAATCATCAGGCGTGGCGAACGCGGCTTGGCCGTGTATTATTTTCGCCCGATCATGCCGAAATTTTTTATCAAGACTTACGGTTGCCAGATGAACGAACGCGACTCGGAGCAGGTCGCGCATTCGCTCGTCTCGCACGGCTATGAGCAGGTCGCGCACGAGGCGGAGGCCGATGTCGTGCTTTTGAATACTTGCAGCGTTCGCGACATGGCGGACCAGAAGGCGCTTGGCAAAATGGGAATGCTCGGCCGCATTGCAAAAGAGCGGCCGCATGTTGTGTTCGGTTTCCTTGGCTGCATGGCCCAGGCGCGTGGCAAGTCTTTGCTAAAGAATTTGCCGCATGTCGATCTCGTCGTTGGGACGCAGAAATTTCATCGCGTCGCCGATTATGTGGATGAATTGATCGCGAAGAAAAATCGACGAACCCGACAAAACGTCCAACAACCAACATCGAACATCGAATATCGAACCGAAAAGGGCATGGACGATCCGCGGTTCTCGATTGTCGATGTTGCAGAGGAAGCAGGATCGCAATCGACGATTCGCGACCAGCAACTCGCGCCGAAGCAGGCGACCGCTTTTGTCTCGATCATGCAGGGATGCAACATGCATTGCACCTTTTGCATTGTCCCGCAGACACGTGGCGCGGAGCGCAGCCGTTCAATCGACGAGATTGTGCGCGAAGTGCGCGATCTCGTCGCACGCGGTGTAAAAGAAGTCACTTTGCTCGGACAAATTGTGAATTTGTACGGCCGTCACGAATTTCCGGCTGTAGTCCGGCAGCTGCCGGATGACCCCGGCCGCAAAAAAAGCCCTTTCGTGCAGTTGCTGGAGGCCGTGCACGAAATCGATGGTCTCGAACGACTCCGCTTTACTTCGCCGCATCCGATCGGTTTCCGCGATGATTTAATCGATGCATTTGCGCGGCTGCCGAAATTGGCCGAGCACGTTCACCTGCCGCTGCAATCCGGCTCAAATAAAATTCTAAAAGCGATGCACCGAGCTTATACCGCCGAGAAATATGTCGATCTCGTCCGGCGGATCCGGCAGGCGCGCGACGGCATCGCGATTACAACTGACATTATCGTCGGCTTTCCGGATGAGACTGAAGACGATTACCAGCAAACGCGCGATCTGGTCGAAGAAATCCAATTCGACAACGCGTTCATCTTTCGATATTCGCCGCGACGCGACACGCCGGCCGCGGAAATGCCGGACCAAATCGATGAGCGCGTTAAAGAAGAGCGCAATCAGGATTTGCTCCGGATCGTGAATGAATCGGCCCGACGCGCCGGCGAGCGATTGGTCGGCTGCGAAGTGGAAGTTCTTTGCCAAGGACCGAGCAAAACGAACCCGGCACGATTAATGGGTCGGACGCGCACGAACAAGATTGTCGTGTTCGAAGGGGACGAAGAACTTAGCGGGGAACTTGTCGATGTACTGGTGCAACAGGCCAATGGATTCAGCTTGTATGGCACACCAGTCCTGCCAATCTCGCGCGCATCCAACGGCGATCACCTCCGCCACAGGACGGATTCGCCGTCGCGAACATGATTTACAATCTATCTTTGCAAACCGCGGGCATCATCGCAGGCGTGTTCCTCATTTTGATCAGTTTGCCAGGGTTGGTGAAACCGGACCTCGCTGGTGTCGCCCAACGGTTTCCGCGCTCTCGTGTCGCCGGAGTTGTTCTACTGACGATCTGTCTTGCCTGGACATTTTGGCTGCTGGCGACGATCCAGATGGGCGAATTCTCAGCGTTCCGGCGCCCGCTTCTCATTGCGTTGCCGATCGGTTACGTGCTCGCCCTGGGTTTCGTCGAAGAATTTCTCGCCGTGCGCGCGCTTGGAATTCTTTGCTTGCTGGCCGCCGAACCGCTGCTCGATGCGGCGTTTCTGCGCTACGAAACGAGCCGGTTGCTCCTTACGGTATTCGCTTATCTGCTGATCGTCGCCGGACTGTTTTGGGTTGCGATCCCGTACCTGCTTCGCGATACGCGATCGCGTTCATCTATGGCGGCGTGATTCTCACATTCGCGCTTACGCGATATTAGACTTGTAGCCGCGGTCTATGACCGTCGCTCGAATTAATGCGACACTCACCGAGCGCCGCGAGAGCAAATGTATGAACCGGATTCTGGTGATCCGCGGCGGCGCGATCGGCGATTTCATTCTCACCTTGCCAGCACTGAAGGCGTTGCGTGAGGGCTATCCTCACGCGCATGTTGAGATCCTCGGTTACAAGCATATTGCAGCGCTGGCTGAGAACCGGTTTTACGCTCAAGCCATTCGCTCGATCGAATACGGAGCGCTCTCCAGCTTCTTCGCGAAAAACTCGAAACTGCCCGCGGAACTTGCAAATTATTTCGCAAGTTTTGATTTGATCATCAGCTATCTCTACGATCCGGATGGAATCTTTGAGAACAACCTGCGCCGATGCGGCGTCGAAAATCTGATCCACGGGCCTGCAAAGGTCGATGATCACGAGCATGCCGCACGTCAGCTTGCCCGACCGCTCGAAGAACTCGGACTGCGAGCAAGCGATTTCGCTCCGAGGATTTATCTTTCCACGGAAGATCGACATCGTGCGCAGGAATTTCTCCGCGATCTTCCGCGGCCGCTGGTCGCGCTTCACCCCGGCAGCGGAAGCGACCGGAAAAATTGGCCTCTCGAAAACTGGATCGAACTTGGAAACGATTTGCTTGCACGGGAAAGTTTTCGTGGATCAATCGTGGTTATTTCAGGCGAAGCCGATCACACTCAAGTCGCGCGATTGGAGGAGCTCTGGAAGGATGAGCGTGTCGCTTTCGCGAAGGATCTGCCGCTGGTTCATCTGGCCGCGCTACTTGAAAATTCGATTTTCCTCGGACACGACAGCGGAATTTCGCACCTGGCCGCGGCCGCGGGCGCAAAATGCATTTTGCTTTTTGGTCCGACCAATCCGGTTGTCTGGGCGCCTATGAACACGAATGTGCAGGTAATTCGGGCGCCAAGTGGCGAAATGCCGTCGCTTAAATTTGAAATCGTTCACCATGCACTAATAAACAGGCTGGAAGCCCGCTCGCCTAGAAAGGTTGGAAGCCTATCTTCCGAAAAATTCAGGAGCTGATGCGCATCGGCATCAGGACATAGAGAAACGGCGTCTGAATCTTCAAGACGCCCGGGCTCATCTCGTCGATGAGATCGAGGAAGACCTCGTCCTCGGTCAGTGCGCGTAGCGGCGCCATAAGAAATTCCGGATTGAACGCGATGGAAAAATCGCGCCCTTTGTACTGGACGGGCAGCGATTCCTTTGCTTCGCCAACCTCCGGCGTATTGGCGGTGATGTCGATGTTGTTCTTGCTGAAATTGAGTTTGATCGAATTCGATTTGTCGCTCGCCAGCAACGAAACGCGTCGCAACGAATTAAGAAATGTTTCGCGCTCGAGTTTTACTCGCTCCTTTGCTTCAGCCGGAATGACCTGGCGATAATTCGGATAATTGCCTTCGATCAATTTCGAAACGAGCAGCGTCTTATTCAGATCGAACGCGATCTGGCCGTTGCCCATGCTGACTTTCGCGTCGCCGTCATCGGTAAGCAGGCGCTGCAATTCGGTGACCGCTTTTGTGGGAATAATAATGTCTGCTTCATGACTGCGCGGGAATTCCAGTTCGATTTCGACCATCGCAAGGCGCCGGCCATCCGTTGCCACCAGTGTAAGCTTGTTGTCCTTGAAACTAAAAAGGATGCCGTTCAGCACGTAACGGGTTTCGTCCGTCGATATGGCGTAGGAAGTTTTGCGCAAACCGTCTCGCAAATCTTTTTGCCGAATTGTGACAACTTTCGCGTCCTCAAACTTCGGCAGCGGCGGAAACTCTTCCTCGGGCAACCCGAGAATTTTGAAAAAGCTTTGTCCGCTGCGGATCGACGCCGCGTTCTTTCCATCGACATCGAACTGGATTTCGCTGGAGGGCAGCTCACGAACGATGTTGAAAAGACGGCGCGCCGGGAGTGTGGTTGCGCCCTCCTTGTCCACTTGCGCTTCGCAACTGCCGCGCACCCCGACATCGAGATCGGTTGTGGTGAGGTGGACTTCGCTGCCGTCAGCCTGCAATAGAACGTTGGAAAGAATAGGCAGAGTTGTGCGTGTGCTGACTACGTTTTGGACCTGTTGCAGGCCTTCAAGCAGTTTTTCTTTCGTGACACTGAATTTCATGATGGAAATGAGCGCTTAAGTTGTAAGGCTTTCGATTTTATTCGGCAACCGTAATCTCATGCGCGCCAAGAAGGACAATCAGGTAGAGGCGGTTCACTCAAACCGCCCGACGATTGACTCCGAACGCTTTCGCGAGTTGAGGTCAATCGTTCCTACCTCTGTAGCGAACTGTCGATAAAGGAAATCGTCTGACGAAGGTTGTCCTGCTCGACCATGCGTTTCTTTACCAGTTTACAAGCATGCAGGACGGTGCCGTGGTCGCGTCCGCCAAATGCATCTCCGATTTCGTTAAGAGACGCCTTTGTAAGTTCGCGCGCCAGATACATCGCGACCTGCCGCGGGAAAGCGATGCTGGCCGGGCGGCGTTTGCTCGTCATATCCGCCACACGCACATCAAAGTGTTCGGCTACACGTCGCTGGATTTGCTCGATCGTAACGGAATGGCGTCCTTCTTCCTGCAAAATATCCTTCAGCAGATGTTCGACGACTTCCTGCGTCAGCTCCTTTCCGCTGAGTGACGCAAAGGACGCCACCCGCATGAGCGCACCCTCCAGGCGACGCACATTCGTGCGAATGCGACTGGCGAGAAATTGGAGAATGTCATCGTGTAATTTAATCTGCATGGTGCGCGCTTTTTTCCGCAGGATTGCCTGGCGCGTCTCGATGTCCGGCGGCTGAAGCTCGGCAGTGAGTCCCCACTCAAAGCGGGAAACCAAACGGCGCTCCAGGTTGGCGATCTCCGAAGCGGGCCGGTCGCTGGAAAGCACGATCTGTTTGTGCCCGTCGAAGAGCGTGTTGAATGTGTGAAAAAATTCTTCCTGCGAACGCTCCTTGCCTCCAAGAAACTGGATGTCGTCAATTAAAAGGAGATCGGCCTGGCGATAGCGCTTTCGGAACTTCACCAGATTGCTGTGCTGGATCGCATCGATGAACTCGTTGATGAAGAGCTCGCTGGAGAGATACATCACCTTCATGTTTTTTTTCTTTGCCCAGACGTCTTGGCCGATTGCCTGCATCAGATGTGTCTTGCCGAGACCGACTCCGCCGTAAATAAAGAGTGGGTTGTAAGTGCGCGCCGGTGACTGCGCGACCGCGAGACTGGCGGCATGCGCGATCTCGTTGTTCGGGCCGACCACAAAAGATTCAAACGTGTTTCGTGGATTGAGCCCGAGCACGCTCGCGCCTGTTTTCGTGTCGCCTTGGGACTCTGGCAAAATCTCTTTTAGGATGACGGCATCCCCCAAAGGCGTTTGCCCCGCAGGTCCGGAGGGAGAGGAAAACCTTATGGCGCGTGGGGTGCCAAATGCGGTTACGATGGCGGCCTGCAACGCCGTCATATAGTTACTCTCGATCCAAAACTGATAGATGTTATTTGGGACCCGAAGCGTAAGCGATTTATCACTGGCTTCGACCAATTCGACAGTGGAAAACCAACGTTTGAAACTATCGGGGCTGATCTGTGGCTTGAGCGCAACGGATAATCGCTGCCATAGCTGCGCACATTTCTTGTCCATAGCAACTTGTTAACAGTGTTACACAACCGCCACAGAGGCTGATACGAGGGGAAATCGCCCTGCGACACCGAGGCAACGCTCAGGGGACACCAAAGACAATTTCCCTATGGAATGCTCGGAAAAAACGCCCAAAATGCATGAATACGAGGGGAAATTGAACCTTGTACAGGTTAGCGGTGAACTCGTTGCAGCGTGATATATATGCGCTTGAGGTGGTTTCTCGGGAGGGGTTCGGGCGTCGTTCATTTTTGCTGCTAAAAGTTTCTCAGAAATGTTCACAACTTATTCACACCTGCTCCCCTTCTGCCCTGCCACCGGGCTTGAGATTAGAAACCATCGCTAAAATCGACAAGAAAAAAACTGAACTTTATTTTTCGTAATGAAAAAAAATTTCTTGACTGAAAAAGGGAAACACGCGTGCCCTCCGGGAACAACAAAAATGATCTTCGTTACGCGCAGTTGAGTCCTCTAATTGTCTTTCGCTCTTTCGGCCAGCCGGCCGTGGGGACGCAGATGTTGCCAAGACCGGCATCATCGATGCCGGCTACGCCATTCCCGAGTTGACCGACTTGGCGCGCGTGCGGAATTTTGCGGCCTGCCGATTGCTATGGGTGCTCCGCGAATCGAGAATGCAGCCGACGCAAACGAAAATGACCAACTGGAAAGCCAACTGTTTCGTTACTTTCGGCCGGCGGCAAGCAATCCGGCAAATTCTTCCAACCGGCTTGATCGTCTTCTTGCTCTCTGCGTCGTATGCATGTGCCGTCGACGAGCTGTTGCCACCGTTTGGCTTTCGCTGGAACGATTCCATGGCGCGCGTGGACGCAGTGCTGCATGGCGCGAGAGCCAAGATCGCGTCGCGCGAAAAAAAGGACAACCGGGAGATCTGGGCGGTGGAAGGACTCGTCCATCCTGGATTGAAGCGCACCGTCTTCACCTTTAAACAGAGAGCGCTCGTCGCAGTGGAACTGCAATATGAATATCCGGACTGGTCGATCGAGCGTTACAACCAGCGGATGGGAGAAATCCGCAAATACTTCGACGAAAAGTACGGAACGGGAAAATTGGTCTCGCGTTCTCGCGATACGGATACGGACGTTATCCAGACGCTGGTCGGCTATCAATGGACGGTTGGCGCGACGATGCTTGAGCTTTTTTATTTCTCGGCCCAACATGACTCGCTCGTGTACCGCACGATTTCGGTCGATTACAAAGCGCTCTGATTTTGTAGACGCTTCGCTCTGCGAAGCGTCACGCCGGCGTATTTAGAGCATTCGCGCCGCGTCGCCCAGAGGTCGACGGCTACAACGTTGTCTCGCTGACGAGTGGTTGTTCGTCCTGCGGACGAATGCGCTTGCCGCGTTTCGTTTCCTTTTGCAAGCGCTTCAAGCGGCTCGACAAAGCTGCCTTTGCCGCTGAATTCATGCGATCGATAAAAAGAATCCCGTTAAGGTGATCGACTTCGTGCTGAATCGCGCGCGCCAGCAAGCCGCTCGCCTGGATTGCGATTGTGTCGCCTTCCACAGTTTGTGCGCGGACGATTATTGATTTTGCGCGCTCGATTTGCCCGGTGATTTCCGGGAAACTCAAACAGCCTTCTGTCCCAGTTTCAGTTGCGCCGCCGATTTCGATTTCCGGATTAATTAAGACTACCGGCATCACGGTCTTTGGATCGACATCCTCGCCGTTCAATTTCATCGTGCTCGGCCGATCCTCGACCTGCGAAACGTCGAGCACGGTGAGCTGCAAAGCTTCACCGACTTGCTGCGCCGCCAGGCCCACGCCGTTGGCGGCATGCATCGTCTCGATCATGTTAACAGCCAGCTCGCGAATGTGATCGTCGATCTTCTCGATCCATTTGCCTTTCACCCGCAGGATCGGGTCGCCGTACTGCGAGATCGACAAGATCATTTCTCTTCGCGGGTAAAGGCCGGCAGATTTCTCACACCCGCCAGCTGTAATGCATCCATCACTTTGATGATTGTGCCGAAGGAAGCTTTCTTGTCTGCTTGCAGCGCGAGGGTGGACTTGCGAGCTTCTTGCATGTCGCGCACCGCGCCTTCCAGTTCCTCCACGCCAATCGCTCGTCCGTCCAATTTGATCTCGTCATCTTGGCCTACGCTTACGATCGCGTGTTCCAGTTCAGCCGGGAGTTTTTTCGCCGTTTTGGATTCCGGCAGATTAATCTGAACCTCTGGCTGGTCTTTCTTAAAGGTCGTGGAAACGACAAAGAAGATGAGCAGGATGATCAGGATATCGACCAACGAAACGATAATGATGGTCGGTGCCCTGCGTTTACGGACGACAAAGTTCATAACGTGAAATGCGCCGTTCGTTTCACACTACTGGCGTCGGCGTGGGCTCCGCTACCAGCGGTGAAGATTTTGCCGGCATCACTTCTCGGGAGGCGCGCCCATAGTAGCATTTGCTGATTAACTCGACGACAAGAGTTTCCATTTCCACCGACATCACTTCCACTTTCTTCGAGAAATAACTGAAGGCGATCAAAGTCGGAACCGCGATCGAAAGTCCGAACACGGTTGCATTCAACGCTTCGGCGATGCCGAGCGCGATCTGACGCGTATCCGATGCGCCCGAGCTCAAACCAAGATGCGAAAAAACGTGTACCAGACCAGAAACCGCACCGATCAAACCGATCAGTGGTGCGATCCCGGTGATGACTTCGAGAACGATGAGACCTTTCTCCAAGCGAACCATTTCGTGGCGGGCGCGCGTTTCCACCACTTCCACGTTCTCCGAACGCGGCCCGCGCAAGTGCTGGAGCGCGACCCGCGCGATCCGCGCGAGCGATGATGGATCATGGTGCACGATCCGTGACAGCCGCTCCGGACTCTCACCGGGCGCGAGCCGTTCGATTTCGTTTTGGATCTCGAGCGGCATCACGTTTTTTTCTCGTAACGCAATGCCGCGCAAAATGATCGTGGTTACCGAAACGATCGAGCATACGAGGAGCGGCCACATAAAGAGCCCGCCTTTGACGAAAAAGCTCATGATCGTCTGCACGGTTCCCGGCGCTTCGGCGATTATCCAGGTGGCGATCATCGGTTCGCAAAAATCGTGAACGGAATATCCATCTCCAAACCTTCGGCCGGCAGCGTGGCCGCTAAATCATCCGACATCGGAGGGAATTGTGCTTCCTGAATTGATTGAATACAGACATTTGCCAATGCCTCGTTTGCTGTGTTTTCGACGACCTTCAGATTCTTCACGCGTCCGCTCCGGTCAACTACAAAGACGACACGAGTAGTGCCGATATTGATCAGGTCCATTTGTCGATCGAGAAACGCATACCAACGGGAGCCAATCGCATCGACGAGAAACTTCTGGTAACGTCCCAGCGGCGTGCCTAGCGCATTGACCGAAGCAATTCCGCGATTAGTAATCCTTCCGGAGATGCGCGTTCGCTCTTTTAAAGCCCGATAAGCGGATTGTGCCGACGCCGGCGCAGTGGAAGGTTGAACCGCGGGAGTGGGTCTTGCGGTTAACATCGCAAATTGCTCCGCTGCAGTAAGCGGAGCTGGTTGCAGGGTCGGCTGTGGAACTGCCGAAGGCTTCGGATTTTGTTGTGGCGCCGCACTTGGCTGCGGTTGCGCCCCATTCATTTGAAGGGAGTGCGGATGCGTTTCTAAATCCAAAAGTGGTCGATCCTTACCCATTTGCGACGGCAAGGGCGCTTCGCCAGCGGCGGGGAGTTCGCTCGCGGCGATCGAGTTGGCGTTCGATTCAAATGTTTTTTCCTGCGGTGGCGCCGACTTTTTCGACTCGTCCGTCTCGATAAAGGCGGAATTTTTGGGAACAACCGGCGCCGACGAAAGATCGACAAACGTGAGTTGAGCGGGCTTCTCCTCGATCGGAAGCGCTGGCGAAAGGACTCCTCCGAAAACAGCAAGCAAAAACGCGATAGCCAGGTGAATGAGAATCGCTGCTAGCAGCGCCCACAGAACCGCTCGACCGTCGTATTCGTGATCGATCGTTCGGTTACCCGGCTGGTCGAACATGATGTCAGCCGTCGTCATGAGAGCGGTCTGTTAATGATAAAAAGATTCAGCCTCAGAGTTTCCTCAGCGTAGGGCTTGAACATTATCTCACCCCAAGGGTGCTGACAACCTGCGCGCTGAAAGTGGCGCGCTCCTCCGGCTTGCGCGTCAAAAAATGCAACCTGGAAGCTTGGGTTGGCTTTGGGCTTTGTTCATTCGCGCATCATTCTTTTATCATTTCGACCGGAGCGAAGCGGGGCGGAGGAATCTCTTTATACTCGTGACTTCCATAAAGC
>VBQC01000270.1 GCA_005887825.1 Verrucomicrobiota bacterium | reverse complement strand
CCTCGATGCTAACGAGGCCCGCGCCCGGAAGACTGGAGATTTTCCCTCGACCAAGCGCAAGGGCATTATTAGGGTTGCAAAGGGGTGAACGCCCAAGATACGTCCGCTGAGCCGAAGCCCGATCTCCCGCTCGAGATCGCACACGTCCTGTTAATCGACGTGGTCGGTTACTCGAAACTGCTGGTCAATGAGCAGATTGAGCTGCTCCAAGAGCTGAATCAAATCGTACGAGGCACCGAATGTTTTCGGGCCGCCGAAACAAAAGGTAAACTGATCCGGGTGTCGACCGGAGACGGGATGGCGCTCCTTTTCTTCCACAGTCCGGAAGAGCCGGCGCGATGTGCGCTCGAGATCAGCAGAACATTGCAAGGGCATCCGCATATCCAGCTGCGGATGGGAGTGCACAGCGGCCCAGTGAATCAAGTCACCGATGTTAATGACAAGACGAACATTGCGGGATCAGCGCAGCGAGTAATGGATTGCGGCGATGCCGGCCACATTCTCCTGTCCAAGCGCGTCGCGGAAGATTTGCAGCAGTTGAGCCATTGGCGACCGCATCTCTACGACCTCGGCGAATATGAAATGAAGCACGGCGTACGTGTCTCGATAGTTAACCTTTTTACCGCTGAGCTGGGAAACTCCGAGAGACCTCGAAGCCTGTCGAAGGCGCCGGAGAAAGCCGACACCGCGCTGCCAGCTCAAACAAGTTCGAAGAAGGGCCGTGCACGTTTACTGATCGGAATCGGAATTTTCTTCGTCATCTTCTCGCTTATCGTGCTCGCGATTGTCGCTCTAATCTTCACGCCGGCAATCCTCCGGTCGCGCCAGGCCGCCTTGCCAATTCCGGTCCAGGAACAAGAACGCCCCAGCGGTGCGTCCCTACCTGCACCGGAGAAAAGCATTGCCGTGCTGCCGTTTGAAAACCTGAGCAGCGACAAAGAAAACGCCTACTTCACAGACGGCGTGCAGGATGAAATTCTGACTGACCTGGCGAAAATCGCGGACCTGAAAGTCATCAGCCGCACGAGTGTAATGCAATACAAGACTGGGATCGCGCGCAATCTGCGAGACATTGGCCAGCAACTTGGCGTGGCGCATTTATTGGAAGGCAGCGTCCAGCGCGCGGCCAATCGCGTGCGTGTGAATGCACAGCTGATTGACGCTCGCACCGATGCACATCTCTGGGGACAAACTTACGATCGCGACCTCGCTGATGTGTTTGCCATTCAAAGTGAAGTCGCCAAAGCAATCGCCGATCAGCTCCAAGCGAAACTTTCGCCTAACGAGAAGGCGGCGATCGAAAAGCCGCCCACGACTGACGTCACCGCATTTGATCTCTACAGTCGCGCCAAAAACCTTGTGCTCACGACAACCTTTAGTGCCGTTAATAAACAGAAGCTTCTGCAAGCGGTTGATCTGCTAAGTCAGGCGCTTGCGCGCGATAGCTTTTTTTTTCTGGCGCAGTGCCAGCTCGCCTACGCGCATGACCAACTTTATTTCCTCGGCATCGACTCGCGCCGAACATCTTTATCGCGGATATCTCGATTACGACGGCGCGTTGGCTGAGCTGGAGATAGCCCGTCGCACGCTACCGAATGATCCTCATGTGTTCGAATTGACCGGTTACATCGCGCGCCGCCGAGGTCACCAGGAAGAAGGATTGCGGAATCTCCAACGCGCCCTCGAGCTGGACCCGCGCAACTTTTTAACCCTCCAGCAAATCGCGCTCAGCTATCTTAATTTGCGACGCTATTCCGATGAAGCTGCGATTCTGGACCGCGCGCTATCAATCAAACCAGACGACGTCGACACGAAGGTAATTCGCAGCCTGATTGCGTTGGACTCGAAAGCTGACACACGGCCTTTGCATCAGACGCTGGATGAGATTCGAGCGAAAGATCCGGATGCAATCAAGAGCGTCGCCGATACCTGGTTCACCTGCGCGCTGGCTGAGCGCGACCCGGTGGGAGCGGGCAATGCTCTGCTCGCCCTCGGCGAAAACTTCTTTGGCAACGATGCTGTTCATCTTTACCGGTCATTTGGCGAAGGCCTGATTGCACGAATGATGAAGGATGAACCTAAAGCGCGCGCTGCTTTTACCGCTGCGCGGACTGAACAGGAGAAGCGGATGCAGGAACAGCCCGATTATGCTCCGGGGCTCTGCGTCCTCGGACTAATTGATGCCGGCCTCGGCCGGAAAGAAGAAGCGCTGCGGGAAGGACGGCGCGCCATCGAGCTTCTCTCATACGAGAAAGACTCGATCAACGGCGCGCACATGATCGAGTACTTTGCGGTTATTGCGGCATGGGTGGTCGAAAAAGATCTCGCCTCGGAATATCTCGCGAAGGCGGAGCAATTAACCGGTTACGGCACGATCACTTACGGCCAATTGAAACTGCTCCCTTACTGGGATCCGCTCCGCGGCGACCCGCGTTTCGAGAAAATCGTCGCGTCGCTCGCGCCGAAAGAGAAGCAGTGAGTTTGAATTAGGCGGCGTGTGCCAACGGCATTGTTCTGGGTACCGCACGCGTCTCGTCCGGCAGCTTCCCGAGCGAGCGTGTCCTCGCGATCGCGGACTTTTAGTGCGGGTTCACATCTCCGCTGCGGGCCTAATTCAAAGGAAAGATTGTTTCGGCGCGGCGTCGCGCGACGTCGCGCCAAAGCCAGCAGGCGAGACGCCCGCCGGCCCCACAGGCAAGATGTCTGTGCCACGCGCCTTGCGAGGGGCGATTGTCGATCTTATATTTATGACGCGCGTTCGGTTACGCTGCGCCGAAACAAAATACGGAGGTCATTATGCCAACGACAATTACTGCTCCAAAAACCAAAACGGCTCCGGCGGCGGAAAAGGATTTTCTCCCGCTTCAAGGAACCGATTACGTCGAATTTTATGTCGGGAACGCCAAGCAGGCGGCCCATTTTTACAAGACGGCGTTTGGCTTTCAATCGCTCGCTTATTGCGGACCGGAAACGGGCACGAAAGAGAAAGCGAGCTACGCGATTCGGCAGAACAATCTTAAGTTGGTGCTAACGACTCCGATCCGTCCAAATAACCCGATTGCCGATCACGTTTATAAACATGGCGATGGCGTGAAGGCGCTCGCATTGACGGTGGAGGACGCAACTTCCGCGTGGGAAGAAACGACGAAGCGCGGTGGCAAAAGTTTTATGAAGCCGACGACGTTGTCAGATGCTGACGGCGAACTGGTGATGAGCGGGATTCACACTTATGGCGAAGTGGTTCATCTGTTCATCGAGCGAGACAATTATCGCGGGACGTTCATGCCGGGGTTTCGAAAATGGGAATCGGCCTACAATCCGCCTCAGACCGGCCTGCAGTATGTCGATCATTGCGTGGGTAATGTCGGTTGGGGTCAGATGAATCCGTGGGTGAAGTTTTACGAGGATGTCATGGGATTCCGGAACATCCTCACCTTCGATGACAAGGACATCTCGACCGAATACTCAGCGCTCATGAGCAAGGTGATGAGCAACGGAAATGGTTTCGTGAAATTTCCGATCAACGAGCCGGCCGAAGGCAAAAGGAAATCGCAGGTGGAAGAATACCTGGAGTTTTACGATGGCGAGGGTGTCCAGCACATCGCCATGGCCACAAAGAACATCGTGAAAACCGTAACCGAATTGGAGAAGCGCGGTGTCCAGTTCCTAAAGATTCCATCGACTTATTATGACACGCTTCCCGACCGCGTTGGTCACATTGATGAAGACCTCGAGCCGTTAAAGCGGCTGGGCATTCTGGTCGATCGCGATAACGAAGGTTATTTGCTCCAGATATTCACCAAACCGGTGCAGGACCGGCCGACGCTTTTTTTCGAAATCATCCAGCGCAAGGGCGCGAAGAGTTTCGGGAAAGGCAATTTCAAAGCACTATTCGAAGCCCTGGAGCGAGAACAGGAAGCCCGAGGGAATTTATAAAGGAGGATCGAAATGCCCTACTATCAAAAACTTGGCGAAATTCCGCGAAAGCATCATATCTGGTTTCATCGCAATGGCGCGGCGCCAACTTATAAAAATGAAGGCATCGCCTACGAGCATGTCTTCACGACGCAAGGATTCGACGAGGCTTATTCGATCATGTATCACTTGCGTCCGCCGACGCGTGTCCGCAATGTCGAGCTGATCAAGCATTGGCAGCCGAAAAAAGTCGCA
>VBQC01000269.1:4836-5393 GCA_005887825.1 Verrucomicrobiota bacterium | reverse complement strand
GTGTGGTTCGGCGAACAATTGCCGTGGGACGAACTTCGACGAGTAGAGAATTATTTGGAGGACGGCCCTTGCGATTTCGTGATCGTAGTCGGAACAACCGCCACGTTTGGGTACATCATCGATTGGGCGCTGCGCGCCATAGCCAGCGATGGCGAACTAGTCGAAGTGAACCCGGAGGAAACGCCGCTTTCACGGTTCGCGACGCAACGGCTGCGCGAGTCAGCCGCCGTGGCATTGCCACGGATTGTGGATGAACTGGTTATTTCTCGATCAAGTAACTGTAACCACGGCTCTGCGAGCCGTTAAGTCATCGGTTCGTGAGCTCGCAAAAATACGCGACCACATTTGGTTTGAAGTAGAAATACCAAACGGCCGCGCCGCCAAACAGAGTTCCGTCAATGATTGCACGCCACATGATCGCATCATGAATCAGGTTCAGCGCGCCAAGGATCGACGCATAACCAACGATCAGGACAAACATCGCAATCACGAGATGACGCGACCAATATTTTCGCATCGCGAATCCGTAAGCGATGAACGCCATAAGGATTTCGATG
>VBQC01000269.1:0-4824 GCA_005887825.1 Verrucomicrobiota bacterium | reverse complement strand
TCGCCGCCCATGATGTGTGGCCCGATCTCGAGAACCGCGAGCAAGATCGACAGATACATGCCAACGGACGCCAAAGCCGCAAACCAAGTCAGGACTCGGATCGCAAAGGGCTGCTTTAATCTTGTCACTATAGCTAGCTATTGATCGCGCGCAGATCGGCTGGGAGTGACCGCGAAAGGCGGAATCGACTAAAGATTGCGCGAAAGTATTTGTAGAAACGACGTCGCGCCTGTTTGTATCTTCTCTAACGCAGCGAGCGCGCCATCAACGCTTTCAAATCGATATTCTACTAGAATCGCTGAGTCCATCGCTCTGCTTTCTTGCTCGAGTGTCTCGATCGCGCGATTCAACTCTTCAGTTTGTCTTTCGGCCCGAGCTGACAGCAGCAACGACACAAAAATTACAAGCAAGAAGAAAGCAAACAATGCTTCTCCATCATAAATCGATTTTGCCAAAGGTTTAGCCGGCTCCAATTCCGAAATGGAGCTGAAGAACATGCGGTTAAAACTGTAATGGAAAAACGTGAGCCGCATTGGCATCTCGGTCGTGCGAAAAAGCGTCGAATCCATCTTGTAGAGGCCGAGATTGATTAGCCCGAAAATCGTGATCGTTGCGGCCGTTAGAAAAACGCAGATGAAAGCCGACGATATCTTACCGTAGCCACTCCTGCTGTAATTGCGGAGCTTTCGAGCTGCGAACAGGCATACTCGGCTTAGGATAAACGAACTCTGCAAATTCGATTTCCATTTCTCAGCCTGCTCTGGGGAGAGCTGATCATACGGAACGTCTTTTATCGTGTCCTCGAGTTTGCAGGTGGAGGTACGAATTGTAGGCATCAAACCCGCAAACTCTCCATAAATCTTGAACACACGCGGTCTTTTGAAAACGGAGATCAATCTGCGTCCGTAAGCAAGGGTGATGAGTAAAAACAAAGCCGTTATTGAAACCCCAATCAAAGGATTGCTCTTAGAAAATAAAACGATGCTCGCTCATGCGAAAAAAATTGCTCCGACAAGAAGATTGTATCTGATTGATCCGAAGAATGAGGCGACAGCATTAATGAAGGCGATCGCCAATGGCCAGCTTCGCTGTCGTAAGAGCAGGAACGGAACCCTCCAAAAAACGACGATTAGTGGATACAGTGCGATGTACGTTAATTTCGACCAACTTCGCCATCGCCGCGCAAACATCGCAATGAGAGCGACAGTTGCGAGGATTAAGACGAATTTGAAATCAATAATCCACGAATACGAGGGCGGAAGACTCGACCGAAAAACTTGGTCAATATCAAAAACGAACAGTTCGATCAGAAGATAAAGCCAGACGACAATCGCGAGTACCTCAGTAACAAAACTACCCGCGCGTCTTAATAGCGAGGGTTTGACGGCGGGAGGCACTGCCTGTGTCCCTGTAGTCGCATTGACGGGTTGGATAGCGTCGCTCACCGTTCATTCATAAACACTGCGTCAAAGAATTACAACTGACGGGGCGGGTCCGGCAAGATGGGGCTGAGACCAAATCGCGTTCTTGTCATAACAGGCGCTGGAGTTTCCGCCGAAAGCGGAGTCCCGACATTTCGCGGTAAAGATGGCTATTGCCAAAATCTGGACCCGACGAACTTCGTAACAGCCGAAGCTTTCGCGTGTGATCCCAAACTCGTTTGGGAATGGTATGACGAGGGGCGTCAGGGTATTCGCAGTGCGCGGCCGAATCCCGCGGATCAAGAAGCCCGACGCGAATTGATTCTCGCCGAAGATCTGGTCGAGCATGACTTTGACGTAGTGGCTCGCGTGCCAATCGCAGTGGTAGTAAAAGCTGCCGGTTTTCTTCAATACGCGATGCAACTCGACACAGCGCGGGCGCATGAACTCGATGTAAGCCTGCGTTGATGCATGCCGATCTGCGAACGCGCGCTTCTCTTTCGTCTCGCCCCAGAAAACTTCGTAGGTACGGTTCGAGTTAAACGGTGGGTCGATGTAAATCAAATCGACGCACGCGTCGGGCAGCTTTCTTAGCTGCTCGAGATTGTCCCCACAGTAGATGACACGCGTGTCGATCACTGGGGAGGGTTTAGAGGGCACTGAGCAAGTTAGAGGTTTCTGCAAGATAGGGTCAACCGTGAACACCGCCGACATCTGGGCCAAAATGACTCCGCTGAAAGCGCTTCTATTTGTAAATAAAAGTGCGTCCGGGTTGCAAATCGCCAGTTCCTCGACGGGAACACGCTGTTTGGCGGAAGCGCCCGGGCGAAATTAGATTTTGTTTTGAATGGCGAGCTGGTGTGAATGCATTAGCCGTCTGAGAAGCCAGATACTACCGCCGAGCGCAGTAACGATCTGGCTGATGTTCGCCAAGTCAGAAATGGTGGAATGAAAATCCACGAATGAAAATTACAACAACGAACAGAGGCGGCAAGGTGTAATGGGCGTCGCCGCAATCGGAAGCTGGCCGAAGGCACGCTCGGCTACAACTATGCGATCGCGCACAGGTTAGCGCTCGGCCGATCGAGCGACCGCGGCTTTGGCATCGGATAAGACGTTTGCCTTCTGCTAGCCGCTACTTTGCGATGCGAACTTCTCGAGTCGGTGAAGAAGCGCAGCGCTTTGTCGACGAAAGCATTCGCAGGTAGTCCGCGTCATTATGCGACCAAGCAGCCCACCAGGCGGCGTCCCCGCACGTAGAATAGAGCTCGACAAATTGACGCCATGCTGGTAAAAATGCCCTCGATTACGTCATCCGACGTTTCAACTTATCTTCGGCCAGGCTGAAGAAGCCTGTGGGGCTGGGTCTTAGCTGAGACACCGCTTAACGCGATCTCCAGATCCAACTGGAGCCCCCGAGTCAGCCGAAGTGAGGCCGCTATTCAAAAGCGCTCCGTGAGGATGGTTCCCGGTTCCGCGCGGAACTGGATTGCAGTTAATGCAGTTCACCAATCCAGCCTCGACAAAAAATGAAAACGAAAAATATGACAACTCTACACTTAGGAAAATCAAGCGACCAGCAGCCTTTGCGGCGCGGCCTCGTTCTTATCGCGGTCGTATTCGCCTGCTTTGGGCTTTCGCCGATCCCGAAAGCTTTCGGAGTTACTCCGGCACCGGACGGAGGCTACGCTAACGAAAATACCGCTGAGGGTACTAACGCGCTCTTAAGCCTCACGACCGGCACCCACAACACGGCCACCGGTTTTCAAGCGCTCTTTAGCAACACAACCGGCGGCGCCAATACGGCCACCGGTCATAATACGCTGGTGAGCAACACAACCGGCAACGACAACACGGCCAACGGCGGTGGCGTGCTCGCGAGCAACACAAGCGGCTCCGAGAACACGGCTGGCGGTCATCATGCGCTTAACAGCAACACAATCGGCAGCAACAACACAGCCACCGGTTCTGTGGCGCTTACTTTCAACACGACGGGCAACAACAACACGGCCAATGGTTTCCAAGCGCTTGCCCTGAACACAACCGCCAGCTACAACACGGCCGACGGTTTTCGGGCGCTCGTTCTCAACACCGCGGGCTTCTTCGACACGGCCAACGGTGCTCAGGCCCTCTTTAACAACACCACCGGCAGCGCCAACACGGCTGAGGGTACTAATGTGCTCTTCCACAACACAAGTGGCAACAACAACACGGCCAACGGTTTTGAGGCGCTCTTTCGCAACACAACCGGCGCCAGCAACATCGCATTGGGTTCTTTAGCCGGTCTGAACCTGACTACGGGAAGTAACAATATCGATATTGGCAACCAAGGTGTTGCAACCGAGGCCAACACCATCCGCATCGGCACAGTAGGAAATCAGACGAACACCTTTATTGCCGGCATTAGCGGGGTCACTGTGGCCGGAGGTGTCGGGGTAATTATAGATACCAACGGTCACCTAGGCACGACGACCTCTTCGGCGCGTTTCAAGGATCAGATCAAGCCAATGGACAAGGCGAGTGAAGCGATTCTTGCGCTCAAACCGGTGACCTTCCATTACAAAGCCGAGATTGATCCGAAGGGAATCCCGCAGTTTGGCCTCGTGGCTGAGGAAGTGGAAAAGGTGAATCCCGATTTGGTCGCACGCGACGCTGAGGGCAAGATTAACACTGTCCGCTACGAAGCCGTGAACGCGATGTTGCTCAACGAATTCCTTAAGGAACACCGGAAGGTCGAACGACAGGAAGCGACTATCACGCAAGTAAAGTCGACTGCTGCGAAACAAGAGGCGACCATAGCCAAACAGCAGAAGCAGATTGAAGCTCTCACTACGGGCCTCCAGAAAGCGAGCGACCAGCTCGAACTGAGCAAACCCGCGCCCCGAACGGTTGGCAACAATCAGTAAAAGCAGTGGCCTAACACATAGCGGCATTTCACAATCAGCCGTCACGCTTCATCGCGTGGCGGCTTCTTGTTTTGTTCCAGCGCAACTGAACCTTTGGCGGTGCGCCGGTGCTGGTGGCGCCGAACAATTGCAACGCCCGGCACGAGGGCACATCCGTCTGCAAAGCGCCTCTGAGTTGATCAAACAAGAAACCTACTGTGCGATGCAGACTTTTTTTTCTCAGCTTTAGCCATCGTTTCGAGCATAGAAGCGCCGCGCCCTCCGTCAACGATCCGCTGCGATCGCGCGCAGGTAGCGCTCGGCCGATCGCGCGACGGCCGTTTTCGCATCGGTTAACACGTTCGCCTTCCACCAGCCGCCGTAAATTTCGTCGAACGAGAATGGTTCGATCGTTTCCAGAATGCGTTTTATCTCTGCGGACCCGAGCGGAATAAGATTCGGATAGCTTCGCATGAAACTGACGTAATGGCGGTCTTGCACCACCGTAATAATGTCGC
>VBQC01000158.1 GCA_005887825.1 Verrucomicrobiota bacterium | reverse complement strand
GCTTTCACCGACACCTTTACGCTTTTCATGCAAAGTCAAAGTCTCCAACAGGGCGCTCATTCCTCGTAATTAAGCTGCCTCAGCATCCCGCAAAAATGTTTCAGGCGGACTACGCCACACGTTGCGGCGAGGCCGTTCGGGAAGCGGCGCGTCAAATAAGCTCGGGTCAGCCCGTAGATGTCACAAAGGTCTAACCTTACATGATGCAGCTGACAGGCTCCGCTGGTCACGTCGGCTGCTGCAAAACCGCAGGCTCTTCGCGCAGAAGCGAGCGAGTCATGATTCTTCAAAGCTTATTCCGAGTTGTTTTCGCGGATGCAGATTGCGTTCCCGTCGTTCTGGATGTTTCTCGGATTCGCTGGTTCGTTCTGTTTCATTGGTTCAATTTATTGAAAGACGCATGTTAAAACCCGGAGAATCATTGGGGACAAATCTCATGAAACCGCGACAATTCCGGAAAACTTTCGCTCTAGATCATGATCTGAAATCTCTTCGTCAGTTGGCCTACCATCGCTTCGGATCCCGAGCATGAAAGCATTGTAGCCGGGGTGAGCGACCCCGGCTACAGACGCGAATTCCGATATGTGACGATTACGTTCCGGAGCCGACGTATTCCGCGGAATATGTGTCGAACTTCGCGGTCGCGCCAACGGCCGGCGGACTCTTCACGTCGTAAACATTGTTGCCGACCACCTCCTGCGATTGCGTGTCCCAAATCATGACGGTTTTCTTGGCATTGGGTGAAGTGCGGTTGTCTTTTTCGGTATCGACCGCGATGTAACGCACCTTACCTTTCTTCAGCGCCGCCTGGTGCGCGGCGTAAGCAGCGCGCGCGCGTTCTTCGGCGATGCGGCGCTGACGTTCGGTGGCTTCATGTTTCGCGATGATATAGGTGACCGCGCCGATGACCGCGCCGGCGGCGACGCCGGTGGCGATCGCCTGGCCCGTGCTGGCGCCGGAAGCGCGCGCGATTCCTCCCGCGGCTGCGCCTCCCAGCGAACCGAAGACGCCAGCATTCTCGCCGGGTGAGAGGTTTTCACATCCAGTCGTGGCGATTGATGCGGCCGCTAATAAGCAAGTTGTCTTGAGAGTGCGAGTTTTCATAAGCGGCACCGAATATAGGAGGCGGGACGAAGACATGACAAGGATATAGTTAGGCAATTCGTACGGGGTTTAGAATTTCGCTCGACGGTCAACGACTCGCTGGTGAGGACACCCGCGCGACATTAAGAGAGCTACGGATTTTCGTCCGTGGTCAGTTTGACGTTGTGTTGCCGACACCAATCGAGCGCTGCGCGACTGCCGGCTTCGGCAGAACGCCGGTACCAATCGGTCGCCTCGGTGGGATTGGGCGCGACGCCGGTTCCGGCTTCCAGGCAGCGCGCGTAGAGAAACATGCAAAAGGCATTGTTTTGTTTGGTGCCTTCACGGAACAGACTGACCGCTTTTTCGGCCCGGGCGCGCTCGTCTTTGCCCAAATCGGTTTCGGCGCTCATCAGGTAGAGCACGCCAAGATTTCCGAGTGAGACCGGATAGTTCAACTTCGCGGCTTGAGTCCACAGGCGAAACGCTTCCTTGTCATCCTGAGTTACGCCAATGCCTTTGTGGTAACAATTTGCCAGCTGATCGATCGCATGCGGTTCGTTCGCTGCGGCGGCGTCTTTAAGCAAGCCAATGGCCTTTGTTTCGTTTTTGTTGATGCCTTTCCCGAAAAGATAACACTCGGCGAGCAACGTTTTCGCGGCGACATCGCCATTTTGAATCGCCGATTCGAACCATTGAGCGGCTTTGACAAAATCCCGTTCGACTCCAGCGCCATTCGAATAACGCAACCCGACCTCTCTCATTGCGGCGGCGCGACCGTGGGCTGCCGCTGAGCATAACCAGTTGAAGGAAGCTTTCGGATCCCGTTTGCGCAGATGATCGCCGAGAACTTCCATCGCCGCGACAACGTCCAGTTTTGCTGCTTCGGTCAACGGCTCGCGCATCCGGTCGAAGTCGGAGTCCTTGAGCGCATCGGGGCCCGACTGGAGTTTGCTCAGTAACAACTCGAGTCGCACTGTGCCAACGTCGCTCTCGGGAAAATCTTGTTGGGCGCGAACGTAATCGGCCACGGCCTGAGGCCAGTCTCGTGATTCTTCGTATTTTTCCGCCTTGAGAATCGCATTTTTTAATAGCGTCTTGCGGTCAGCGGCCGACGTCGCCTTTGGTGCGGCGCTTGCCACTATTTCAGGGACGGGAGTGCGACTTCCTAGGACTCCGAATTGGCTGGGAGAAGCAGAAGACTGAGTTGCGGGCGGCACTTTTTCAACAGATCGCAGTTTGTAAAATGCGAAGAGGGCGATCGCGATCAGAAGTAGTACTGCTCCGGGCCAGCCCGCGATGCGCAGATAGTTTGCCGGCGGCGGCGATGCAATGGCGACAGGCTTATTTTCCGCAGCGGCTGTCTGCGTCTCTTCGGCTACCGTCGGGAAATCCTGTTCACTGGCGGTTGCGCCGAGCTGGAGCGACGCCAGGCATTTTTCGAGTTCGCTCCGAAGCTCAGCCGGCGTTTGCGGACGTTTCGCGGGATCCTTTTCAATCATGTGACCGACGAGTGTTCGTAGCGTTGCGGGCAACTTTTCCAGTTGATCGAGCGGCGGCGGCTTGTGCAGATGCTGACTCATTACCTGCGCGATCGATCCGCCAAACGGGGCGCGGCCCGCAAGCATGTACCAAAAAGTGACGCCCAACGAATAGATGTCAGAGCGAACGTCGATTTCCTTTTCTTCGAGCTGCTCCGGGCTGGCGAAATGCGCGGTGCCGACGAAGCCGCCCATCGAAAGCGTCGCCAGATCTTCACCCGCCTCGCGCTTGTTTGATTTCGCGAGACCGAAATCGATCACCTTGACGACGTAATCATCGTCTTCTTTCACTAGCATCAGGTTCGCTGGTTTGATGTCGCGATGCACGAGGTGATGTTTCGCGGCCGCGCCCAGCGCTCGCGTCACCTGCAGCGTGATTCGAAGCGCTGATGCCGGGTCGACCGGCCCGTCGCGTTTAATGAGTGACTCGACCGTTTCGCCATCGACGAACTCCATCGCGTAGAAATAAGCGTCGCCGCTCATGCCGAGATGAAACACCGAAGCGACGTTCGGATGGCGCAGCTGCGCGGCAGCGCGCGCTTCGCGCACAAACCGTTGCCGCGCAATCTCGCTCTGAAGATAGGTGGCGTTGATCACCTTGAGCGCGACGTTGACACGCAGACTGGTATCGAACGCCTTGTAAGTGATTCCCATCGCGCCGCGTCCCAGCTCGACCGGAGAACCATCCTCGCGCGTTAACACTTCGTAGTGATCGAAACTTAGAGTCTTGGGCATCGGGAAAAGTCGCGAGTATAGCGACCGGCGCTGTGTTCCCAAAACAGAATCTTGCCGGGCGCGCCTGTTTTCGAAATACTTGGATCTCCGCCGCCATGCCAGCCAAGCTTCGTGTTACACCTGCTGCCGCCGAGCCGTTCGAGCTCGCGATCGGCAACACCGCCACGATCGGCCGGACGAACGGTAACACGGTTTGCCTGAGCGCGAGCCCGCGCGTTTCGCGACAGCACGCGATTATTCGTTGTCACAATGGCTATCAATATCAGCTGATTGATTTGGGCAGCCGCAACGGGACGTTAGTCAACGATCAGCGTGTGGTCACGCCCGTGACTCTGGAAAACGGCGCGCGTATCCAGGTGGCAGACAACACGATCGTTTTCGAACAAACCGAAGACGATCTCTCGAGCGCCAGTTTCGAAGTTACCATGGCCGGCTCAATGGATGGCGCGGCGGCCTCAGTTATCCAGCCCGTGGCCTTGCTGGTTTGCGACATTCGAGGGTTTAGCGCAATGGCCGAAAAAATCTCCAGCTCGGACCTGGCACAACAATTGGGCGCCTGGTTCCGGGAAGCGGGCAATCTCGTGACGAAAAGCGGCGGTACGATCGACAAGTTCATCGGCGACGCCATTCTGGCTTACTGGAGCGGGTGCAAGGGAGAAGTGGACTGTGCCAGTACGCTCGATATCGCGAAACAGATGCTGGCGCTCACTGATCCAATGAAATGGACGAATGGCGATTCGTTCCGGGTCGGTGTAGCGCTACATTACGGGCGCGTAACTTGCGGCAATGTCGGGCTCGACGCTCAGCGCGATGCCACCATCATCGGTGATGCCGTCAACACGGTGTTCCGATTGGAATCGCAGATGAAAGAACTCAATCAACGGCTGGTTCTTTCCCACGATTTTCGTGAGCGATTGACTAGCGGCGAAGGGCTGATCGATCTGGGCGAGCGGACACTGAAAGGCAAACGAAAGCCAGTCCGTGTCTATGGTCTGGCCTGAGCGATCGGCGATTGCGATGCCTGATGCCAAATCAGCTTGTCGAGCATGATCGGTAAATCGCGGAGGATGTCGATGGGAAACATTTGCCCGCCGAGGAAATATTCGAACGAGCAATGATGAGGACCAGGG
The DNA here is from genome assembly GCA_005887825.1 of Verrucomicrobiota bacterium. Taxonomy (GTDB): domain Bacteria; phylum Verrucomicrobiota; class Verrucomicrobiia; order Chthoniobacterales; family UBA10450; genus Udaeobacter. The sequence goes on along the minus strand of VBQC01000158.1, from coordinate 7,125 downwards.
TGAAAATTTCCACAATCCAAAACGCCATCATGGCAAGCGAGCAGGTGATGAAAGATTGGATCAACGCCGCCATCAAGGTCGGCATCACGGTGCTGCTCGGGTTCAAGTCGTTGGGTCGGACGGAGAGAGGGAGCGTTGTGTTCGCGTCGCGCGACCGGTAAACTGGCGCGCATTACCGGGACTCGAACGACATGACCTCGCTGGATTACTACGGCATCGAAGATCTTCTCACGAACGACGAACGCGCAGCTCGTGATCGGGCGAGGCATTTTGTGCAGGAGGAAGTCTTGCGCGAGATCGTTCCTTTCCATCGCGCGGGCAAGTTTCCGGAACATCTCACGCCGCGCATGGGCCAATTCATCAGGGCTTCCTGGACGAACTGCGCTGGTGAGGAATTTGTTCGACTAGACAGAGTCTCGCGTTACCGGCGATAATCCCACCTATGAACATTGGTTTCGTTGGCGTCGGTCGAATGGGCGCAAACATGGCGCGACGATTGAAGGACCGATCCGCCAACGGACGCATTCGCGGTGGCGAACAATTTCACATTACCGCGGTTTACGACACAAATCGCGCGGCCGCCACAGCCCTTGCAGCCGAGCTCGGTTGTGCGGCGAGCCAGGATTTATCGGAAGTCACTGCGGAATCCGACGTGATTTTTACTGTTGTGACCGATGACGCGGCGATGCTCGAAATCTTCGGGGGAAGCGGGGACAATCTCCTGGTCAATGCGCGCGGCAAATTGTTTATCAACTGCGCGACCATCTCGCCGCAGGTGCATCTTGACGTTGAAAAGCTTGCGGAAAAGGCCGGCGCGCAAACTCTTGAAGCGTGCATGGCATCCAGCATCACGCAGGCGCGCGAAGGCTCGCTTTATTTGATGTGTGGCGGAAGCGAAGATGCCTTCCACAAAGCGGAGCTGATTTTGAAGGAGCTTGGTTCAGTTGTGCGCTTCATCGGCAAAGCCGGCGAAGCGGCGAAAGTGAAAGCGCTCGTCAACATGGTGATGAACATCAACACGGCTGGTTTGGCCGAAGGACTCGCGCTTGGGGCCGCGCTTGGTCTCGATCTGGAAATGTTGCGAAAAGTTTTTTCCCAAACCGGCGCGGCCTCTCGCGTGCTCGAAACCGATGGCGAAGACATGCAAAACCGCGAACACACTTGCTTTTTCTCCGCCGCGCACGCAGCGAAAGACAGCGGGATCGCGCTCGCGCTCTCGCGCAGCCTCGGTCTTGATTTGCCTTTGGCGCGCGCGACCAAGGAACAATACGATCGAATGGTGGCGGAAGGGTTAGGCGAGCTCGACAAGTCCGGAATCGCCGAGCTTACGTTCAAAGATCGACATAAACACTCCGGCGATCACGTGTGATGTTGTAGCCACGCGCCTGTGGCGCGTAAGGTGGCCCATCATCGTACGCATCACGATTGGCGGTGACAACGATCCGATTGCTGACGACTTGGGCGTGGAGCGGAAACAGTGCGCCGCCGACGCAGGGCCCGCCGGTGCATTTACCGGTATGCGGTTCGTAGAGGGAACGGTGGGTCCCACAGGTCAGAAATCGACGGTCGTCGTTGAAGAACTCGTTTGGCCACCAATCGAGCGGTGTTCCGGCCGGCAGATTCCCTAGTTTCTAGTGAGGTGAGTTATCGTCGAGGAAACTGTTTATCCAATCCCCCTGAACATCTTGGGTGTTTTGCTTTACAACGATCCCTTCTTTCAGCTAAAGTTGCGACAGGGAAGACCTTGCGAGAAACAAGGAGGGGAGATGAATCATAATAATCTGTGGCGCGAAAAAAGTCTATAAGTAGGATCCTCGTTTCAGAGAATATTCTTAGCTTAAAGGAATCTACCTTCCTAATTGCTCTTTACGATCGCTATTCCGAGCTGACGTCTCAGCGAGATTATAATTGTCAGCCCCTTCTCGATTATTACACGCTTCGAGACGTAGATAGAGAGTCAGCTAGCTGGGTGTATGGTGTAACCCTGCGATGCAAAAAAAAGATCGAGGTCGATCTTCGTACCCCGGAATTATTTGTCGAATCGTTGTTCGTCGCGTGTCTATTGTCGGGGGATTCGCATATTGCGCATGCTGACAATGCGCGAAGAGAACGTGGGCGGTGGGTCCCTAATCACACCCCACAACGAGATTACACAGGAATCGCTTATCTGAATGACAACTTCACGGGAGGTGAATTGGTTTTTCCGGATCTTGATGTGTTTATTGCCCCAAAGCCCGGTTTATTGGTTGGGTTCCCTAGTAATCATAAATTCGTGCATGCAGTCCCAAAGGTTCTTTTTGGAAAACGATACTCTCTGCCAGTCTGGTTTACGGTGAACTCAGCAGAAGCCATGCAAGTTTGATCTCTTGCAAGTCCAGTTAGGATCGCACAGGTAAACAAATGCGAAGAAGCCGCATTCTCGTAGGAAACTGGTATGATTATCCGCAATATTGCGACATTGCCTTCCAAGCCTACACTCAGCGGGAGGCCGACTTCATCGAGGCCGCATGTCGCAAATATTGCCGGTTCGACGTCCGCCGGTTCCTGGAACCGGCCTGCGGCAGTGGCCGGCTACTCACCGGGTTGGCCGCGCGAAGTTACCAAGTGACCGGCTTCGATATCAGCCAGCCAGCGCTGAGCTACCTTCGACGGCGACTTACACGGCGCCGGCTCCGTGCCGAGACATTCGAGGCGGAGATGTCCGATTTTCGTCTCGGTCGACCGGTTGATGCGGCGTACTGCACTATCAGCACGTTTCGCCACTTGTTGACGGAGCAGGCGGCGCGCGGCCACCTGGAGTGCATTGCCGACAGCCTTCGTCAGGGCGGCATCTATGTCCTCGGCTTGCATCTGCTGCCTTTGGGTGTCGACAAAGAGGACGCCGAGTGCTGGACGGAGAGGCGAGGCGAGACAATAGTGACCGTAACGCTGCGCGTGCTCCGCATCGATCTCCGCCGCCGAATCGAGAACGTTCGGGTCTGCCTGCTGGTGCGCCGCGGGTCGAAGGAACTTCGCCTGCGGCACGACTTTCAGTTCCGCACTTACACGGCAAGACAATTTCGATGGCTGCTCGATTCGGTACCGTCGCTGGAACTATGCGACGTCTACGATTTCCGGTATGATATTGAGCAGCCGTTCGCCCTGAATGATGAAATGGCTTACACAGTGTTCGTCTTAAGGCGACGACTGCGATCATAGTTACTTGTGCATCTAAAACCTCCTGACTTCGAAGAAACCCGGGTCGAAATGTTCGAGGGTGACGGGTGTGTGTACGCTGGAACCGAGCTTGAAGATTGGAGAGAACGATTTCGCGTCGGGGGATGTAATCAACTGTTTCCGCAGTTTATTGCGAAGCACGGCCGTAATTATCGGTAGCGGGCTACGGGGAATGAAATCTAGAATCTCCAACTTTATTGACCGCCTTTTCCGAATGGAGGGAATCAACGGGGGCTACAGGTGGAGACTGGCGCGTATTGGATGGCTTGGTGTCTATCTGCACCACTTCGTTTGCAACGATTGGTTGGGAGATATGCACGATCACCCCTATCGCCTGGTTTCGATAGGTCTGCTAGGTAAGTATCGGGAAGAGACTCCCAGCGGAGCGCGCATTTATCGATCGCCTTGGTTGCGGTCCTTCCCTGCTTCACATATACACCGTATAATGGTGGACGGGGGATCATGCTGGACAATCATGATCACCTTAAAGCCTGTGAGGACTTGGGGTTTTTGGACGTCTGCGGGCTGGACGCCGTGCGACAAATATGTGAACGCCGACTTGACGAGAAAGAATTGCCCGTGACTCCAAGTAGCCATTACCTAATTATCCTAAACTGGTCTTCGCGCGGTGCGACGGCGCAAGCCAGGAGTACACAAAAAAAAGCGCCGTGTTCAATCAGACACGACGCTTTCAGATCGCCTTGAACCAAAGTTTTTTTCGGCTGTCAGATGAATTGAGATAGCTGATCGTTATTTCTTCACCGGCAGCAATCAACCTTGTCGCTATAAAGTCAATTGCGTTTCGACTACGATTCGTGTGATATGAAGCATTGGGCTCGTCAGAATGATTGTACAGCGAACCGTAGCCCAGTGCGATTGCAACTTCACGACAATCATCAGACCAGCCGTATAGGTAATCGTACAACGGCGTCGCTTCAAGCACAGCCCTATATTTCGGTTCAAACGGTATGACAGGACATGATTCAATCAGCTCATCGCAGCTAATCGGTTGAATTGCAAACACACCGCGCCCACGACCGAGTGACGGTTTGACCTCAACCTTGCATCGTTTCACGGCAGCAGATATTCAAATGCGTGCAGTACCCACGCCGCAAGTACCCATGCCCAACCAATCAAGCCAGACATGGCCACGATCGCCATGGTAAAATAGGAATTTGCCTATGTCTTTCCAATCGTCTACGTCCATGCTCATGGTATTTCCGTCCCATTTGTTTAGCGGAATAGTTCACATCGTCAGGGCGACGGCCACCGTCAATGTAGATTTTCCATGTTGGCATCTTTCATCCTTAGTCCGGGACCGTGCGAATCTATTGCCATCCGCCCACACCTTACCGCTTGCGACGGACGAAAATGTCTCCGTGCAGGCTCCGGGGAAGGCAAACGTTGAAAACGGCTTGACATTAAATACAGAATTGTCAGCATCGTCGCCTATGACGAAAATGACGAAACCGCCCGGCCCGCAAGAACCGTCCCCAACACCGACGCCACCACCGCCACCACCACCGCCACCACCGAGTTGATGAGATAGGTTTAGCGTTGGATCGCTAGACGATCTGAGAACGAACAATGGCTGGTTGAAGTATTCGAGACCGGCTTGGACCCACAGCCTGCACAAGTCTCGCGTTGGCGAACTACAAATCGGGGGAGTGTCACTTCGACGCGGCGAAGCGAGCAGTTTTTGGAAGCGCGGATCATTTCGGAGCGGATCGAACATTGGATCGAGCCGTAGCAACGCCGGAGTGAGCGGCACGCCAAACCCGAATGCGCCTGAATACGGTGTCGAAAGTAATTTGTGTAAAGCAGCGATGGCGCGGTCGGGGTCTCCCATGCGCGCCGCCACCCGTGCGAGGATCTCAATCGGAACGGGACCAGTCACGGCGTCCTTCTCAATCGGATTCGCGGCGATGGCCCGGTCCGACAGAGCCAACGCGGCGGCCTTGTCACCGAGGCCCATATTGATCAGCGCGAGATCGCCAATGAGGCTATAATTGTCCGGCTGTTCTTTGAGAAAGGGTTCCATTTCGCTGCGTGCCTGTCGCCAACTTTCCCGAGCCCCGGCATGGTCGCCGGCGACTTCCTGCGCCCAACCTAACCAAAAGCGCAGTTCGCCATTGAAGTAACCCGACGCTGGATCAGGCTTGGCAAGTATTTCCTTTAGCCGAGGGATTACCGGTGCAGGCCGGCGCTCCAGGATCGCTTGGTAAACTTCAGTTTCCAAGCCCTCGATGTCATCGGCCGTGAAGTGGAGCCGAGCGAGGAGCGCCGAGGCCCGCGGCAAGTCGCCCTCGGCTTGTGCGATAGCCGCCTTTTGCACCAGGATATTTAAATCACCTGGCGTAATGTCGAGAGCTTTATCAAGCCTTCGCAGCGCCTCTGGGAAACGACGAAGACAGATATAGTTAGTCGCGTGCTGAGTAAGCAGGAAAACGTTACGCGGGTCGAGCCGCTCAGCTTCGTCTAAGTACGATTCGCTCCGGTCCCATTGGCCTCGCTTGCGTGCGACATAAGCCAGCGATTCAGGAATCCGGCTGCTATTCGGTAGAAGCTGACGTGCTTGCTCAAAGTAACGCACTGCGGTGTCATAATCCTTCAGACAAGAGTAGTAGTAACATCCCTTGGCCAATACGGCCTCCCCGAGATTTGGTTGAAGAGCCAGCGCAGTTTCGGCTGCCTGCCGCGCCTCTTCACAGAGGGCGACTGTTGGTTGTAGACTCTGTGTGACGTAGTTGCGGGCATCAACGATTGACAGCAGTGCCCAACTAAGGGCGAACTTCGGATCCAAGCGCACTGCTTCTTTGAAATATTTCTGTGCACCAAGAGCATTGCGCCTCGTGGGGAATGCTTTTAGCGTATAAGCGAGACCGCGCAGATAAGCGTCATAAGCCTCAACATTGTCGGTCGGTTTAGCAGCTATAACTTCCTCTTCCTGACCCCTGAGTTTCGCTCGCAGTTGGTCGGCGACAGCTTTGGCTATCTCACTCTCGACCGAAAAGATGTCGGTCAGTCTTCTATCGTAGGTATCGGCCCAAAGATGGGAATCATTGGCCGCTTTGATTAGCTGCACGTTAACCCGCACGGCATCGGCGCTCTTCTGCACGCTGCCTTCCAGGATGTGGGCCACTCCAAGTTGCCGCGCAATCTCAGGCAGGTTTTCGGGCGCGCTTTTGTAATGCTGCGTCGAAGTGCGCGAGATCACCTTCAGATCCGCAATTTTGGATAAGCGGGTCAGGATCTCGTCCTGGATGCCGTCGGCAAAGTAGGCGTTGTCCGGATCGCGGCTCAGGTTTCCGAACGGAAGAACCGCGATGGATTTTTCAGGCGCAGTCAGCGTCGATCGCACGCGATAGCGAGAAAATATTGCGATGCCGGCGACGATTACCGCGAACGCGATTAATGCTGCGGTCATTGCCGCCCAGCGCAGAAGCGTCTGGCGTTTCTGCACGGTCTCGAATTTCCGCGGCAGTGTCGCATTGCCGAATCGATCGTCATAGAGGTTCACGACCGAGAGGCGCACTCCGTGTTTCACTTCACACGTGCCGAGATCGTGCAGAAGCGGCCGCCACTGTTCGTATTCTTCCAGATCTTCGGCGGCGTGTTTGGAGAGAAGAATGTGGCCGGCGTCGCCACAATCCATCACTCGTTGGGCCAGGTTGATGCCCGCACCGGCCACGTTCGTCCGTTCGTTCACATCCACCACACCACTAATCGGCCCGCTGTGAATGCCCATCCGGACTTGCAGGCGCTGATTGTCCTTCAGCGCGCGGCTGATCTCAAAGGCGCACTGCGCCGGTTCCTCGGGACTCCGATAGAACACCAGCGCCATGCCATCACCGGTCGGAATTTTTAAGATCCGATTGGCCGCTTCAGCTTTTTGGAATTGCTCGGACA
>VBQC01000157.1 GCA_005887825.1 Verrucomicrobiota bacterium | reverse complement strand
TTAAAACTGTTCGTAGTTGGATTCGTGATGCAGGTGAGCGCGGGCGCGTGCTTCAAAATCCCGCCGATGAAGAAGACGCACATCTCACTCAATCCCGCGTAACCGTTCCCGGCAAACAACGGTTTGCCATCTTTCCATAGGGAAATGTGGGTGTGCATGCCCGAGCCGTTATCGGCAAAGAGTGGCTTCGGCATGAAAGTCACCGTCTTATTGTGTTTCCTTGCGATGTTGCGGATAATGTATTTGTAGTACTGCATCGAATCGCCCATCACTTTGAGCGGCGCGAACCGGACATCGATCTCGGCCTGGCCGGCGGTAGCGACTTCATGGTGCTGTTTGTCGATGGGGACACCGGCTTTCTCCAGCTCAAGAGCCATCTCATTGCGGATGTCTTGCAGAGTGTCCATAGGTGGAACAGGGAAATAACCTTCTTTCGCGCGAATTTTGTAACCAAGATTTGGAAACTCCTCACGTGCGCTGTTCCAATGGCCTTCGACGCTCTCGATCTGATGAAATGACGAATTCGCGGTGTAGCCGAAGCGCACATCGTCGAAAATGAAAAACTCAGCCTCCGGCCCGAAGAACGCCGTATCGGCAATGCCAGTGCTTTGCAGGTAGGCTTCCGCCTTTTGCGCTATACCGCGCGGGTCGCGATCGTACGGTTCGCGGGTGATGGGATCGACAATCGTGCAAATGAGCGAGAGCGTTGGCTCGGCGTTGAAGATGTCAATCCAAGCCGTATTTGGATCAGGAATAACGAGCATGTCCGACGCATTAATCACTTTCCAGCCGCGGATGCTCGAGCCGTCGAAGCCGAGTCCTTCCGTAAAAAGATCGTCGCTGTATTCGGTGAGCGTGGTGGTGAAATGCTGCCAGGTGCCCGGCAGATCGGTGAATTTGAAGTCCACGAGCTTCACGCCGTGGTCTTTAATGATTTTGCTGACGTCGGATGGAGTTTTGTCTTTGGCGTTTACAAAGTTACAAAGGTTACATCGTTAAATCATCAAATCATCAAACTGCCAAACCGCTTGAACGTTGTAACAGTTCAACGATTCAACGAACAGCGCGCCAGCGCTAAACCGCTTTCTCGCCGATTTCTTCCGTGCGGATGCGCACCGCGTGTTCCACTGGAAGGACGAAAACTTTTCCATCCCCGATCTTGCCGGTCTTGGCCGCGGCTACCACCACGCTCACCGCTTTCTCCACCATATCGTCGGCGAGAACGACTTCCACTTTCACTTTTGGCAGGAAGTCCACTGTGTATTCACTGCCGCGATAAATCTCGGTGTGGCCTTTTTGCCGGCCGAATCCTTTTACTTCCGTGACGGTCATCCCTTCGATGCCAAGTTCGGCCAGCGCCTCCTTGACCTCCTCGAGCTTGAACGGCTTGATGATCGCTTCCAGTTTTTTCATATCGATGTAAACTCGGTATCGCGCGGTGCTTTGCAATCGAAAGCTGAGCGCAGCACGCGCTCTCATAGCAAGGCCACGGCGCCGATGCAAGCATCGTTTTTTTTCAACGTTTCAACGCGCCCGTTTCTTGCTGGATTTATTGCCGCACCTATAGTGAGCAATGCCCGGCGATTCTTTCGTTCATCTTCACCTGCACACCGAGTATTCGCTGCTCGACGGCGCGATCCGAATGAAAGAGCTGATGAAAAAAGCGGCCGAATTCAAGATGCCAGCGGTCGCGATCACAGATCACGGCAATTTATTTGGCGCGATTGAATTTTACCAGGAAGCGAAGCGTGCCGGGATCAAACCGATCATCGGTTGTGAGGCCTACATCGCGCCCGGATCGCATAAAGATCGGCCGGGCTCGCGCCGCGATGCGGCATATCACTTCACCCTCATGGCGGAAAATGAGAGTGGCTATCGCAACCTGGTGAAATTGCTGACGGCAGCGCATCTCGACGGTTTTCATTACGTGCCGAGGATCGACAAAGAGCTTCTGTCTGCGCATTCAGCGGGCCTGATTGGACTAAGCGGTTGTCTCGCGGGCGAAATCAACAGCGCGATTCAGGGAAACAACATCGAGAAGGCGAAACAGAGCGCGGCCGAATATCGCGACATCCTCGGCACGGAAAATTTCTTCATGGAATTGCACGATCATGGGATGGAGGCGCAACGCACGTGCAATCGAGTGTTGCCGCAAATTGCGCGGGATCTTGGCATCGGATTGGTTGCTGCAAACGATGTTCATTTTTTGCGCCGAAGCGATCACGAAGCGCACGATGTCATGTTGTGCATCGGCACCGGCAAAATGGTGCAGGACGAAAACCGCATGCGGTACGTGCCGGAGTTGTATTTCAAATCGCCAGCCGAAATGCGTGAGCTATTTCGCGATTTCCCCGAAGCCATTACGAACACGCTGGAGATTGGAGAACGTTGCCATGTCGATCTTGAATTTGGGCGTTCCAAGTATCCGGAATATCCGGCGCCCGCGGGGAAAACGCGTGAAAGCTATTTACGAGAACTTTGTTACAAGGGCCTGCGCGAACGCTACGGTGAACGCGCGACGAACGACTCAGAGTTAGTCGAACGGCTTGGTTATGAGCTGGGTGTCCTCGAAAAAACCGGGTTTGTCAGTTATCTGCTCATTGTTTGGGATTTCATTCATTTTGCCAAAGAGAAAGGCATTCCTGTTGGGCCCGGGCGCGGATCGGCCGCGGGCTCGATAGTCGCTTACGTTCTCGGAATTACCGACATCGATCCGCTCCAATTTGGATTGATCTTCGAGCGGTTTTTAAACCCGGACCGCGTTTCACCGCCGGACATCGATGTCGATTTTTGCGAGGCACGCCGTGGCGAAGTTCTCGAGTATGTACGCCAGAAATATGGTGAACGCCGGGTCGCGCAGATCATCACGTTCGGAAAACTCAAAGCAAAGAGCGTGGTGCGCGATGTCGGACGCGTGATGGGCTTGAGCTATCGCGATGCCGACCGCATCGCGAAGATGATCCCAAACGAGCTAAATATCACTCTCGATTTAGCCGTAGAAAAAAATTCCGAATTGAAACGAGCGGTGGCGACCGAACCAGCGACACGCCAACTTTTTGATTATGCAAAGGTCCTCGAGGGCCTCTCGCGTAATGCCGGTGTGCACGCTGCCGGTGTGGTGATCGCCGATCGGGACTTGTCTGATTACATCCCGCTCTGTCGCGACGTGAAAGGCAACGACGTCATCAGCCAGTACCCGATGGGACCTCTCAACGATCTCGGGCTGCTGAAAATGGATTTCCTCGGATTGAAAACGCTAACCGTGATCGAGGACACGATGGGGCTCATCCACAAACGAGAGCCAGACTTCTCGCTGAAGAACATTCCGCTCGACGACCCAACGGCGTTCGCCCTTTATAACCGCGGCGAAACGATCGGCCTCTTCCAAATGGAGTCCGGCGGGATGACGAGTCTGTCGAAGCAGCTCGATGTAAAAAAGCTCGACGACATTATCGCTTTGATCGCGCTTTATCGGCCCGGCCCGATGGAACTCATCCCCGAATACGTGAAAGCGAAAAAGGGAATCACGCCTATCAAATATTTGCATCCGCTGCTCGAAGACATCTGCGCCGACACGTACGGCGTGATGATTTATCAGGAGCAGGTAATGGCTGCGGCGAGCAAACTTGCCGGCTACTCGCTTGCGCAGGCCGACCTTCTCCGGCGCGCCATGGGCAAGAAGGATAAGGAGAAGATGGCGAAAGAGCGCAAGAATTTCATCGAAGGCTGCGCGCGCACAAACAAAATTGCGGAGAAAAAAGCAAATGCCATCTTCGATTTGCTGGAAAAATTCGCAGGTTACGGATTCAACAAGAGCCACAGCGCTGCTTACGGCGTGATCAGTTATCAAACCGCTTATCTGAAAGCGCATTACCCGGTCGAATTCATGGCCGGGTTGCTTAGCAACGAGATCAACAACACCGATAAGATTTCCGTCTTCGTCGGCGAGTGCAAACGCATGGGCATTTCCATCCTCCCGCCCGACGTCAACAAAAGCGGCCTGAAATTTACTCCTGAGAATGTAGCCGGGGTCACCGATCCCGGATTCAGGGCCATTCGTTACGGTCTTGCCGCGATCAAACACGTCGGCGAAAGCGCAATGGAAGCCGCAATTCGCGAGCGCGAAGGGGGAGGGGATTTCACTTCGCTGCAGGATTTTTGCAGCCGGCTGGATTCCCGCATCGCCAATCGCAAAATGCTGGAAAGTCTGATAAAAGCGGGCGCCTTTGATTTTCTTGGCCGCGAGCGCGCCGAACTTTTTGCCTGTATTGATGAAGCGCTGGGTGCATCCGCGGCTGCGCATCGGGACCGCGTTGCCGGTCAAGTTTCGCTCTTCGACGAGACAACTGCCCCCGCAACATCGAGGAAAAGGTTGATTACTCCATGGAGCGAGCATGAAAAGCTTTCGTACGAAAAAGAGCTCCTCGGCTTTTACGTCAGCGGGCATCCGCTCGACGCGTATGTCGATCTGTTCGCGGCAAAAAACTATCGATCGATTGCTTCATTAGGCGAACTCGACGATCGCGCGCTATTTAAAATTGCTGGAGCAATTGTGGAGGTCGAAAGAAAGTTTACAAGGAGAGAAGGCAAACCATTCGCGGTCGTTTGGCTCGAGGACTTGACGGACATGCTCGAGGTGGTCGTTTGGAACGAGGTTTATATGAAAATTTCAGACGCGCTGGTGGCCGGACGGGTCGTTGAAATAAAAGCAACTCTGGACAAGCGCGACGACGCTCTTCGCGGCACGGCTCAGGAAATCAAGACGCTTGCACCAGAAAAAACCAACGGCGCGAATGAAAGATCGATAAACACACTCCAGGAATCTGCGGTGCTTTTGCAATTTTCTCCCGCAACGACAGGGGATGAACTGCGCGAAGTGCGCGAGATTCTCTCCAGCTCACCGGGCCGACGCCCGGTTTGGTTGCTATTTGATCGCGCAAACGGCAATTCGTTACGCCTGGACGCAGGCATGGAGTTTCGCGTCAACCTTACACGCGATCTCGAGGCAAAGCTGTCACGCTGGCTTGTGACGGCGAAATCGTAAGCGCGTAACCAGGAGCCGGCCGGAAGATCTCTTTTTCGAGGTTGCGCCGGATAGATACTCTATCGCCGCTTTGTTCGTTTTTTCGGCGGAATCACCTCGCGAGGCGCTTCGGGGCGCGCGAGTGCTCCAATCAATAATGTTTTTCCTTCTGCGCTCGCGCCCGAAAAACAGAGCGGAAATTTTCGGGCTGTTCCGCTCAGGTCAAAAGCAGCGAAGGATTGAGTGCCAATGCGTTCTTTTAAACCGATGGTCCAGTCGGATCGAAAAAGCCCTCCGCGGAACTCCAGCTCAGCTATCGCAGGCGCAAGCGTTACCGTGACGGCTCCAATCTCGATTTTGCTTACGCAATCAATTGGGCGCAGCGTTACGTCAAAGATCGGCGTCGCTCCGGTTATGTTGATCGCGACGGCGCTTGTATCTTGAAAATCGATTTCTCCACGAAGTGAAAGATCGACGTCTTTCGTTGTGGCATTTAGAAAGTCCAGCGACGCGCGATTTCCCGTGAAAGAGACGCGACTGCTCGCTTCGGTGAGATTGAAAGAAGTCCGGCTGCCGCCGGACAACGTTCCATTCAAGAGCTGCACCTCGCCGGTGATCCACGGGTGTTGCAATGTTCCAGAAAGAGAAATGTTTCCGCTTAGAATACCGTCGCGGAAAATTTCCGGGTGAAAAAATTGGGGCGTGTTTGCGAGGAAGATTGACGGGAAATCGAGCGTTACGTTGAGCGGAGATACCAGAAAAGCATTCCAATCTGTTCCGATGCGCAGAGGGAAATTGGCTGTGAAATTAATCGGGCTCGAATTTGGCGGATCGATCGCGCCGCGCGCCACCCACTTATTGGAAGCGACCGTTACTTGAATGTTCGCCGGGGCCGGCTTCGAGTCGTTTTTAACTGGCCCGCGGAAGATCGACAAATAGTCGGCCAGATTATCAACCATGGCGTTGATCGCTCCCGAATAGTTATGCTCGTGCGACATGTCGATTTTGCCTTGCGCGGTAAGGGAGTCGTTCTTGCGCTTTAGGTCCAACTGTTCAATCTCCAACTCGGTCGCTTTCAAAGTCAGCTTCGCGCTCAAGTTGTCGATTGCGGTTTTGAAAAGTGTGAGAGAAGCGCCGTCGAATGTAAGATGTCCGCCAAATTTGCGGTTGCGCGTGTTCATCGTTCCCTCGATCGCGATTTTTCCTGTAAAGTCGCCGGCGTTTGCGCCGAAAAGAGCCGCGAAATCGCCAAGTTGGTTGATTGATGCGGAAATATCGCCGCGAAAATCCGGGCTGAGCCAGTCGGATGAGTTGGAGGGCGCTGAGGCCTCGCCGCTCAAGGTGAGCTCGTTTGCTTTTTGTTTTATGTAAAGTTGCTGGAGTTGGACCTGCCGGTTGTAGAGCGCAGCGCCGAGCATGATTTTTTCGGCCGTGCGATTGCGCCAGGTGAGCCTGGTTAGTTCAGCCCAGAGCGACGCAGTTGCCCGAGCCGGCTCGGTCAAGTTTCCCCGAAAAGTGAAACTGCAAGCGTGAAGCAAACCGTCCACACGATCGGTGAATCCAATCGCCTCCGACGTTTGCGCGAGGGAAATGTCAGTGGCCGAACCGGCGATCTTCCAATTGGAGTGCTGCGAGCGCCACCAATGTGAAATGTTGCCGCGAATTTTTCCGCCGAACGTATCTGCATCAAATTCCAAACCGACACGCTGTTTGCCGATACGCGACAAGTCAGCGGTAATTGATTGAAGGTCGAGGCCACGCGTCAACGTGAGTCCGGCGAGTGTCAGGCGATTGTCCTGCCAGTTGGTCGCACCGCGTAATTGTGAAAAAGTTTGACGAAACCACGGCGACGAAATCATGACCTCACCAGCGCTAAATCGCCCGGCCTCCGTTTCGCTTGCGGACAGAGAACCATGTCGCAGCAAAATCATTGTCGGCCCGTCTTCGACGCGAATGTCCGAGCTGGCGATGTTGATATTCTGGGGGAGCAATTTGTGGAGTGTTGTCCAACCGCTCTGCGTTAGGGCCCGCCCGGCTGGATTGCTGCGGCGTAATTCGCCGCGGAGGCCTTGAATCGTAAGATCGCGGATGGCGCGGCCACGCCTCCGAAGCAGGATGCGCTTAAGATTCAGATCGAAGCTCGCTTGCGTTACAGTGAGATCAATGCGGAATGCGTTTTCTGGCGCGCTCTTCACTCGAAGCCCACCGAGCACTATCGGGCGCAGGAACGCCGCGTCGACACTGTCGATGTTAACAATGAGTCCTTCGTGGCGGGCTTTCCACCAGATCCACGACCGAACGCCATTGGAAACGGCAAAAGGTGTAAGCCAGATCACAAACAGCGCCGCGAGCAGAATCAGCAGACTAACGAGAAAGAATCGATTCTTGAACGGCATCGGTTGGCAAGGGCGTGAATCGTGATCAGTCAACGGTGATTAGTGAAACCGCTCGGCGATTGAACACTTTTCACCATTCGCCCATCACTATTCACTTTTCCTCTCGTTGGTGAAAACCAAATGCACTGGCTGCCGGGCGTGAATGCGTTCGTTGAGTTGTCGCTGCAACGTGCGTTCGGCTTCGGCAGGCAAATTACTTTCCACAGCTTTTTCCCGGGCGAGCTGAGGCAGGATCGACAATTCGTTTTGCACATCCTCTCCGGAGATTCGGTTCCAGAACCCATTTTCAAACGCGAGGACGTCCATCTGGACTTCCTCGATACCCAGAATCTGCGCGGGTGGAAGCTGAACGATGATCTCGTTTGGTCGAATATCGATTGAAAGATTCTGCCGCAAATCGAAGCCCGCTTTAACGTTGAACGCGCCATGCAGTTTTACCCGCTTGGAGCTACCCACCCAGGTATGCAACAGTTCGTGTTCGACTTCGATCCGGCGCGATAAAACTATCAGCTCGCTCACCGGCATGGTTTGCTCCATGTAAATCCGGTTGTTGATGGTGATGCGCGGCTGCAAGTGCGCGATGTCGATAAAAGCAGCGCGCAAATCCTTACCCAGCCTCTCGAGCCCGGCTGTACTTTGCTGTGCTGTGCGTGCTGGCCAGGTTTCCAATCGGAGGAAGACGATCAGGACGACAGCTGCGATGATGAGCGCCATCAGCGTGAGCGCAACCGGCCAGGAGACTCGTCCCGATCTTGAAATGGAATGACGAAACCGCGTAAACATGAACTCGCTCCCTGCGTTTTACGTTGGTTTATACGCGGCGAAGCACGAATGACGAATTAATGACGAATGCCGAATTAATGACGAATGACAAATGACGAATGAGGGAACGCTGCGACAACGGTGCCGCCTCTTTAAACTTGGATGGTGTTCCAGCACTCAACATCCAACGTCCAACATCGAACGTCCAACGCCCAACGGTTATCGTGGAATCTTTGACGTTGGATGTTGGGCCTTGAGCGTTGGTAGTTTTTGCTTACTCCAAAAAAGTACCGCCCCCCACGCCCGATAGGCGTGAAGGGCGGCTGTTCCCCCCAGAACAATCGTTGAAAACTTCGAGGCTACTAAACGAGCTTGTGGGTCGTCGCAACAAGATTTTGCATGAAATTTTCCGAAGGTCGCGCGGTTGCAAGGAAGATATTGCCGCGCCGGGCGCCGATGACGGATCTTTCGACTGAGCGCGCTGATCCAGCTTGCGCAAGCGCTCTTCAAGGTTTCTAGTTTTTGCATGCGCAATCTGGATGACGGACCCCGGCGCAGCCTCGCGGGTTCATTGCTGGTCGCTCATCCCAATATGCTCGATCCGAATTTTCGGCGCGCTGTGCTCTTTATTTCTGCGCACGATTCAAAGGACGGCGCGCTGGGCGTGATCATTAATCGCCCGCTTGACAGACAGGTCGCCGATCTCGTCACGGAGACACCGCCTGCGAACCTTGCCGAGGTGCCTGTTTTTCTCGGCGGACCAGTCGGGAAAAACCAACTGATGTTCGCGGCATTCGAATGGCAGAAAAGCAAAGGGCTCAAGCTCAATCACAATGTTGATTTGGAGGAGGCGAGCGATGCGGTTGATCAGAAAAGCCCGGCCACAATCTGTGCGTTTGTGGGGTATGCAGGCTGGGGAGCAGGTCAGCTTGAAGCCGAGATGAAGCAAAAGGCATGGCTTCTTCAAAAGCCCAGTCCCTCCGTGCTCAAGCTCGATCGGCTGCCGAAACTCTGGTTCGATATCATGCGCAGTTTGGGGCCGTGGTATAAAATGCTGGCGGCGGCGCCGGATGATCCGTCACTGAATTAGTGAATAGTAACCGGTGACTCGTGACCGGCGAATAGAAAATTCAGCTGGTCGTGTGACTGGATTTCGCTTTACCACTATTCACTGATCACTTATCACCATTCACTTTCTTAGATGATCATCGGTGTCCCAAAAGAAATTAAAGAACAGGAGCAGCGCGTCGCCTTGCTGCCGTCGGCTGCGAATCAACTCGCCCGGCGCGGTCATTCGGTAGTGGTAGAAAAAAATGCCGGGATCGGCTCAGGTTATGCGGACGAAGACTACGTCAAGGCCGGCGCTGAGATTGTCCCCGAAGCGAAGGAGGTTTTTGCGCGCGCCGACATGATTGTGAAAGTGAAGGAGCCGCGGGAGGCAGAGTTTCCACTGTTGCGGAATGGCCAGATTCTTTTCACCTATTTGCATCTGGCTGCGAGCAAACCGCTGACCGAGGCATTGCTGAAATCGGGCGTGACTGCGATTGCCTATGAGACGATCCAGGTCAACAATCGTTTGCCGCTGCTCGAGCCGATGAGCGAGATCGCGGGCCGCATGTCGGTGGTAATGGGCGCGAATTTTCTCGCCAAATATAATGGCGGCAGCGGGGTGTTGCTTGGCGGAGTGCCGGGAGTTTTGCCGGGACGAGTTGTCGTGGTCGGAGGTGGGACCTCAGGTGTAAATGCCGCCCGCATGGCGACCGGTCTTGGCGCCGATGTAACAATACTTGACGTCGATCTCGAGCGGTTGCGCTATCTCGATCTTGCCATGGCGAACGCGAACACGCTCTATTCAAGCGAAGCGAATCTGCATGAGTTGGTGGCAGATTGCGATTTGCTAGTCGGCGCGGTGCTATTGCCGGGAGCAAAAGCTCCAAAGTTAATCACACGTGCGATGTTGAAAAAAATGAAACCGGGCAGCGTGCTAGTGGATATCTCCATCGATCAAGGCGGTTGCGCTGAAACGTCGCGACCAACCACGCACCTCAACCCCGTTTATGTCGAAGAAGGCGTTACGCACTATTGCGTGGCGAACATGCCCGCCGCTTACGCGCGCACCGCCACGCAGGCGCTTACCAACGTTACCTACCATTACATCGAATTGCTCGCCGATTTAGGCCTGGAGGGCGCATGCGAAAAGCAACCCGCCTTGATTGGTGGCATCAATACGCGCGACGGGCGGCTCACTTGTCGCGCGGTGGCTGAAGCGCATGGCCTCAAATACCAGGTCCCGTTTTAATCCGCGATTATCAAGCATTTGCGGCCGACAAATAAATTTCCGCAGGGCCAAAAAGCGCCTTGCTCCGATTAATCAATTAAACCAATGTGCCCTTTATAATATCACTATGAAAAAATACATCTGCATCCTGGCCAGTGCCGCTCTCCTTGCGGCGTGCGAGCAAAAGACCGAAACGACGGAGCCTGCGGCAAGCCCAGCTGCCACGACCCCGGCAACGACGACGGAAGCAACCAGTCCGGCTGCGACCACCCCAGAGTCCACGAGTACGTCACCAGCAGATTCCGGCACGTCGCCAGCTGAATCGCCAAGTCCCTGAGTGCGGCTGAACCGATCACGAAAGTCGATTCAGAGATATGAAAAGATACATTTGCCTCTTAGCTGGACTAACAATGTTGTCGGCCTGCGAACAAAAGGAGACGACGGTTACTAATCCGCCTAGCGAGAAAAAGGAAAGCAATACAACTATCGTCAATCCATCTCCGGCTACATCGAACAAGACGGAGACGAACACGACCATCAATAGAACTGCGCCCAGCAACGAAACGAAGACCGAGTCCAGTACGACGACGACTTCTTCGCCGTCACCCTAAGGTTTCGGGCGGTTCATCTGCAGAGAGTCCTCCTCCGAATGCTTCGAGGGAGGACTTTGCTGTACAGACACAGAGTCGGTACTGTTGTAGCGCAGATCGGAAATCGCCATGCTGCAAACCCGCACGCTTTCATTCCCCAAAACGCGGCGCCTGACGCGCGCTTCGGAGTTTGCTGATGTAAAACAACGGGGCCATTCTCAGCGCGGTAAGTTCGTGGTGCTCGCCGCTCTCTCTGTGCAAAATTCTGGCGCGTCGCGCGTCGGCTTTGTTACAAGCCGGCGCCTCGGGGGAGCAGTCGTTCGCAATCGTGTTCGACGCCGTCTGCGGGAAATTGTGCGCAAGCATCAGCATGGTTTGCGGGAAGACTTTTGGATTGTGCTCATCGCCAGACGTGATGCCACGAAAGCGAGTTATCGTGCGCTGGAAGATGAATGGTTGCGTCTGGCAAAACGCGCTTCTATCCTAGCGCTCTAATGCTCAGGTTGGTTTGTTTTTTTATTCGTATTTACCAATGTACGATCTCGCCGCTGCTCACCTTGATTTGCGGTCCCGGTTCAGGCTGCCGATTTACGCCAACTTGTTCGGCGTATTTTCTGGAAGCGATTGAGACACATGGCGTCGCCTGTGGAAGCTGGCTGGGATTGAAGCGCCTGGCGCGGTGCCAACCCTGGGGCGGTTGCGGACACGATCCAGTGCCGCCTCTCCAAAAAGAGGGACGCAAGGTCGCAGCTCGCGAGGACCAGCTGGCCGCACAGACGGGAAGTCTTTGTTCCAACGTTTGTGAATAGCCGCTCCGGCATGATTTTTTATGGATCGAACTGCGTGGATTGTCGTTATTCTTTGCGTGATTGGGCTCGTCCTGTGGGAGCTCTATCTTGTAAAACAGACGCCGCCGAGACCTGCGCCGGTTAGTGTTACGCCGGGGCAGACTTCTCCCGCGACAACGATCGCTTCTCCAACGCCGCTCGCCTCTCCTGAAGTTGCGCAGAGAGCTGCCGAACCAGTTCCGAGCTTCCCGGAGAAAATAGAAACGCTGCGCAATTCGGACGTCGAACTGCGCCTCACAAATCGCGGTGGTGGCATTAAGGAGGCGGTCTTGCTTAGGCAAGTCGCTGAAAACGGGCAACGCGTTGTCTTAAATTCAGCAGAGAGCGCACCGATCGGCGCACTCATTGAGCAACCATCCGCGCCGGCGCTCCCCGAATTCACCGCATCCACGGAGTCGGATTCCGTAGTGCGGTTCGAGCACACGACCGCCGAGCAGATCGCCATCCGGAAGAAGTTCTTCTTTCAACAATCTCCAGAGAACAAAGACAACTTTGTCGCTGAAATGGATGTCGACTTTGAGAATCGTGGCACTGAACCGTACCGAAGCGCGGGTTACTTTGTTGCGCTCGGGTCTGCTGCTCCGATTCACTCGAAGGATTATCCTTCTTACACACGACTGGTGTGGTGCATCGCTGGAAAGGCGAAGGGCATCGATGTTGGCTGGTTTGGTAGCGGTGGTGGATTTCTCGGTGTGGGCCAGCGCGCCGCGCGACCCTTTTATCAGGAAAACATCGTGGGCGCGGAATGGGTTGCGGTGAGCGACCAGTTTTTTACGACATTGCTTGCGCCTCTTACCGCCAAGGCCGATGTGGTCTGGGGCCGGCGTTTCGATATCCAGCGTCCGCCCGACCAAAAATTGCTCGGCATTGAGGGAGCGCTCGGCATGCCAGGCTTTGAGTTGCAGCCCGGCCAAACGTACAGCGCGCGTTTCGGAAGCCGAGATCATGGACTTCGGGATGTTCAAACTGGTGTGTCAGTTCCTTCTCAACTTCATGAACCTGTTGCATAGCTGGCTGCGTGACTATGGCCTGGCTATCCTGGCGCTCACCACCATCATCAAACTCACCCTCTGGCCGATTCAAAACAGAGCGAACCGTTCCATGCGCCAAATGGCCGCACTATCGCCGAAAATGCAGGAGTTGAAGGAAAAATACAAAGATGATCCGACCCGGATGAACCAGGAGGTGATGAAGCTTTACAAGCAGTACGGAATCAATCCCGTCGGCGGCTGTTTGCCGATGCTGATTCAGATCCCGATCTTCTTCGGCCTCTTTAAAATGCTCGGCCAGGCGGTGGAATTGCGAAACGCAAAGTTTCTATGGGTAAAGGATCTTTCGCAGCCAGATACCGTGGCGCATTTGCCATTGCTCGGCTGGCCAATCAATATCATCCCGCTCTGCATGGCCGCGACGCAGATTTGGCTCATGGCCATGACGCCAAAGACCGGCGACGCCACACAACGGCGGGTGATGATGTTCACGCCGCTGATCTTTTTATTTATCTGCTACAATTTTGCGGCGGCTCTGGCATTGTATTACACCGCTCAAAATCTTTTTAGTATTTTGCAATTTTATCAGAACCGGAATCAACCCATGCCGAAGCTCGAAAAAGTTGCGCCGGCCGGAAAACGAAAACGATGATGACCCCGAAAGAACTGCTCGATACGATGCTCGGTTATCTCGGTTTCGTTGTGCAAATCGAGGAAACCACGAGTGAAGGCGGAAACTTGAAGCTGCAGATTTATACCGAGGAAAGCCGCCGCTTGATCGGGCGTGACGGCGAGACGCTGGATGCAATCCAGTTTTTGCTTAATCGTCTGCTGCAAGCCAAAGACAAGGATGTTGAAAAAGTGATCGTCGATTGTGAGCACTACCGTTCCATGCGCGAAGATCGCATCGTGCAGCGCGTGCGAGAATTGGCAGACCGCGTGCGGATCACCGGTCGTTCACTTCAGCTCGAGCCGATGAATTCTTACGAACGGCGTCTCGTCCACAACGCTTTCAAAGACGATCCCGACGTGGCAACCTGGAGCCCGTCCGATTCGGCGCGCATCAAGCAAATCACGCTGGTTAAACGCCAGCCAAAAAGAGAAGCGGCGCAAAAAGAAAACGTGTAGGGGCGCCTATCCCAGCGCGCAGGGCAACTGCAGCCAGGGATAGTCGCTACTACGCATCCGCCCGGAAACGTGCAACGTCTGTGCCGCTTCCTAAAAGTACCTCCGGCCGCCAGCGGAACTTTTGCAAAAGCGGATTGGACTTTTCTTCGACGGCATCGGCGATAATTTCCCCCAGCACCGGCGCGAATTTGAATCCATGTCCGTTGTCACCCGTGGCGACAATTAATCCAGGTCGCTCGGGATCGGGCGCAATCCAAAAATGTCCGTCATTCGTGTCGCAATACATGCAAACGCGCGTGTACACAATCGGCGCATCGCTGAGCGTGGGAAATGTCAATGACAAGAACTCGCGGAAGTTTTCTTCTTCTTGAGGGGTCACCGTCCGGTTCGGAGAGTCGGGCGACATCTCGCGGCCCGTGCCGTGTCTTGCGATTTTTACAATGCCCTCACGGTTGAGCGGAAACCCGTAATAGCCGGTCATCGAAATATCCGCGCCGAAAACGGGAAAACGCTCAGGCGCGAACAGTTCAGGTTGCCGAGGTTTCAGATGAAAGACTGGTTGCCCAGTCGCGCGGAAAAATTTCTGTGTGAATGGCAAGACATAGGGTGTCCAGGCGCCGACAGCCACTACGACGACATCGCCGGAAATTCGCTGCCCGTCGTCGAGCACAATTCCTTTCACGCGATCGTCGCCTTCATCCAACTTGGAAAACCTGGCGCTTTCGCGCAGTTCAATGCCGGCGGATTTCGCGCGCTCAATCAATGTCGTAACGACGCAACCGCTCTCCACATAGCCTGCTTCCAGCTCAAGAACGCCATCTTGATAGCGTTCGGGATCCCAAGCCGGAAACTGCTTCCACAATTGCGCTGAGTTCATTCGCTCAATCTTGTGTCCGCGCTGTTCTAATGTTTTGAAACTTTCATATTCAAAATCGCCCGGCTTCATTTTCTGCTGGCGCACGAACATCACGCCGATCTCGTGATACAACTCGACGCCAAATTCTATGTTCCATTTCCGCCAGAGTGAAATCGACCGTTCGGCCAATTCGGTGTATTCTTTGTCTGCCCCGTAAGCCGCACGAACTGCTTTGCTGATATCAGTGGACGCCGCCAGCGGATGCGGCAAAGGTCCCGGATCAACCAGAACGGCGTTGTGGCCGCGTTTTCTCAATGCGATCGCGGCGGTAATACCATTGATTCCCGCGCCAACAACGATGACTCTCGACATCTCAGAACAGGGCACGCTGTAGCCGCGTTTGTGTCAAGCGCCGACGTTATTTATCTGCCGTAACGCGAAATCCGCATGCCGTTCCGCTTGCGTTAAGTTGCTACTTGCAGTGCGCGTTCCCGTTCGAGCAGGGTCGGATGCGAGTGGTAAAATCGGCTGTAGAGCGGATGGGGCGTGAGATTGCTCAGGTTTTTTTCGCTCAATTTGCGCAGCGCGAGAATGAGTGACCGTGCCTCTCCCATTGCCGCACGCGCAAATGCATCCGCCTCGTATTCGAAACGGCGCGACCAGATGTGAATGAACGGCACAGCCCAGAAACTTATCGTACCCGCCAACAGCACAAACAACAGCATCGCAGGGACGACATTCGCGGCGGCAAAGTTTCCCTGATGCTCGAACCCAAACGCGTGATAAAACGATTGCTGACGCGCCAGCCACGCGATCGCAGCGAACGCCACAAGGACGCCAGCGATGGAAACGCCGAGCAACTTCATTACATGGCACTTTTTGTAATGGCCAATTTCGTGCGCGAGCACGGATTCCAGTTCGGGTTCGGTAAGTTGCACGATGAGTGTGTCGAACAGGACGATTTTTCGAAAACGTCCGAACCCGGTGAAGAAGGCGTTGGAGTGGCGCGAGCGCTTGCTGCCATCCATCACCTCAATGCTGCGCGTGGGAAAACCGGTGCGCTGCGCGAGCGCAAAAAGGCGCTCGCGCAACCGTCCTTCCGGCAGCGGTGTGAACTTGTTGAAGAGCGGCATAATGATAGCCGGCGCGATGAGCAAGAGGAGCAATTGAAACGCGACGACAATCGCCGCTGCCAGAAGCCACCAGTTTGCGCCAGTCCACCCGATCAGTTTTAATACCAGCGCGAGCAACGGATACCCGAGTAGGCCCGCGAGCAAAAATCCTTTCATGTGGTCGAGGACCCATGTCTTTGTGCTTGTCGTGTTGAAACCGAATCGCTCTTGGAGTTTGAATTGCGCATACCAGGCGAACGGCAATCCTGGGATGCTCAGCGCGACGCCTGTGGCGAAGAGGAAACCAGTCATCGCTGGGATCGATGTGCCGAAGCTAGCGCTGAATCTTTCAAAGGCCCAGGGCAACACGCCGCTGAAAAGCAATGCGATAAGTAACGCAGCATCGAACAGGTTGGCAATATCTCCAAAGCGGCTCTTGGCCAGCGTGTAATCAACCGAACGGCGGTACGTCGGCTCGTCAATGATTCCACGAAATGCAGGCGGCACTTCCTTCGCCTGCGCGCGCACGTGACGCTGGTTGAGTCGGCTCAGCCACAGTTCAGTGGTGGCGCGCGCGAGAATCAGAACCAAAGCAATGATGGCGAACGGCGGCATGAACAGATCGTACTTCTGCTCCTCTCGTCATCAGGTCGCGAAAAGCTTCCGATAGTAGCGGTACCAATCACTCTGAAAGCGTTCAGTGGGATCGTACTTTCTTTTCAGGTCGAGAAATTGTTTGAACTGCGGGTAGCACGCCATGACCTGCTCAGGTTTCGCGAATTTATGATAAGTTAGGTAATAACTTCCGCCGCGAGTTATAGCCAAACCAATCAAGGCGCGAAAGGAGCGCGCCGACGCTTCAGTGCCACCTGGTGTATGAAGTGTGAGCAGATTGAAGATGATGCACGCATAAGATTCCTTCGCCCAAGCCAGAAAGCTCTCATCGTCTTTTTCGATTAGTCGGACTGTACCGTAGATGACGATTGTGCGGTTCGAACGCAACAGTTCTGCCGCCTCCGCTAGAAAGTCGGGAAGGTCCATGCGCGGAACGTAAATTTCGGTAATAATGAGGCTCGATTCCTCGCCTCCGATTTGCTCGCGGAGCTTCTGCGCATAATTTGGGAGATAGGCGCTAAGCTGACTTGTGTCGGACCAATAAGTCTGCCCGTTTGTCGACAAATAGTAGTCACTGTACCGCTTGAAAGCGTTTTCGCGGTCCGTGTAAGCGAGCCGCAAGAGATCCAGCCAGTCATCATCGCGTAACTTCTTTTCGGCGACAATCGGTTCGTGTTCGTCGACCGGCTCGTAGCAAGAAAACACACCGCGCTGGAGAAAGTCCGGCGATTTTTCATCGACTGAAAATTGAAAATCACCGTAGAGAAACTTTTGCGCTATCCGTTCTTCAAAACGCTTGGGCAGATCGCTGGCGTGAACTATTTCGACTGCACGTCGCAATTTTTGCCGGGGAACAAGCCGAAGCGTTACGGTGCCGATCAATCCAAAAAGCCCGTAACCACCGATTGCAGCTCGGAACAATTCGTTGTTTTCATCGCGCGAGCAGCGAATCGATTTCCCTTCGGCGTTGGTCAGGTTGAATGATTCGATGTTGGAAATCAGCGGCTTCATTGCCAGTCCGCGCCCGTGCACGTTCGACGAGAGACTTCCACCGAGCGTGAATGTGTCGGCGCCGGTTTGTTTTTGCGCGATACTCCATCGCCTGGAGTTATGCCGTTGCGCTTCCAGATAAGTGCGAATCAATTCCGGCCATTGGATGCCGGCTTCCGCTTCGATCAACCCATGTTCTTGATCGAAAGAAATCACGCGATTAAGTGAACGTGTATCGATGCAAATGCTGTCCGTGGCAAACTGCTGGCCACCCATCGAATGCCGGCAGCCCGAAAGGGAGATTGGCAAACCTTTTTGCGATGCAGAACGCACAATTTCCGCAAGTTCATCTCTAGTGCGTGGCACCAGCAGTTCGCGAACGCGGGTGCGATTGAGCTGCGAATGGACGTCATTGACCCAAATCTCTCTTCCCGGTTCTGCTAAAATTTCCGGCGCAAGTGCGAAAAGCGCCGCAGTGCGTATGAATTCACGCCGGGTCAGCATGCGGAAGCTTAATCGAGCCAGTTAAATTTCAGCCAGGCAAATTACCTCGCCTCTGGCGATGGATTCATTGGTCAGTCCCGATTCCATTTCGCGCAAATCATCGTGATCGAAAAATCGAATTACGCGCCACGGGCGTAGAAGGTCAACAAGTTCACCTCGCGTAGACCCCCAGAGGAATGGTTCGCCGCGTCTACGCAACCACGAATCAACGAGTTTGCTTTGCGAATCGAAGCGAATCCGGCCGTCGCTCTGCTTTTCCATGAATGTAAATGCAAAGTGACTGCCCGGGGCGCTCAGGCTTTTCAATGCTCTCATCAACGACGAAACGATATCTGCCCGCAGATACATCAAGAGACCTTCGGCGATCCAGCATGTGCGTTGAGTCGGATCAAAGCTGCTTTTGATGAGCGCCTCTTTATCGAGAGCGGTGGCGTTCAAATCAAGTGCGACAAAATGCAACCGAGCAACGCCAATTTTAGGAAAGGCCCGCAGTTTGTGACGCTGCGTCGCCGGATGATCGATCTCCCAAAATTGCGCATCTCGAAAATCCTGATGTAATTCGAAACTGAGTGGATCAAAGCCCGCGCCGACAATGACGACTTGTGTAGCTCCATTGATAAGTGCTGAGCGCACGAGCCCCGCGATACACTTCTTTCGCAAGATGTAATGCAGCAAAATTCCCGGGATCGTGATGCGCTCGATCAACCTCGCGACCGGTCGAAACCAGTCCTGTCGAACAATTTTCAAAAACAAACGCGTCTGCGACGAATACATCTCGAGCATCTGAGCGCACAAATCTGCCGAAGGCTTCGAGACGAGGCCTGAGTGTTTTGGATCGCGATGCAGAAGAACCAGGCTCGCGGCAATGACCAGTGCCGTGCGGCTAGCTTTTTCGTTTTGCACCCAAAATGAGCCGACGCTTAATCGCCGAATTCGAAAATGATTTTGCCGTTACGTTTCCCTTGCGCGGCATGCGCGACTGCTGCCTTCGCTTCGCTCAACGGATAAGATTTCTCCACTTTCGTTTTCAACAATCCGCGTTTTGCCATTTCGAAAAGCTGGCAAAACGCATCCATTCGCTCCTGCATCGTCGCGTTGTCGTACCATTTGTTGATCCAAATTCCACGGAATCGAAGGTCTTTGAAAATGAGCAGGCCGTTCGGAATCTTCAGCGGCTGCAAGCTCATCGCGCCGAATGTCACCAGGGTCGATCCGGGCGCGAGGCAATTTGCCAGACGCAACGCGCTGTCTCCACCGACTGCATTCAATCCCAAGCGAATCGGTGCATCGCCCGTCGCATTTTTTACTTCCTCACGAAGATTTTCGCCATCGACAAGAACGACGTCGCCACCGTCGGCGCGCAATTCATCGATCAGTTCGGTGCGGCGAACAATATTCACCGTTTTGTAACCCAACTCGTGCGCGATTTGAATCACCGCGCGCCCCGCAGCGGAATTGGCGGCATTTTGAATGAGCCAATCTCCTTTGTTTAGATCGATATAGTCATGCAACAAACGCCAGGCCGTCATCGGATTGATTTTCAACATTGCGGCATGCAATGGCTCGATTCCCGACGGAACCGCCACCAGCTCGCTCGCTTTCACCGCAACGGCCTCGCGCCAGGTGCCGAGATTGTGCGGCAGGATTACAAGCGTGCCGGCAGGAATTACTGACGCGTTTGCGCCGAGCTCGGCAACTACTCCGGCGCCTTCGAATCCAGGCGTAGCTGGAAGAGGAAACCGTACCGGGTATTTTCCCTCGATCTGGTTCAGATCGGCCGGATTGATCGGCGCGGCGCGCATTTCCACCACCACTTCATGCGGCGCCGGCGTCGGCCACGGCCGCGATTCGACACGCAACACATCCGCCGGATTTCCGTGCCTTTCGTAAACGGCTGCGTTTATACTTTTATTCATCAATGTCCTCGGCCCAGCATCCTCACGCTTCCGTAAACAATCTGCAAACCGGTGCGCGCGTCGCGCTTTTCGGCATGCTCGTGAACTTGATTTTCGCTGCGGCGAAAATTCTCGGCGGTTTGTTCGGCCACGCCTACGTCCTGATCGCCGACGGCATCGAGTCCGCCCTTGATGTCGCTGGCTCGTTCGTGATTTGGGGCGGATTGAAATTCGCGGCCCGTCCGCCAGATGAAACGCATCCCTACGGACACGGCAAAGCGGAACCGATCGCGGCGGCGCTCGTGGCCTTCGGTGTGCTCGCAGCCGCTGCCGGTTTGGCAATTCAAAGCGTACGCGAAATTCTCACGCCGCACTACGGACCGGCGCCGTTCACGCTCTGGATATTGATCGTGGTGATCGTGGTAAAGGAAATTTTGTTCCGTTACGTCAACCGCATCGGGCGCCACGTCGAGAGCACGGCCGTGCAAACCGATGCCTGGCATCATCGCAGCGACGCGCTTACGTCCGCCGCCGCATTCATCGGCATCTCCGTCGCCCTGATCGGCGGCAGTGGTTGGCAAAGCGCGGATGATTGGGCGGCGCTTTTCGCCTGCGCCGTCATCGCCGCAAATGGCATTCGGCTTTTGCGACCGGCGTTTTATGAGATCATGGATACCGCGCCGCGCGGCAAAATTGTCAGGTCCATACGCCAGACCGCCAGATCGGTCCCTGGCGTGATCGACGTGGAGAAATGCCGTGCCCGTAAAATGGGGCTGGATTTTTATGTCGATCTCCATGT
>VBQC01000280.1 GCA_005887825.1 Verrucomicrobiota bacterium | reverse complement strand
ACGCCCAGGAGATCATCACCGAAATGATAAATCCCAGGGCGAGGAAAACGACCAAGGCTTTCATCACCCAGGTCGGCGCTTCAAACGTGGGAAGCAGAATCGACGCGGCTTGGATGAGCAGCCACGCCACGACCGCGTAAGTGATCGCCACTTTGTAAACGTTGCGCCGTTTCAGCTCTGCGAATACGGACGGCTTGTCGCTCATTGTCACAAAGGCACTTGTCAGGGTCCGACGTGCTCCTTGAGAGCGAGCAGTTGTTGGAAGCCGGGATCGTTGCGGATGGGGTCCCAGACCGGATCGATTTTTAGGCGCGCGATGGAAACGCTTCCGCCAGCAGGAACCGAGAGTAGTCCGCGAAGAATGGCGATTGCCTCCGCCGTCGCGCCGGTGCGAGCTTCCATCTCCGCCAGGCCGGCCAAAAGCAAGTTACCAACGACCACATCCTTCTCGGGCGGTAAGAGGCTGGCAGCTTGCCGCGCGAGTTTGGTCGCGTCGCCATTACGTTTGAGCGCAAGGTAAACCCAGCTCAATTGCGTCATCGAAGAAATGTCGTTAGGCCGTTCGCGTAATCTCTCCTCCAGCAGCTGTCTGGCTTTCTCCGCTTCAGCTTGTGCGCCAATGAGATCGCCGCCCAGGACTCGGATCGCGACTCTGGCGGATAGCCGGCGCCGTTCATCGACGGCAGTGTTCCCAGCGGCTTCCCAGACTTTCAGCGCTGCTTCGAAATCCCGCGCCAGAACAAAAACATAAGCCCGGTCACCGGTAATGGCCCGGACATCGCCGAAGTTAGAATTCACCAGGATCTTGTTCTCTGCCGGAAAGCCTGCCAGCACGCGCTGTGCTTCGTTGATGCCACCGCTTCCATTGAGAATACTGGCGAGCAATGTACGCATGCCATCGGCTGTCTGGGGATCAATTTCGATTGCATGCCGGGCAGTGCGCTCGGCTTCTTTCCACATCCGCAATGTGATGTAAGTGTTAGCTAAATTCGCAGCGATCGAGGCGTTGCGCGGATCCTGTTCGAGAGCTCTTTTGAGCTCGTCCAGACAACGTTCCCATTGCCCCTGCCGGCGATGGACGTAACCCGAATACTCCAGCGCGGTGGAACTGTTCGGTTGTAATTGTAACGCGCGCTCGAACTCCGCCAGCGCGTGTTCGTACTGCCGATAACCATGGTAATAAAATTGGCCGAGCGCGACGTGCACTTGGGCGAGATTGGGCGCGAGAGCGACTGCCTGCTCGGCCATGCTGCGGAGTTGTGCCAGTTCCGCTTCACTCATTTGCTCAATGAACCAATGACGCTGGATACGGTTCTGAACGAGACGAGCCATGGCGAGCGCGAAACTTGGATCGCGCGCGATCGCCTGCCGGTACCAGGCAGCCGCGCGGTCGAACGACTCCGCCTCGAGCGAACTATCCGCCAGGCGTTCCTCGAACTCGCCTTTCAAGAAGAGATCGTAGGCAGCCGCGTCCTTTGTTGGCGCAGTCGCGAGCGTGCTGGCTTCGGCCGGTGAAAGCTTTGCCTGGAGCGAATCGGCGATTTCCTGCGCGACCTCGCTCTCCACGGCAAAGACATCTTTCATGTCGCGGTCGTACGATTTCGCCCAGAGATGCGAATCGGCGCGAGCGTCGATCAGCTGTACGTTGACGCGCACTTTGTCGGCGGCCTTCTGCACACTGCCTTCAAGCACCGTCGCAACTCCGAGCTGTTGCGATACTGTCTTTAGATCTTCCGGCTTGCTCTTGTATTTCGCGGTGGAAGTGCGCGAGATCACTTTCAAATCCGCGACGCTCGCCAGTTTCGTGAGGATTTCATCCTGAATGCCGTCCGCGAAATAAGCGGCGTTCTTGTCGTCGCTCAGATTTTCGAACGGCAACACTGCGATCGATTTTTGCGGGATCGAAGAACCCGTCGCCGCCCCGCTCTGCTTGTCGCGCCGTAGTTCCTCGGAGGCGGATCGAGACGCTGCATTGTTCCCGGTGCTATAGCGACCGAGAAAGAACAGACCAAGCGAGAGCGCGCCACCAGTGATCACGACGAAAATCCAAGTCCGCTTTGCTGGTTGACGCGCCGATCGCGTAAGATCGACATCTTCAGTTCGTTTCAATCCCTCCGGCGTAAGCTCGAATGCCCATGCGATGACAAGCGCAATTGGAAACCCGATCACGATGGCGAGTACGATCAATCGCACGGCCCAATTCGGAATTTCAAAAAACGGAAAGACCTGCGTTGCAACTTGCACGAGCAGCCAACCAACGATCGCATAGGCGACGGCCACCTTGTAAACGTTGCGCCGCTTCAGCTCGGCGAAGAAGGAGGACAGGTTCATCGATTTCCAGCGGTTAAGACATGCGCCTAACGAGTGGCGAGCGCTTCGGCCAAGGACTGAGTCAAGGCGGGCACGGCGGCCCGCAGCTTTGCATCTTCCGTCACCAGCCGCATACGGAGCTGCTGCGCCAGTGCGAGAAAGCGTGCGTCGTAAGCGGTCGTGCCATAGCGAAATGCTGCATCCAAAGCAGCTTGATGACTGACACGAAACAAGTGGGGCTGGAGAAACGCTGCTGCGCGGTTAAGGCAATCGCGCGCCCTCGCTGTAGTGATGTAGCGCGCCCGTTCGTAAGTAATCAGCACATTGCTGAGTTCGATAAGGGCGAGAGGCTCGGTTCTCCAGACCGGATCGCGCGCAAACAGCTCTGCCACGGCCGGGCTGCGTGCGCTCCGCACGTAAAGCGGCGCAATAATGTTTGTATCGACGAGAAGCATGCGAAGCCGCGCGATCAGTCGCGACCCCACGCGATGGCCGCTTCGATGTCTTCCGTCGTAGGGGTAAACCCGCCGCGGAGCTTCACTGGTTTGGGAGCTTTCGCTGGGCGGGTTTTGCTTGCCGCCATGCCTTTGCGGATGAACTCCGCGATCGCATCCTTTAATTTCTTCTGTTCGTGCACCGCGCGAATTTTTACTGCACGCATCAGTTCGTCGGGTAGGTCAAGTGTCGTTTTCACTTAGCCATATTCCCAGAAAGCTGGTTTTCTGTCAACGAAACTCTTGGGAGGGTTCGTGTCGTTCCTGTTCGGAAAGACGTTGTCGAGGTCCATTGTTTTACGTCGTGCGTCTCTGCTTCAAGCGCCAAGAG
>VBQC01000156.1 GCA_005887825.1 Verrucomicrobiota bacterium | reverse complement strand
CACGGCCATCGGTAAGAGTGCGCTGCAAAACGACACTATCACCAACGATAACACCGCCATCGGTAAGAGTGCGCTGCAAAACGACGTGGGCGGCCGAAACACGGCCGTCGGCTCGCAAGCGCTCGGGATCAACACAATGGGGAGCAGCAACACGGCCTTGGGCTATACAGCGGGCACCAGCGTCACCACGGCCAATAACGTTATCTGTATCGGGGCCGGAGTCTTGGGTCTGAACGTCAGCAACAGCTGTTTCATCGGCAACATCAGCGGGGTCAACGAGGGCGGGACCATCTCGGCGGTCTATATAAATACCGACGGTCAGCTCGGCACCCAACCCCCGGCCTCTTCGCGGCGGTTCAAGAACGAGATTAAACCGATGGATCAAGTCAGCGAAGCGATCCTCTCACTCAAGCCGGTGACCTTTCACTACAAGAGCGACACAAAAGGCGTACCGCAATTTGGTTTGATTGCCGAGGAGGTCGCCCAGGTGAACCCCGACCTGGTGGTGCGCGATGAGAACGGCGACATCTACACCGTACGCTACGACGCGGTGAACGCGATGCTGCTCAACGAATTTCTAAAAGAGCATCGCAAGGTCGAACAACAAGCTCGTGAAATGCAGGAACAGCAAGCGACTATCGCGCAGCAGCGAAAGGAGTCCCAGGCAAAGACTGACAAACTTGAAGCAACAATCGCGCAACAACAGAAGGAAATGCAAGCTGTAATAGCGCGTTTGAACGAACAGGCAGCGCAAATCCAGAAAGTAAGCATCCAGCTGGGAGTGACTAAGGCGGCGCCGCGAACAGTCTCTAATAAATAACGTCTAGAGCGATCACAGAGGTAGGGGCGCTTGACTCGCTCGCTTCCGCTGCCTCGCCCTCCCTGTCTATGTCGATCGCGTCTACGCGCGGAGAGTAGCGCAGGCGCCTCGTCCGCCAGTCGGACGGACTCGTCCCGCCTTAGGCGGGCGAGCTTGCGTTCCCCGTGGCAATCCTTTTGGCCATTCCTTCGACGCTCGCCTGCCGCGCCGCCTGCTCAGCGTGCCCGCCGCGGTGGGCCAAAATCTTCGGAGTAGTTGCGCGAAGGCAGGTCATTTCTGCAAACTTCTGTCTTGACCAATGGGCGAGAATTTTCAAAGCTCGGCCTAACAAAAACATTAACTCTGCTACAAAGAAGGACTGCAATTCTATGAAACCATTAACTCAATTCAAAACAACAATTCCACCACTTCTAGTCTCAGTGCTACTCATCTGCCTTGGCCTTGCACCGATGGCGCGAGCGGTGGGTCCCGACACCGACGGTACCCTACCCGGCTCCAACAATGGGGAAGGAATCGGGGTGCTCGTCAGCCGCACCACTGGGGTCTGGAATACCGGAACTGGTTTCGAGGCGCTAAGCCAGCTCACTGCCGGCAACCAAAATACAGCGACGGGTCTTCGTGCCCTGACTAGCGATACCAATGGCGGCTTTAACACCGCCACTGGCGTTTTATCGCTCTTTAGCAACACCAGCGGGTTTTTCAATAGTGCCACTGGCGCTTATTCGCTCGCGAACAACATTAACGGCAGCAACAACACGGCTAATGGTTACGCTGCCCTCTATCGTAACACCGCCGAGGACAACACGGCAACTGGCTTTGCTGCGCTCTACCACAACACCACCGGCGACCGCAACAGCGCCAACGGTAGCAGTGCGCTCCTGCTCAACACCGAAGGCATCCGAAATACGGCCATCGGTGCTTTTGCACTCCAAAACAACACCACTGGCGACAACAATATCGCATTGGGCCACGCTGCCGGCAGCCAAGTCACCACGGCCAGTGACGTTATTTGCATCGGCACCGATGGCCAGAACGTGAACAATAGTTGCTATATCGGCAGCATCTTTGGCCAAACGGCTTCCGGAGGAACTCAGGTCTTCATTAATCCAGACGGCAAACTTGGCACGGCCACCTCCTCCCGGCGGTTTAAAGAAGAAATTAAGCCGATGAAGCGGGCCAGCGAAGCGCTCTTTGCACTTAAGCCAGTTACCTTCCGTTACAAGAAAGGGATAGATTCGCAGGGCATTCCACAGTTTGGGCTGGTGGCCGAGGATGTAGAAGCGGTCAATCGTGATTTGGTGGTGCGCGATAAGGAGGGCAAAGTTAACACGGTACGCTACGAAGCCGTGAATGCGATGCTACTCAACGAGTTTCTCAAAGAGCATCGCAACGTGAAGAAGCTGGAATCGATCGTCGCGCACCAGCAGAAGCAAATCGAAGCACTTACATCTGGCTTGGAGAAGGTGACCGCTCAGCTTGAGCTTAACAAACCAGCACCGCGAACAGTCTCTAATAAATAATCCGTAGCGCGATCGCAGAGGTAGAGCGATTGACTCGCTCGCTCCGCTCCTTCGCGTTTCAGGCTTCCCGTGTATTGTGCGGACGGTCGCCACTAAGTAACAGATTCTGTAGCCGCGGTCGTTTCTGGGGAGCGCAGGCTGCCAGCCTGCGGGTTTCGGCAGCTTGCCGAAACCGAGCAATTCCGGCGTCACTTTAGGACTACGTTTGCCAAGATGTTGCCGGCAGGGCTGCCGGCAATTACAGGCTGGCAGCCTGTGCTCCCCAGAAAATGCCAGACTTGTATGCTATGTGGTCGGCGCTCATGATCGGGCCGTGAGGCCAGCATCCGATTTCGACCGAATCGCTTCGTATCTCGCCCTTTGGCACAGTTATGATCCAGCCGTTAAAGCCGAACTTTATTCGACATGCCTCCTGACTTCCGACGGTGCCTGCCTTATCGATCCAATTCCTTTGGAGAGCGGAGCGCTGGACGAGCTTGTCGGTTCCGCCCGCGTTGCGGGAATTATTGTGACGAGCTCCAATCACGGCCGAGCGTCGGCTCGGTTTGCGGAACAGTTCTCGGTTCCGATCTTCGCGCCATCTGAAACATTCCCTGATAAGACGCCAGGCAAATTCAGGAGCGTTGCCGATGGCGACGAGATTTGTGACGGACTGCGCGTAATCGGCATCGAGGGCGCAGGACCGGGCGAGATTGCTCTTTATCATCCTGCTGATAATGGAACTTTGATCGTCGGTGACGCTCTAATTAACTTTGAACCTTACGGTTTCACTTTTCTTCCCGCGAAATACTGCTCGAACGAAAAAGTAATGCGGCGGTCGTTGCGAAAACTCCTGGATTATAAAGCCGAAAGGATGCTTTTCGCGCATGGCGTGCCGATTTTGTCCGGGGCACGCGATCGGTTACAACGTCTGCTAGACGGCGATCTTTGAATGTCATTTGCCGTGGACTCGAAAGATCGACAAGATGCCGGGACCGGACCTGGGGGACCCGTATCGAGATTTCTCCGGCTGATTCGTTTTTCCCACACAATTTTTGCGCTCCCATTTGCTCTCGGCGCGCTGGTTGTGGCCGCGAATGGTCTTCCGTCTTTGCGCACGTTTTTGTTGGTCGTCGTCTGCATGGTTTTCGCACGCACGGCAGCAATGCTTTTCAATCGATTGGTTGATTGGTCGCTTGATCAACGCAATCCGCGCACGGCTTCGCGTCACTTGCTCGTTTCGAAATCGGCGGCTCTCGTTTTGCTGGCGCTGAGTTCCGCCGGATTCATTTTGACGGCGGCCGCAATCAATCGACTGACCTTTCTGCTGGCGCCGGTTGCTCTGGCGCTGATTTTTTTCTACTCGCTGACGAAGCGGTTCACCAGCGCGACGCACTTCTTTCTCGGGTTGGCGCTCGCCATCGCCCCGGTCGGCGCCTGGATCGCGCAGGCGGGACGCATCGATCTTGCCCCGCTGGTGCTCGGGGCAGGTGTGATTTGCTGGGTGGCGGGATTCGATCTGATCTACGCCACGCAGGATTACGATTTTGATCGGCGCGAAGGCATTCGATCCCTCGTTGTAAAACTCGGGATCGCGCGCAGCCTGCGTCTGGCGCAAATACTGCACTTTGCCATGTTTGCCATGCTAATTGCCTTCGGCATCCTGGCGCAGCTCGGGTTATTTTATTATGCTGGAATGTCTCTCGTCGTCGCCGCGCTTTTTTTCGAACACAAGACCGCAGGCAGACTCGATCTGGCCGGGATCAACCGCGCATTTTTCCAAAGCAACGCGTTTGTGAGCGCCGTGTTTTTTCTGTCTGTTTGCGTCGATCGATTGGCCAGATAGCGGTGCCCAATCGCAAACTTAGAAGAGACTCAAGCCGCGCCGGAGAAACGTGCGCTGCCATTGTGCTCACGCAGCGCGTTACACTTCGTGGCGATGGCCTTCCGAGTCGTAGTCGTAGGTCTTCCCGTCTTCCTCGTCCCTCGTCGTCTTGTGCGATCCGTCGCAGAACGGCTGGTTCTTGGATAGGCCGCACATGCAAATCCAGACCGATTCCTCCTGCGGTTTGATTTCAAGCGGCCGTTTGTCCGATTTCAACACTCTACGCATGGCAGAAGGTAGTCGGAGATAAAAAGGCAATCAACCCCAGCGGAGACAACGGAGAGTAGCGTGTGCTCTCCTCACCGCACAGAGTTACGCGAGCCAGCCCGTGAGTCCGTCAGCTTCCCGAAAACAGACAGGCTTTATGGCGTCGAAATGAGTTGCTAGATTGTTTACTGTGGTGATCACGGTTACACAACAAGAAATGCCGGTTGTCATGCCATTCACTTCTGCCCTACATAAGACCTGGTTACGGAAGGCCTGGTTACGGATCATCATTCTAGCAGTTTTGCTGTCTGCGATGGCCGGCTGCGGGAATGCTACTATTGTCGGTAAATGGCGCATGTCGGGAGGTTCGAACGCCACCGTTTGGGAGTTTTCGCAAAATGGCTCTCTCCTTATCGGGAACGTGCGCGGCAGATATAGGTTTGGCGACCAGGACCGAATCAAAATCGAAACGTCATTCGCCACCACAGTTTATCAGATCAAAATTTCCGGTGACCGGATGGTGTTGCAAGAACCCGGCGGTTCCAAGCTCGAGTTTACAAGGCTAAAGGAAACGCAGCGTTGATATCCGCTTTCGGTAAATGCTCGTTGACGTGACGCGCGGTCAGGTTTTCGTGCTACACTAACTTCGATTCCGCGTTTTCTTGTTCGTGCGCCTGGTCGCCTTGCGCTCTTTTGCAGCGGGCGGGGAGGTTTTGTTCTTTTGTGAGTTGCCCGAAGTTCCCGTAGCGATTGGTGGCGTGTGATGAAGTGCCAGCGCGCGGGCAAGATCTTTCTCATCGGTGAGATCGAGACGCAGCGGGGTGATTGAGACCCAGTTGTGCTCGACGGCCCAGCGATCCGTTCCTTCCTCGGCTCCCTGCAGCGGCCTAATCGTAAACCAGTAGATTGGCCGGCCCATCGGATCTTTGCTGGCCACGACTTTGCCGTCGTAATGCCGCACGGACTGGCGCGTCCAGCGAATGCCTCGTGGTTTTTGTGGGACATTCACGTTCACAAGAGGCATTGTTTTTTCTTCGAGCAATAAATCGAGTACCTTGGCGATATAGGGTTCAAGCGCGGAGAAATCCGGCTCCTCTTTGTCACTGACGGCTGTGCTGATGGCGATACCGCGCGAGCCGAGCAATGCAGCCTGTTTTGCGGCGGCAAGCGTTCCGGAGTGCCAGCAGGAATTACCGAGATTCAAACCAAGATTGATTCCAGACAGGACGAGATCGATACGCTGCCAGTGATGTGTGCCCAGCGCGACGCAATCCGCCGGCGTGCCGTTGACCCGATAAGCCTCAAAATCGTCCAATCGAATCCGCTTGTATCGAAGTGGCCGTGAAGCTGTGATGGCGTGACCCATTGAGGATTGCTCGACATCAGGCGCGACGATGCGAACCTCGCCAAAACGCGACGCCACTTTTGCCAGCGCGGTGATGCCCGGACTGTAGATGCCGTCATCGTTCGAAATCAGAATTCTTATCTTCACATTAGTAAGAAACGTGCGTGAGATTGGTTTTGGCCGAATAGATTACGGATAAGGAGCACATGCGAATCACCTTGATGCATAATCCAAAGGCTGGCGACGCCGAGCATGGAAGGAAGCAATTGATGGCGGCGCTGGCCGGAGCTGGCCATCACGCCACCTATCAATCAACAAAAGAGCGCGGTTTCAAGAAAGCTCTCAAGCAGCCCACCGATCTCGTGCTTGCTGCCGGTGGTGACGGGACTGTTGCAAAGGTCGCCTGCCGGCTCGTCGATAGCGGCATTCCATTGAGCGTTCTCCCGCTCGGCACGGCCAATAATTTGGCGCGCGCCCTTGGCTTTGTCGCCTCTCCTGAGGAAATCATTACCAGGCTCGACGGCGGAAAGAAACGGACCGTTGACGTTGGACTTGCCTGCGGCCCGTGGGGCGAACGATATTTTTTTGAAGGTGCAGGCGGCGGATTGCTCGCAGATTACGTCCGTGCCGCGAGAAAAGAGCGAAAAGGGAACGGAAAAGTTGAAAAGCTTTCCAAAGAACAGGAGATGGCGCGGCATAGTGCGCTGTTACGCCGGATGCTGCATGACTATCCGGCGCGTCAATGGAGGATCCAGATCGATGGAGAAGATATTTCCGGCCGCTACGTCCTTTGGGAAGCGATGAATATTCACTCGGTTGGTCCCGCGCTTCATCTGGCGCCACGCGCCGCGACCAAGGATGGACAATTCGATTTTGTTTGCGCACGTCAGGCCGATTACGCGCTTCTGCTGGAACATCTCGACGCGCGCGTAGCTGGAAAGAAGAGCGAGTCTCCGCTGCCGGCGCGAAGATTTCGCGAATTGCGAGTCGTTTGGAAGGGATCGACGCTCCATTTGGACGACAAACTGTGGCCGGAGAAGAAGCAGAGCGAGAAATCTTCCAACGAAATCAAAATCACGGTGAAGCCGTCAGCGCTGATCATTCTGCAGCCAGCTGCGGCCGTCAAAATCTAGGCCGCGGGCTCTCTGTGCCTCAAAAGCGGCGTACGTCGTGCGCTCAGAATTCGGCGCTCCCGGGAGTGCGCGCGAATGGAATGACATCGCGGATGTTCGACACGCCGGTGATGAACATGAGCATCCGCTCAAAACCGAGGCCGAAGCCAGAATGGGGCACGGTGCCGTAACGCCGAAGATCGAGATACCATTTGTAATCAGCGGGATCCATTTTGTGCCCGCGCATATTCTCCTCCAGCATATCGAGCCGCTCTTCGCGCTGGCTGCCGCCGACGATTTCGCCGATTCCCGGCACCAGCAAATCGATCGCGGCCACTGTTTTTCCATCGTCATTCAAACGCATGTAAAATGGTTTGATCTCCTTCGGATAATCGAAAACCGTCACCGGGCATTTGAAGTGTTTCTCGGTCAGCCACCGTTCGTGTTCCGACTGCAGATTTAATCCGTAGTCGATTGGGAACTCGAATTTTTCTCCGCTCTTCCTTAAAAGATCGACAGCATCGCTATAGCTGATCCGTTGAAATGCCCGCTCGACGACGAAATCGAGTCGCGCAAGCAACTCCTTGTCAACAAACTTGGCGAAGAGTTCCATTTCTTCGGGGCAACATTTGCGTACGTCTGTGATCAAATATTTCACGATCTCTTCGGCGAGATCCATGTTGCCGTTCAAATCGCAAAACGCCATCTCCGGCTCGATCATCCAGAACTCACTGGCGTGCCGGGACGTGTTGGAGTTCTCGGCGCGAAAAGTTGGACCGAATGTGTAAACCCTCGACAACGCTAGCGCGAATGCTTCCGCCTCGAGTTGGCCACTCACCGTGAGATAAGTTTGCCGGGCAAAGAAGTCTTTCGTATAATCGCAATCAATCGTTGTGACCCGAAACAATTCTCCGGCTCCTTCGCAATCGCTTCCCGTGACGATCGGCGTATGAACGTAAACAAAACCGCGCTCCTGAAAAAACTGGTGAATTGCGAATGCGAGCCGACTCCGCACTCGAAAGACACAACCGAACAGATTCGAGCGCGGACGAAGATGCGCGATCTCGCGCAGGAACTCAGGCGTGTGTCCCTTCTTTTGTAGCGGATAGGTGTCATCCGCGCCGCCGACGATGTCGATCTTATCGGCGACGACCTCCCACTTTTGCCCTTTGCCCTGCGAAGCCACGAGCGCGCCGCGCACGCTGATGGAAGCGCCAGTGGTTAATCGCTGTAACGCCGCGTAATTGGGCAATGTGTTCTTCGCGATGATCTGAAGATTGCGCAGACACGACCCATCATTCAGCTCGATGAACGAAAAATCTTTCGAATCGCGCCGGGTTCGCACCCAACCTTGGAGCTGAATCGGCTCGATCGGTATGGTGCTTTGTAATGCGCCTTTGATCGGAGTCGGAGAAAGAGGTTCATCCATACATTTTGAAGCAAACGATCAACGTTTAACGCTCATCATTCAACGCTCAACTGTAGCCGTTTCGCTCTGCGAAACGCGGCGCTGAGGTGTTTGACACGCGCGGGCCGCGCCGCCCGAGAGGTCGGCGGCTACAAGACTTAGCTCAACGGCACCCAATTGCTGGCTTGGGGCGGCGCTTTGGTGCCGTCAAGGGAAAGGTAAGTGTATTCCTGCAGGAGCCGCTCGTAGTCAGTGAGGAGTTTCATCGCCTCGTTCGGTTTCAGGCGATCAGTCTTAATCGCATCATCGACCTGCGACTTCAAGAGCCGCATCAGCTCGACTTTGTCCCACTGTGTCATCGACAAGACTTCGCCGATCGTGCTGCCCTCGATCACTTCCTCAATATACCAGCCGGATTCTTCGTCGGGATCGAGAAACACGTGCACTTCGGTGACGCGACCGAACAAATTATGCAGATCGCCCATGATATCCTGATAAGCGCCCACCATAAAAACACCGAGATAATAGATTTCTCCCAGTGTGATTCGATGCAGCGGCAGCGTTTCTTTCACGTCCTGGAGATCGATGAATTTGGAGACTTTGCCGTCGGAATCGCAGGTGATATCGACGATCATGCCATTGCGATCGGGCGGAGTGTTGAGGCGATGGATCGGCATGATCGGAAACAACTGGCCGAGCGCCCAGTGATCGAGCAGCGATTGGAACACGGAAAAGTTACAGATGTACTGGTCGGCGAGTGAGATTTCGAGCTCTTTCACTTCGTCAGGCATATAACGCAGGCCGCGATGCATATTGACGATTTGGTGTGCGAGCTGCCAATAAACGGTGTCGATTTTCGCTTTCGATTCGAGATCGAGTAAGCCGAGATCGAATGTTTGCTGCGCCTCCTCCTTGATCTGCTGGATATCGTGCAGGCTCTCAAGGCGATTCCCGCGTTTTAAGCGCTGTTTCACGTCGAGAATGTCGCTCACCAGTTTATGGTCCTTCTCGCTGGCTTCGACTTTAAGCTTGGGCGCAGTTTTCTCGATTGAGCCAAACGCTTCGATTACAAGCACAGAATGATGCGCGACAATTGCACGTCCGCTTTCGCTCACAATGATGGGATGCGCGACGCTCTCGGAATCACACACCTCCATGATATTCCAGACAACGTCATTGGCGTATTCCTGGAGTGAATAATTGGTGGAGCTGTCGAAATCGCTGCGTGAACCGTCGTAATCAACGCCAAGGCCACCACCCACGTCGAGATACCTGAGATCAGGGTGTCCAAGTTTGCAAAGCTTCGCGTAATAGCGCGCCCCTTCGCGCACCGCGCGCTTGATCGTCGAGATGTCGGGCACCTGCGATCCAACATGGAAATGCAGGAGTTTAAGACAATGTGCCAGTCCGGCCTCTTTCAATATCTGACTGGCAGCAACGAGACTGGTTGTGTCGAGACCGAATTTAGCGTTTTCGCCACCGCTCGGCGACCATTTGCCAGAGCCTTTGCTATACAAGCGAGCACGAATGCCGATGTATGGTTCAACGCCGACCTCGTTCGATGTGCGAATGGTTTGCTCGAGTTCCTCAAGCTTTTCTACAACGATGATGACCGACTTGCCAAGTTTGCGACCGAGAAGTGCGATGCGAATGAACGCGGGATCTTTGTAGCCGTTGCAGATGATCAAGCTCTCGGGGTCTTTGTGCATGGCCAGCGCGGCAACCAATTCCGGTTTGCTGCCCGCTTCGAGTCCAAAATGAAATTGCTGGCCTGCGTCGACGATTTCTTCAATGACTTCGCGCAACTGATTGACCTTGATCGGAAAAACGCCCCGATATTCGCTGCGATAACCGAACTCTGTCATCGCGGTTTGAAAGGCGCGATTAACCGATTCAACCCTGTGCCGCAACAAATCCTGAAACCGGATTACCAGCGGAAACCCAAGGCTTCGAGCGCGCGCTTCGTTAACAACTTCGAGAAGATCGATGCAGCCGCCTTTTTCCTTCAGCGGCTTCGCTTCGACGTTGCCCAAACTGTTGACGCTAAAGTAACCGTTGCCCCATCCTTCCACGTTGTAGGTGGCGATGGCGGACTCAACGTCCCACTCGGTTTTCATTTCGATTCGTCATGCGGCGGCAAGCCGCAAAGCGCACACTCAATCAGGGCGCCAAACATGCAAGCCTCTAGAACCAAAATTTTCGCGAAATTTTCGCTTCACCCGATGCGATGAGATTTTGTGGCCTATGTCTCTTATGAGACGGATGCGACTTAAGGAGCGCAATGCTTGTTTTTCATGCCCGTGCGGGTAGCGTTCAACGTGATGAGCAAAACGGTTATTGAGGTGCAAGTGCGGGCAGTATTGCCGACGAGCGGTGGGTGCGCGGTTTTTATCGGGAATAATGACAAGGTGTTCATCATTTACGTCGATCAAACGGTCGGCAGCGCGATCACGATGTTCATGCGTCAGATCACCAAGGAGCGTCCCCTCACCCATGATCTGATGGGGCATTTAATGACGGCCCTTGGCGC
This sequence comes from Verrucomicrobiota bacterium, assembly GCA_005887825.1. Taxonomy (GTDB): domain Bacteria; phylum Verrucomicrobiota; class Verrucomicrobiia; order Chthoniobacterales; family UBA10450; genus Udaeobacter. The sequence continues at coordinate 16,399 of VBQC01000156.1, read as the reverse complement.
GAGAGTCGACCGGGTAATTATCAATGATTTGAAAAATGCAACCTACTATGCCCGGGTGATCATTCGCGTCGAAAACGAATTGCAGCAGAAAAAGATCATCGAGCTCGACGGGCGGCCAAGCGACTGCATCGCGATGGCTACGCAGCAAAAGGCTCCTATTTACGTGAGTCAAGATGTCTGGGACGAAGTGGATGATATGAGCGATGTCTTGCGCAAGATGGAGGAAGAGGGGCTAAAGCCTGATCCGGAAACCGAAGAGTAGGCGCTGCGTTAAAAGGTCAAAAGCGTTACAAAGTTAAAATGGCGGATCATCAACAACTTAACATTGTAGCCATTTGACTTTTGAGGCCAGGCTCTAGCCCAAAAGATCGCCGTAGCGCTTGTCCGCTAATTCCAGGCAACGCGCCAGAACCTCGGATGGCGTGTTGAGCTTGAGCACTTCCTCAACAAGCTCCTGACATTCAGGGATGGCAAGACTTTGCACCGCGCGTTTGACCCGCGGCACGAGCGTCGCGCTTGCGCTCAACTCGTCGACGCCGAAACCCAGCAAAAGCGGGATGAGCGCGACGTCTCCGGCCATCTCCCCGCAAACACCGACCCAGATATTGTTCGCATGCGCGGCATCGGCAACCATTTTAAGCAAACCCAGTACCGCTGGATGCGTGGGTTCGTAAAGGTGCGCGATCCTCTCGTTCACGCGATCAACCGCCAGCGTGTACTGAATTAAGTCATTCGTTCCGATACTGAAAAAATCGACTTGGCGGGCGAGCACGTTGGCGGACAGGGCGGCGGCTGGGATTTCGATCATCGCACCAACCTCGATTTTTTCATCGATATGGATCTTCAAGCTGAGCAACTCTTCCTTGCATTCGGCGAGCACGGCGATGGCGCGACGCAGTTCGTCTGAGCCCGAGATCATCGGGAACATGATTTTTACATTTCCGGCAGCGCTGGCGCGAAGAATAGCGCGCAACTGCGTCTTAAAGATGTCTATGTTCTCCAGGCAAAAACGGATCGCGCGCCAGCCAAGGAATGGGTTTAACTCATCGGTGATGTCCACAGTGCCGGGAGCCAGTTTGTCGCCGCCGAGATCAAACGTTCGAATAATCAAGGGATCGGGCCGGACACGCGCCGCCACCGTTCGATAAATCTCATATTGTTCATCTTCCGTCGGCAGAGTATTGCGATTCAAATAGAGGAACTCCGTGCGATAAAGTCCGATTCCCTCCGCGCCGTTGGCTTTAACTGCATCAACGTCCTCCGGAAGCTCGATATTGGCCGAGAGGACAATGTGGCGGCCATCGCGCGTGGTCGATCTTGTCTCGCGCAGCTCTCTCAGTTGCGCCACGACTCTGGCCCGTCTTGATTCGATCTTTGCGTATTGCGCAAGTGTCTCTGGCGCCGGATCGACAATGAGCAATCCATCCGTCCCGTCCAGGAGCACGTTCTGACCCGTCTCGAGTTTTGCGGTGATATCGTGCAAACCGACTATCGCCGGGATATTGAGCGAACGCGCCATGATCGCAGTATGCGATGTGCGACTGCCAAGATCAGTGGCGATCCCCAGCACCCGTTCGCGGTTCATGCTAGCAGTGTCTGAAGGAGTGAGATTGTGCGCGATGAGAATGTGCGGCTCACTCAAACCAAGAAATGTTTTGGGAGCTTTCCCCTGCAGGTTCCGGATTACTCGCTTGGTCACGTCCTGGATATCGAGCGCGCGCTCGCGCAAATAGGGATCATCGATTTTGGTCAGGGTCTCGGCGTAATGCGTGGCGACTTCCTGAAAAACCCACTCGACATTGCAAAGGTCGGTCTCCAATTTCCGCAGCACTTCGTCGATCAATGTGCGATCCTCAACCACGAGCAGATGAGCGTCGAAGATTGCGGCATCTTTTGTTCCGATCGATTCTGCAATGCGTTGCTGCATCTCCAGAATCTGCATGCGCGTTTGAATGAGCGCTGCTTCGAACCGCCCGATTTCGTCCGGGATTTGGGAAGGGGCGATGCGATAACGCGCCACGTCATCCAAATCGTCCCGAACGACATGGACCTTGCCGTGGGCAGTTCCCGGTGAAACGCCCGCTCCTTCAAACCGGATTTCCTCCCGCGCCTTGTCGCTCATTCGCCTGCCAGAGTAAAGCAGATGTCAAACGCTGCGAAACCCTCGTTGACGCGCGAGAGCATGGAGCCGAGCGCATAAGTCACATGAGTCATATAGGTCCTATGAGCCATGCGTGCCCGCTCAATCTTCGTTGAAGCGCGCGTTGATTAGTTCCTCAAGCTCCTCCATGGCCTTGTCAGCATCAGGGCCTTCACAGCGGATACGCAGCTTCGATCCCTGCCCGGCAGCCAGCATCATCAAGCCCATGATGCTTTTGCCATTTACCTCTTCGCCTTCTTTCGACACCCAAATTTCCGAGCGATAACGGCTCGCAATGCGCACGAACATCGCCGCCGGACGCGCATGGAGGCCAAGCCGATTCACGACTGAAATCTCCTTCTCGACCTTCTGGCCGGACGCCGCGCGATTCGCTCTTCGATACAACAAGCCCATTACGTCACTCTTTCTGCTCCATCAAATTGAGAAGCTTCGTGTTGAACTGGACGGCGCTGTTTTCGCCCAGCCCCTTCAATTTTTGATCCATCGCCGCAACTTCGATCAGACGCGCCATGTCGCGGCCTGGCCTCACCGGAATTGTCACGTGCGGCACCTGAAGCCCAAGAACCTCGTAAGATTCCCGATCGAGCCCGATCCGATCCACGGCTTCCATCTCCTCCCAGTCTTTCAGCGTGACGACAAGGTCGAGGCGCTTTTCGATTCGAATACTGCCAATGCCGAAAACGGAAGCTACGTTAATGATGCCAATCCCGCGAACTTCCATATGATTGCGCGTCAGTTCCGGGGCTGTCGCCATGAGCTCGCGTCCCTCGAGTGAAGTGATCCGCGCTACGTCGTCAGCTACGAGGCTGTAGCCACGCTCGATCAGCCCTAGGACGCATTCGCTTTTGCCAATGCCGCTCGCGCCACGAATCAAAACACCAACACCCAGAATGTCCACCATGCTGCCGAACTCGGTCACGGTCGGAGAAAAATCGACTTCCAGCGCGATAGTCGCCGCGTTAATGAACTTCATGGTGATCATTGGGGTGCGAAAAACCGCGATCTCTGCTTCTCCCGTCACGGCCAGTAACTCCGGCGCGAGGTGAAATCCACGCGACATCACCAGGCACGGGATCTTGCGCTCACACAATTTCTGAAATCGTCTTACCCGCGCTTTTGCAGTCAAACTTTTCAAATAGGAATGCTCAGCCGCACCCAGCACCTGCACCCGTTTCTCCGCGAAATAAGTGTAGAAGCCACAGAGGGCCAGACCCGGACGGTTGATGGTGGGCTCGCGAATTTTGCGATGGAATCCCACCCGCGGCCCCTCCAGCTTCATTTGGAGCTTTTCAGCGTGCGAATTGTAAAAGCTCTCCACCGTGACAACCGGGACGCTTTTCTGCTGATCGCTTTTCGATGTAATCGTCTGGGTCCCGCTTTGCTCCACCATTAGGGATTAACTTCTAACGTCAATAACGCGCAATTTCCAATATGCATCGCGCGTTACCGCAAGACTTAGGGTACAGCGCTTCGGTTGCGCGAATCCGACCCGACGTGTTGCGGCCGATGTCCGCGTGAAAATTCATGTGCTGCCGACCAGAGACTCCTCGGTAGCAGTGTTCCATTTGCGCAAAATCCGAAGGTCATCTTGGACAGCCGATGGATCGGATAAGCCTGAAGCTGGCACCTCGAAATGCGCGCGATGCATGTCGGCGAATGCAGTGAACGCGTTGCGCAGTGCGTTGATGCTCTGTTCCATCCAGCGACGGAGACGATTTTCGTAAAGGCTCAGAAACTCCAGCAAAGCGCGATCGTAGTCTCCAGCTTTCGCCTGACGTGCGATATCAGCATGCCCTTGCCGAGCAGTGAAAGCATCGCGGGCTTTCCGATCACGATTTGTTTGGAAATTTCATTGATGTCCACCATTGGCATGCCTGCCGGCTTCGGCAATTCATCAGGAGCGGCGCGACCGGAAGCCGACGCGCCGATTTCCATCGCCTTTGCCAAAGCCTCGCGTGTTTGTTCGATTGAACGCAAAGTCGCGGCTACCGGTTCGGCAATCATTCGGGTAAATGTCTCGGCAAAAATTGACGCGATATCCACATTGTCAGACTCAAGCAACGCGGCTCCAATGTGCTGCGCAGCCACATTAATGATTGCCCGCTGCATAGCATTCGCCCTGTGCGCGTTCCAAAATGCGGTCGCCATTGCGTAAGGCCTCGGTAGCTTCGTTAGATAGGATGGCACTGTCTCCCGAAATCGCTTCCGGCGCGGCTTGCAGAGTGCGCTCTAAAGCACCAACAATGGCTTCGCGCAAACTGCCAATCTTGCGCTTTTGCGAGGCGATGGCGAGCTCGTGATGTTGGGCTAGGAACGGGCGTAGTTCGCTTTCAAACCAGCGATCGCATAACGCCGCGTTCGCACCGACGATACTGACGGCATGCACGGCCGGTTCAACATGAAGCTGACTACGCAGGTTCGCTTTTACGTATGCAATCATTTGTTCTCGATCCGCAGGGCTGAATAGATCGGCTTTGCTGATGAGGACCATGGCGCTCGCGCCTGCTTGATAGAGTGCCTGCACGACGATGAGATCATCCTGCGCAAGACCTGCACTTGCGTCGATCAAGACGATGCCAAGGTCACACCGAGGCAGATATGCAATCGTTTCCTCGGCACCAGCGACCGCCAGTGAGCCGAGCCCCGGCGTATCGACAAACGTGACGCCTTCCCGCAAACGCTCGGAAGGTAACTTGACGAAGATGCGCGTGACATGCTTTTTGTTCCCGGGATTTTTCTGTTCCGTCGCAAATTCCGAGAGCTCCAATAATGGAATGATTTCCGGCTGCGCTTCGGCGAATTCAATTCCCGCCTCTGCCATCGGGCCATGGCTGATGCGCGTTGGAATCGCAGTCACGGGGGTGACGCCGATCGGGAGCACGTCCGTTTGCAAAATATAATTAAGCAGTGACGACTTGCCGGAGCTGACTCTACCGAACACGCCGACCTCAAACGCTGCGCTTTCCATGCGATCAAGCAGCATGCTCAGCGTGCCGCGAAATTCCACGAGACCGTGTGCGGCGATGATTCTCTCGATTTCACTGAGCAAACGTATCTCATCACCTGTTTTGCCTAATTGCTGGAGCCGCTGTTGCAGATCGCCGCCGGCGCCTTTACCCAAAAAAGTTCGCAGCTTGGCTACCAATCCATCCAGCTCCGCGCGGATACCGTCCAATCTATCGGCAGCCTCAGAAGAAAGAGGTCCGTAGGCGCGCATTCGTTCCGGTGTGAGTTCGTTAAGCGAGATCGAGCAGAACATTAGATTGATGGCGGCAGCCCAAACTGCGCCGGAGTGCGGTTCAGACGGCGGAATGTTCAGCTCCTCCATCACGCGCCGCATTGCTTCGCGAATTCGGAGGATATAATCGTGCGTCACCTTGCGCTGAATCGGCGTGGTATCGTCCGAATGCATCCGGAAGGGCGATGGCGAACCGGCGTCGGCCATGGTGTGCTCAGCTTCGGAAAGCAACTTGTCGATGTACTGAAACGTGGTGCGCACATGCCGCTGATGGTGTTCGCCAAAGCCGTGTGCTTCTGTCTCGTCACTCATTTTTCATATCGCCGTTGTCTCCCACGTCCTCCACGCTTAACACCCGAATGCGCTTGCGATAGAGACGGCCCCACGCGTGCATCGCCTCGACTGATGGCTGGAAAAACTTTTGCGCGATCAGCGTCGGTATAAACGCGCTCAGGATCACGACACTGACAAGAATTGTGTATTGCCGCTGGTCGATGATTTTGTTTTGCAGACCAAACAGCGCCGAGATCGTGCCGAAGGTCAGTCCGGTTGCCATTAGAAGCGTTGTGTAACTCGCTTCGCGTTTTCCCATGTAGTGCGTGCGCGCCAGCGGGAACACGCCAACAAGCTTCGTGATCATCTTCAAGAGCAAGAGAGCCCCAATTATTCCGAGCCCGGCCCAGAGCGCCGGCAATGAAACGTAAAGCCCCGCCTTGATGAAATAGAACGGGGTAAAGATCGCGAACGCGATACTGCGCATTCGGTTTACGAGCGTTTTGTCGCGGAGAAAAACGCCGGCCACGACAAGACCGACGAGATATGCCGGTAAAACGGCCTCGCTTTTCGCCGTTGTGGCCAGGCCTCCCAGAAAAAACAGGATAAAAAAAATGAATTTAACCTCAGGCTCACTAACTCGGGTCGCGCCGAGTCGCACGATAATGAACTGCGTCCACGTCGGCATACACCAAAGCACCACGCACATCACGACCACGAATACGACAAGCCACATGTTGAAGTTTGCGAACAAAACCCCGAGTGCGAGAACTGTGCCGAGGTCCGTAATAAAACACGCAGCCAGAATCGTCTTACCCATGGCCGTGTCGCTATAACCGCCCTCGATCATTACTGCGTAAACGACCGCCACCGATGTGGTCGAGAGTGCGACTCCAGCGATCTGCGCCTGCTGCAGGGGCCAACCGAGGACGAACTGCGCGAATAACCAGACGCTCACGAACGGCACGCCGAAGGAAAGAACGCCGATTAATCCGCTTGCGCGCAAATTCGCTTTTAGCGAACGCGGATCGATTTCCGCTCCGGCGAGAAACGTCAGCACGCCGCTACCAAGCAGCGCGAGAAAATTGATCCAATCGGTCGTCGCGTGGATCCCAAGCAAATTCCCGGCGATTAATCCGACAAGGATTTCAACCAGCGCCACAGATATCCCGGCCCAAATCGAGATCAGGCTCGCGGAAAGGGCGAGCGCCATCCAAATCGCGGCAATAAACCAAACGTTCTGCGTCATAACTCCTCCATTGCCTTTCGGCGTTGGCAGGAGTCATTAGCTCACGCGGTTTTCCCCTTCAGGAAGGCAAACTCCATTGCCTTGCCGGAATCTAGCGGATCTCTTTTTCGGATCAAGAAGAAGATCAGACAAGCGATGCACTTGCCCTACAGCGGCTGGGTCGTTGACACCTACATCTTGAAGCGTTCGCCGAGGTAAAGCTGGCGGCTAATCGGATCGCTGATGAGAAAATCTTTTGTGCCTTCGCTTTCGACGCGCCCTTCGAAAATCAAGTACGCGCGATCCACGATCGACAACGTCTCGCGCACATTGTGGTCGGTGATCATTATGGCGAGCCCCGATTTGCGCAGGTTGACGATAATCTGTTGCACATCATAGACAGCAATGGGATCGACGCCACTGAATGGTTCATCAAGCATCAACAACTTCGGTTCTGTCACCAGCGAACGCGCAATCGTTAATCGCCGCTTCTCGCCGCCACTCAGCGTCAGCGCGATATTTTTCGCGATCCGCTCAATGCCGAACTGGTGGAGCAGCTGATCGCAACGATTCCGCCGTTGCGTTTTGCTCATGGGAAGCGTTTCTAAAATCGCCATGATGTTTTGCTCCACCGTCATCTTCCGAAAAATCGATTCTTCCTGCGGCAAGTACCCCATGCCGAGCCGCGCACGCTTGTACATCGGATAGTTGGTCACGTCGGTGTCCGAAAAAATGACACGTCCGCTGTTAGGTCTGACGAGGCCGACAATCATGTAAAAGCTGGTTGTCTTGCCTGCTCCATTGGGCCCGAGAAGTCCTACGATCTCGCTGGCCTTGACATTCATGTTGATCCCATCCACCACTGCCCGGCCGCCGTAAATCTTTACGAGTTGGTCGGTCGTGAGAACAGTCTCTCTCTCTGTCGCAGGCGGCGCAGCGACTTTTGAAATGGAGACAGGTGCAGTTTGGCTAATCATGGTTTTGGCAAAGGAGGAGGAGGTGAGACCTGAGCCGGCGTCGTTTCGGTTTTTTTTGCGCCCTTTGTCTCCTCTTTCGGCTGCTGGCGAATCTCGGTACGACTCGGTCCATGTGTCGTCAATTGGCTGTTTTGGTTAATGAGCATAACCGTATCAGGGCTGGTCGCCACGTGCATGTTCGGCCCCTCCTGCACACGCGGGGTTCCCGTCAATTCAACGTCTCCTGTGGCAGCAATATAGACGGCTTTATCGGCTCGACCGATTGCGCGCGTCGGCGGTCCACCGTTGGGGTCCGGGCGGTCGCGCACCAGTCCAACGTGCCCCTCTGCGATGGCTTTCTCAAGGCCCTGATTTTCCCCCTTCGTAATGAACACTGTCAGTTTATCAGATTGAAGATTGAAGCGCGGGTCAGTTACCTTCACCCGGCCGCTAAAGATGCCCACGTTCTTGGTTGAATCAAAAAAAGCCTCATCCGAATAGATTTCCGTTGTGGTCGGTACATTGGACTGTAACGCGTTTGCCCCGGGACCGAACAATTTCGTCGTAGATGATTTATTTTCTTTATCGGTCGCTGGTTTCTCCGCCTTCTTCGCCTTCTTCGCCGGTGCAGCAGAGCCCGCTGGCGCAGCGGCAGTCTGCCCCTGAAGGTGCTCCCCCGTCGCGCAGGCGATAAACAGGATCAACGCCGCGAATGTTTTCATTCGTTCGTGTTTGTTTTCCCTGTCAGATGCGATTTGTCGGTGATCACCATTTTTACATTGCCAATCAGGCGCCCGGTCTTCGTATTGGTGTCGAACTCCACAGAATCACCGGCGATGTTGAAATCTGCGCGCTGGATTGTTGTCCGCTCCTTCGAGCTTAGGATGCGGGTCTTCAAGTCAAGTACCGACGTGTGCATGTCGATTCGCAGGTCGGTCTGATTTTCCGGGGTGTAGGTCGTAATTTTAAGATGTTCAAAGCCGACGTGCTCCTGGTCAATGCGTCGCGCCGTCCCTGCTTCGAATCTTCCCCTTAGATGGCCTTCGCCATCGAAATCTGGCAACACAAGTCCCTTCGCTTCGTGGCCGATAGGCAACGGAATATTGGTCAGACTTTGCTCGCCTGGGGAAACGCTCGGCGCCGCTCCCGCGCGAGTTTGTTTCTTTTTGTGGCCTTTCGACTGTGCAAACACGTGACTTGCCATCACCGCAATCGACAACAGCATCAGGAATAACCAAAGGGACCAGCCGCCCCAGTCCGCCATAGGACGGACTCGCTGCGGCGAGCTTGCGGAGCGGCCGCTACGAGACAGCAGCATGAATAGCCTTTAACATGCGCAAATGCTTCGGCAAATCCTTTAGCGGAATCTGGTTCGGCCCATCCGACAAAGCACGCGCCGGATTTTCGTGCACCTCTATAAAGATGCCGTCGCATCCGGCGGCCATGGCGGCACGGGCCAATACCGGTGCAAGAGCGCCATCACCCGAAGTGGAGTCCCCTGCCCCTCCGGGGCGCTGCACGGAATGGGTCGCATCGAAGATCACACGGTATCCAGCCTCGCGAATCCAATAGAGCGATCGCATGTCGGCCACGAGGCTGTTATACCCGAACGTGGTGCCGCGTTCCGTGAAACAGAACTTTGCGTTACCGAAGGCGATCAGCTTTTCGGCGATGTTTCGCACGTCCCACGGCGCAAGGAATTGACCTTTTTTTACATTGATCGCACGACCCGTTTCCGCAGCGGCGCGCAGCAAATCGGTTTGCCTGCAGAGAAACGCGGGGATTTGTAACAAGTCGATCTTTTCAGCGGCAACCTCCGCTTCCTCGGGGGAATGAACATCGGTCGTAACCGGAACTTTCAAATCGCGCCCGATAGCCGAAAGAATCTCGCAGCCATCTCGCACACCAATCCCGCGAAACGAGCGCACCGAGCTCCGGTTGGCTTTGTCGTAGGAAGCTTTAAAAATAAAATCGACATCTTCCGCCGCGCAGATTTCCGCGATCTTTTTTGCCATGCGCCAGGCGAACTTCTCCGACTCGATCACGCATGGGCCGAGGATGAATGCCGGGTGTTCCCCGCCGATCATGACTTTACCAACGCGCAACGGCTTTGCTCTCACAATGAATGATTGTAGCGGCGGCGTATGGCCGTCGCCCCATTATTTTTGCGACACGATTTTCGTCCTCACCAGATCCGCAATCGCAAACGGCGCATACAATCCCAGAAAGAAAAGTAACGCCACTCCGTGCATCTCCAGAAGGTAAAGCGGACGTGAATCGGAGAGAAAACTCAAAATGGAAAACGCTTCCGGTTTGTGCAACAGAAATCCGTAGTTAAAACCTGTCAGCTCGTCGGCAATGAGGGTGACCACAAAATAAAATTCCGACCACAGAAACACGCGCACGATCGACATCGGGTATGGCCGGTATCGCCGTGTCAACATTAGAAAAACCACGCCGATGATAATACCAGAATGCGATGTAAAAAAGCTGATAAACCGCCAATCTGGAAAACCAAACCGCAAATTGGGTGTGAGCACAGCCTGGAGCGTACCGCCAATCCCCCAGAAATATGCCACCTCGAACCAGCGCTGATTTCCAGTCCACATTGCGACCATTACCACGACCATGCCCCAATCACATAATTGCAAAGGCAACATTTGCTGCCAGCTAACGATGCCGTGGCTGCGGACGAAAATTAAGTACGCGACATAGTTCAGGATGAGAATTGCGGAGAGAAGAACAACAATCGTCCGTTCAACGCGCGGCGATTTTGTGCGGCGCACGATCGCGGCAAGCGCAAAGGGCAAGACGATCGTGAGAAAAATGACCGCCAGATGCGGCAAGCCATAGGGTTGAAAGGAATGCTCGAGATTCATCAAAGGCGGATCGGCTTCCCCGAAGACGATGCTAAATAAGTGCGCTTTCGGCGCGTGACATTACCATCGCGTTCGGAGAACGCGATCCACCTACCTGATTAACCAGAGATTACAGGGAATCACGTCGGTGATCCAGGCGATGTTACTCGGTAGTTGCTGGATTGCACCGCCGCTTTTCTGCATTGGCACCACCAGCAAGTCTGCTTTGACGGATTGAACAAAGTCCGAGGCAGCCAACCCGGTGTTGCCGCGGATGCAGCGTGCCTCAATCGGGACCTCGGTTGCGCCAGCCGCCAAAACGAATCTTTCCAGCGTATCTTCTTCCTCGTCTTTTGTCTTGGGTTTTTCACCTTCGCCGGCATCCGCGCGAATCGACGCGCGCGCGCGGTCGAACGTCGTGATAATACGAATGACATAAAGCCGCTCGCACGATTCAGCCAAGGCGAGAGGCAATGTCGTTTTCAATGCGTGCAATCCGTGCTCGGAATAATCGGCGATAAAAACAATTCGGCGCAGCGGTTTGGGTTTCGCATCCGGCTTGGTAAAGAGCATGACCGAACAGCAGGCTTCTTGCACAAGGCGGCGCGCGACGTTGCCAAGAAACGGATGCAACACGACCTCCTTTTCGAGGGCGCCGGCGACGATCATGTTGATCTTGTGCAGCGCGAGCGCGCGGAGAATGGCTTGGGCTGGATCGCCTTTTTCGTAATGAATTGGGGAATCGGCCGGTAGCTGCAGTTGCGCGAGCGCATCGTTAAACTTCTTCGATGTTTCCTCATCGCGATCGCCCACATAAATCAAATGAAGGTCGGAGGAAAATCTGTCCCGGATTCGCTTCGCTTCAGCGAGCACCTGCTTGAACCGCGGGGAAAACGTGCTGGCGACAGCAATCTTACGATACGGCGATGGATTGTTCATTTAGAGTAAAGATTAATCTCCCGGCTTCCACGCAGTTCGGCAACCGCAGAAAAGTTTGATGTTTGACGTTTGATGTCTGACTTTGCGGTCGCAATTCCGCTTATGAGACGCGCCATTTACCCGGGCAGTTTCGATCCTGTGACGAACGGTCACCTCGATATCATTGAGCGTGCGCGGAAACTGTTTGATGAAGTCATTGTGGCCGTGGCGCATAATGACGAGAAGCAGCCGCTTCTCCCGCTGAAGGAACGTCTGGATTTGTTGCGAGAGACCGCTGGCAAGATCGACAATGTGCGAATTGCCCAGTTCAAAGGATTGCTTGTCGAATTCGCCAGAGCGGAAAAAGCCGGAGCGGTCATCCGCGGTTTGCGCGCCGTTTCGGATTTTGAATTTGAATTTCAAATGGCGCTGATGAACCGGAAACTCGATGCCGGTGTAGAAACAATTTTCCTCATGCCGAAGGAGGAATATACTTATCTTAGTTCTCGTATCGTGAAAGAAATCGCGCGTCTCGGCGGCGATGTGTCGGGTTTTGTGCCGGCCGCGGTCGCCCACACGCTCAGCAAAAAATTCGCCCGGAGTCATTCTTGACACGTATTTTTTCGAACCGATTCCAAGCGATGAAGATTCATCTCAAACAAATTCCAACTGAAGGTCTGCATCTCGATGGGGATGAAGAATGCCCTATTCCTGAGCTGGAAGCGGAGGGAATTCGTTGCGTCGGACCGCTGCATTACAACCTCGATCTCGGCGTTGCAGGCGGGGCGCTGTGGGCAAGCGGATCACTTTCGCAGCCGGTAGAGCTCCGTTGCGTATGGTGTCTGGAAAGATTCGTGCACGAGATTCAGGTGCCGGCATTTGCGGTACACATGGACCTGCCTGGACCGGAGACGGTGGATCTTACGCCATTCATGCGCGAGGACCTTTTGCTCAATCTGCCTGCGCATCCGCGTTGCGATCGCGACGCCGGCCGAGTTTGCAAGCCGAAGCTAATCGAAACTGCGCCGCGAGACGCGCCGCGCAAATCGGATTGGAGCGCGCTGGATAAGTTGAAGATGAAGCGCTGAAGCGTTTAATTGTAGATCGTTAAATTGATTCACGATTTCGCTTTTCTATCCACGTCCCGATTGTTTTTGCTCAAATACATGCTTTTTTAGCTGGCTTACATGGGAGTTCCAAAACGCAAAACGTCGAAGATGCGCTTGCGGACGCGCAGAGCGGCGAATCGCTGGCATGCCCCACACCTGAACAAATGTCCGCAGTGTGGCAGCACCGTCGCCTCTCACATTGCGTGTCCTTCGTGCGGTTACTACCGAGGGCGCCAGGTGCTGACACTCGAAGGCAAGTAGATTCGCGTTGAAGCGTTACATCGTGAATCGTTACATCGGTTCCGATCCACGATTTACGAATCCCGATTTGCGCTGTCCCTCATTTTCCCTTTGCAATCACCCAGTTTAGTTCGCAAGATTTCGCACCGATGAAAATCGCCCTGGATGCGATGGGCGGTGACTTTGGCCCGCCTAACCTCGTCGCTGGCGCCGTCATGGCGCTGCGCGAGTATCGCCAGATTAAGAAACTGTATCTCGTCGGCGACTCTGCCGGCATTGAAAGCGAGTTGCACGAACACCAGTGCAACGATTCACGGATCGAAATTGTGCATTCCACTCAAGTGGTGGAGATGAGCGATCGCGCCTGGACAGCCGTTCGCCACAAAAAAGATTCGTCTGTAAGTCGCGCCGTTGATCTGGTGAAACGCGGCCAGGCAGACGCGATCGTGACCGCCGGCCATACTGGTGCAGCCGTCGCTGCAAGCATGATCAAGCTGCGCACATTACCGGGCATCGACCGTCCCGGCATCGCGGCGGTGCTTCCAACAGAAACGAATGTTTTTGTTTTGATCGATGCAGGCGCAAACATCGACGCGCGGCCCGAACATCTTCTTCAATACGCGTTCATGGGCTCAGTTTATTCGCGCCATGTTCTCGGCTACAAGAGTCCGACGGTCGGTTTGGTATCGCTCGGCGAAGAAGACGTAAAAGGCACTGAGAAGACCAAGGAAGTCTTCAAGATGCTGAAGAAGAGTTCGCTCAACTTCGTGGGCAACATCGAGGGCCGGCATTTGTTTGAGGACCCTGTCGAAGTTGTCGTATGCGACGGATTCGTCGGCAACGTGATCTTGAAAACGTGTGAATCGATCGCGGTGGCGATTTTTAAATGGCTCAGGCACGAATTAGACCGCTCCAAATGGCGAATGGCTGGCGCCTATCTCGCTCGGCATGCATTTAAGGACATTAAGAACAAGACCAATTACGAAGAGTACGGCGGCAGCCCGCTTCTCGGCGTGAACGGCATCTGCATTATTGCACATGGCGCGAGCAGCCCGCTGGCGATCAAGAATGCGCTGCGAGTGGCAGCAGAGTCAATTGAACAGCAGGTGAACCCGCATATTGTCGAGGAGATTCGCCGTTACAATGAAACGACAGCCTCGCTCGAGCCCGCGCTCCGCTAAACCGCTGCGTACGGTCTCAATCATCGGCACGGGTAGTTATGTGCCCGAAAAAATTGTGACCAACGCGGATCTCTCGCGCATGGTCGATACCAGCGACGATTGGATCACCACTCGCACGGGCATTAAGGAACGCCGTATTGCTGCTAAAGACGAAAACACAAGCGACATGGCCACCAGGGCGGCCCTGAAGGCAATCGAACAGGCAAAGATTTCGCCTAGGGAGATCAATCTCATTCTCGTGGCAACAGCCACTCCCGATATGTTATTTCCCGCCACGGCCTGTTTCGTTCAGAAGAAGATCGGTGCAACTAATGCCGCTTGCCTGGATATTTCCGCAGCCTGTGCCGGGTTTCTTTTCGGCATTGAAATTGCGCAACAATTTATCACGTCGCATACGCACGACACGGTGCTTGTGATCGGAGCCGAAAAATTAACGTCGATCACTAACTGGACCGATCGCAACACTTGCGTCCTTTTCGGGGACGGGGCAGGCGCCGCTGTTTTGCGTCACCGCGGCAGCTCTCACGGCGTAATTAGCACACATATTGGCAGCGACGGTCAGTACACCGATATTTTATTCATGCCCGGCGGCGGTTCGCGTTGCCCGATCACCCGCGACAATGTGGATCTGAACTTGAACACGATCCACATGACCGGAAAAGAAGTTTACAAGCAAGCGGTCACCGCCATGATGGACGCATCGAAAAAAGCACTCGAACAAGCTGGCTTGTCTATTCACGATATTGCGTGCGTCATTCCGCATCAGGCCAACTTGCGCATCATTGAAGCGATCGCAGATCGGCTCCGTATCCCGCTCGAAAGATTCTACGTAAACTTGGACCGCTATGGAAACACATCCGCAGCCGCTGTGGCCATCGCGCTCGACGAAGCCAATCGCAGCGGGCGGATTAAGCCTGGCGATTACATTCTCATGGTCGTGTTCGGCGGTGGCCTTACCTGGGCAAGCACAATACTCGAATGGTAGCAAAGAAGTTGAGAGTCTTTAGTTGAGAGTTGATAGAAGAACGCCCGTATGAACTCTCAACTCGTCGAAACACACGCATCTCGACTTTTTGTCATGTCGAGCGAAGTCGAGACATCTCTTACTGCTATGCAGTTTAGATAAACAATGAGAGATTCTTCGACTCCGCTCGGAATGACAAAATGCTGATCGAAACACACGCGCATCTCGATTACCCGGATTTCGCTAACGATTTGGATGATGTGCTCGGTCGCGCAAACGAAGCTGGTGTGACGCGTATCATCACGATCGGGACGTCAATCGAGAGCAGCCGGCGCGCGGTCGATCTCGCTGAGAAATATTCGAGCGTCTACGCCGTAATCGGCGTTCATCCGACCTATGCCGAAAAAGCGGGGGAAGACGTGATCACGCCGTTGCGCGAGCTGGCGAAGAGTCCGCGCGTCGTGGCGATCGGCGAGACCGGTCTTGATTATCATCATTTGCCGAGCGTCGAAGCAGCGAAACAGAAAAATGTGCAGGTGTTCAGCGCGCTACAGAGCGGAACTGAAGAGCAACTGGAAGCCAGCATTGAAGATGGCGCTTACAAATCGAAACAGATCGATCTTTTTGAGGAACAGCTCGATTTGGCGATCGAGCTTCACCTCAATGTGGTCATCCACCAACGCGACGCGTGGGACGACACGCTCGAAATCATGAAGCCGTACGCCGGAAAACTGCGCGGCGTCTTTCATTGCTTCGGCGGAACGCTCGAACAGGCGAACGAAGTTCTTGACCTCGATCATCTGGTTTCTTTCACCGGCATCGTCACGTTTAAGAACGGCGCGAGCGTGCGCGAGGTTGCCGCCAAGGTTCCCTCCTGGAAATTCATGGTCGAAACGGATTGTCCGTATCTCGCACCGGTGCCGTTTCGCGGGAAACGGTGTGAGCCGGCGCACACGCGCATTGTGGCAGAGACGAAATCGCCGAGGCCACCACGGAAACGGCGGAGAACTTTTTTAGGTTCAACCGCTTATGACAAGTCGCAACGCGATCGACATCCTCACCCGCCTCACTGTTATCGGCGCGATCGCACTCGTCATCTCGTCCTGTGCCGCGCCGGACACGCGGCATCACATCCTTATCAGCGCGCGCGAACAAAAATTAGCGGTTCTCGATCGCGGTAACCTGATGGCTATCTATCCAGTGTCCACCTCCAAGTTTGGTCTCGGCGACTGGCCCGGCAGCTCTTGCACTCCACTGGGCGAATTGGAGGTGG
>VBQC01000155.1 GCA_005887825.1 Verrucomicrobiota bacterium | reverse complement strand
TTCGCGCCGTTTCATTGGGTCAGGCTCGCAAGTGCACGAGCGGCTCTGATGTCACGCTGGTCGCGTGGGGCAACACAATCGAAAAATCGCTCGAAGCCCTCGAGAAAATCGAGAACGACATAAGCGTTGAGCTGATCGATCTGCGCTCAATCATGCCATGGGACCGCGCCACGATTGAAAAATCGGTGCAAAAGACCCGGCGGCTCGTGGTCGTGCAAGAAGACACGGAAAATTGCAGCGTTGGTCAGATGATCATTTCGCATGTAGCCGGCAGACCGGCGCTGTGGAATGAGATGATCAGCCCGCCGATTCTCGTCAGCAAAGCCAACGTCATGATCGGTTACAACCCGATCTACGAATACGCCGCGTTGCCAGATGTAGAACGAATCGTCAACGCGATCAAACGCTCCATCGCAACGAAACACGAACGTGTTGCTGTAACCGGAATCGGTGATTCCGGCCGTACCGAAGCAGAGCCAACGTTTACCCGGCCGGCATCAACGACCCCGGCTACAGCGGAACACGTGCAAAACATTACCGTTCCGGTGATGGGCGAAGGAATTCGGAACGCAAAAATTGTCTCGGTCTTGAAGAAGCCCGGTGATGCGATCGCACTGGACGATCCGCTTTGCGAAGTTGAGACCGACAAAGCGGTTTATCCGATTGAGTCATCATTCGCTGGTGTGATGGGCGAATGGAAAACAAAGGTGGGCGATACGGTCGAGATCGGCCAGGAACTTGGGACCATTCTTACAAGGGAAGGTTCTTTAGCAGAGCAGTTTCAAGCTGCCGCAAAAGAATCGGCAACTGGTGGCGCGCTAGCCGCAGGCGCTGACCGCGCCCGCTCGATGCCTGAGCGCGAGTTCACCCAGCCGGGGTCATCCGGCAGCCGCCGGAGTACAACAATCGAGCCTGCGCTTTCGCCTACTATCACGCGTAAACTTAGCCGCGTGATCCCTGCCAATTTGCAAATCGATGCTCGCTGGGAGGCAATTCAAAAAGCCCGCGATGCAGCGAAAGAGAAGGAGGGCAAGAATGCGCCCTCCCCTTCTGTTATGATTGCGTGGGCAGTCGTGCGCGCCATGGAAAAACACGCGCCGTTCCGTCGTTTGATTCTCGACGACGATCAGATCATTGAAAACGAGGACTTCGATCTCGGCGTTGCAGTCGCGCTGGAAAACGATCGCCTTGCGACCGCGGTGGTTGTCGATGCAAACAAGAAAAGCTGGCCAGAATTCGTGAAGGTTTACAACGAAACGGTAAATGCTACCCGCGGCGGTCGTGTTGACGCGATGAACGCGCCGGTCGTGATCACAAGTCTTGGCGCATTCGGTGTGAAAGCCGGCACACCGATTGTTGTGCCGCCATCAGTCGGCACCCTTTTCGTCGGTACTGCCCACCGCGAATTAATTTCAAACAGAAACAAAAACGAAGGTGCAGAAGTGATCACGCTTTCACTCACATTCGATCATCGCGTTGTGAATGGCGCCGGCGCAGCCAGCTTCGCTAACGAGATCAAGAAACAAATCGAAGGGTTTAAAATCTCCCCAGCAAAGGCAGGAGCGATCCCGATTTAACGTTCGCACGTTGCAAGGCGCCTGTGTCGGACGCCAATCGCAGGATTGGCGTTTCCCCGAAACGCCCTACAATTGCTTTCGTCACCCTGGCATCATGACGACGGCCAACAAAATCACTGTGGTTCGGATTTTGATGATTCCTGCTTTCGTCACCATGGCCATCTATTACGGTGAGAGCATTCAAGAGGGTGCGCGGGCCGAATGGATGCGCTTCACCGCCATCGCCATTTTCCTGATCGCTGCAGTGAGCGATGGTTTGGACGGATACGTCGCGCGTCATTACAAACAGCGCAGCGCGCTCGGCGCGATTCTCGACCCCATTGCGGACAAAGGCTTGCTGCTGAGCGCGATCATCACGTTGAGCATCAGTAACTGGAGCGAAATCGATCCTGAATACGGACGATTTCCAGCATGGTTCCCTGTTCTCGTTATCACACGCGATGCCGTTATTCTCGTCGGCGCAGGTGTGTTACACATGCTCAATGGCAAAGTGCACGTGAAACCAAGTTGGACCGGCAAAGTCGCGACTGTTTTGCAAATGGCGGCGATTGCGTGGGTCATGTTGCAGCTGCGTTTTCTTTCCCTGCTCTATGTTGTTCTCGCCGCCGGAATCTTCACATTTATCTCAGGAATCATTTACGTCTCGGACGGGATACGGCAGCTACAAGTTGAAGGCCACGCGCACGCGACAAGGCATTGAGGCGAGCGTTTTCACGCGATGAATGGCGCTGTGAGCAATCTGCCGAATGTCGCAATCGTAGGCCGGCCCAATGTAGGCAAATCGGAATTATTTAATCGTTTGATTAGCCGCAGGATCGCCATCGTGCACGATCAACCCGGGATCACACGCGATCGCATCTCAGCGGCCTGCACGCGCGGCAGTCAGCCGTTTATCGTATGGGATACCGGCGGCGTAGCCGGCGCAGGCGAATCTGAACTGTCCGCGCAGATTCGCCGCGCAGTCGACGGAGCGATTCAAGACAGCGACCTCCTGCTTCTTGTTGTCGATGCAATGGACGGATTGTCACCGCTTGATCAGGAACTGGCGCGCATGCTGCGCAGATCACAGAAGCCGGTCATCCTCGTCATCAACAAGATCGACAATGAAAAACGCGAGAACCTCGCAATTGATTTCGCATCGCTGGGATTTTCCAAGAGTGTTTCAATCAGTGCAGCGCATGGGCGCGGCATTTCCGAATTGTTGGAAACGGTTGATCAATCCCTGCCGGCGCCTTTGAACATCGAACATCGAACATCCAACATCCAACATCCAATCGCCATCGCGATCATCGGGCGGCCAAATGTCGGCAAGTCTTCGCTGATCAACTCAATTATACGCAGCGAGCGCGCAATCGTAAGCGAGCTGCCCGGAACAACCCGCGACGCCATCGACATTTCTTACCAACGGAACAGTCAGGAGTTCTTGTTTATCGACACTGCGGGAATTCGCAGACGCGGCAAACATTCCACTTCGGTTGAAGTCTTCAGCGTGATGCGCGCGGAACGAAGTATTCGCCGCGCCGACCTCTGCGTGCTGATTGTCGATCTTACGATGGGCGTCACCGCGCAGGACAAACGGATCGCGGGCCTGATTCAAAAGGCGCGCAAGGCGGCGATCATTGTTTTGAACAAGTGGGATTTAGTCAAACCAAAGCGCAAGGAAAAGCAGACCATCGCGCAACTTGTCGATGAGACGCGTGCCCAAATTTTCTTTCTCGATTACGCGCCGGTCCTGATTGCGTCCGCGCTGACCGGCGAAAACATTGATAAATTATTTGCGTTTATCGGAAAAGTCCGACGCGCAGCACGGGAGCGAATCGGTACCGGGGTTCTAAATCGATTGCTTCGGTCGGCTTTTGCCGCCAATCCGCCAGCGATGATTTCCGGGCGACGCCTCAAACTTTTTTACGCCGCGCAAGCGAGCGGTAACCCAGAAGCGACGCTCGAACCTCCGGAATTTGCCATCTTTGTGAACGAGCCTCGCTTATTGACCGATACTTATCGTCGTTATCTCGAAGCTCGCATTCGAAAAGCCCAACCTTTTCCCGGACTACCCATCATTCTGACACTGCGTCCCCGCGCGAAGAGTGTGACTCCAGCGTCGCGCTCGCGAGGAGAATAAGGTTGGCCTACTCGGTTTCTGCGCCTCGCGGCGCGGGCCGATTTTCACCGTGCTTGCTGATGGCCGGTTACTCCGGCTCCTCGCGGTAGGCAAGATCTTCGCGGAGTGATGTAAGAATCTTTTCGCTCAGCTTAATGGCGTCGCCGTCCCCGGAGGAGTGAGCGTGGTTGAGCGCTTCTTCGACGGTGATGATTGCACGTGGAAAGTCTCCCGCCTCAGCGTAAGCCGCAGCTAGCGTGTCGAGAAGAGCCGGGATTCGGCGCTCGGTCAGAACGCAAGCGCGCTCGGCAAGGCGAACTGCGTCGCTCCCATCGCGCGATTTCGAATCGGGATACGTCGCAAGCAACCACGCTAATTCGTCCAGCATTCGTGGTGAATCCGGTGCGGTTGCGGCGACATCGCGGAGTTGCTGCAGGCCATCAGGCTCTTTGGCCAACGACAGCAGGATCTGGCGCAGGTTCGCGTGCGCTTGTTCGTGTTCCGGCCGCAACATCATCACGTAGCCGAGGTGCCTGGCGGCCGATATGAGATCGCCGTTCTCGGCCATAGCCACGCCTAAAGCGGAATGAGCGCCTACGTCATAGGGCGAAACAGCGAGCCATTCCCGCCCCAGCTCATTGGCTTCGTTGTAACGGCGCGATTCGAGAAGACAATTCATCAGGAATTGGTAGGCCGAGGTATTTTCCCGACCGAGCTCGATCGCGCGGCGGGCTTCGGCGATGGCGCGCTCCGAATCAGTACGCTTTGCCGAAATGGCCAGTTGCAGATGGACAGCAGAATCGGCCGGATTCAATTGGATCGCCCGCTCGGCTTCCTTGATGGCCTCCTCGTCCTCGCCTAGCTCGCTCAAGCTCAACGCGCGAAAGCCTCGCGCAGCTGCGTTCGAGGGATCGGCTTCCACGGCTTTGACTGCTTCGGCGGCGGCGCGGTCGATCTTGCCCTGGGTGCCTAAAGCTTTTACGGCGTACAAATGCTGCGGCACCGAAGGAACAATCCAGTGCGCGGCGAAACTGTTTATCGCCCAAAACAAGATGAGCGCGCCAAGAATAAACCGCAAACGCGCGTGCCCGTGGGTCAGCGTTTCCCAACCGAGTGCGCCAAAGAAACAAAGCGGCGTGAGGATCGACAATCCATAGAACGCTTTCGCTTGTGCGTAGGAGGGAACTTTTAGCGTCATGAAAACTAGGCCGAGCACAATGACAGTGCAGAAACCGATTAATAGAAACAATTCGCTCGAAGGCTTTCGAATGAATTGGAGAATCGCGACGACCGCGCCAGCGAGAACCAGCGTCGTCGGAATTAGCGCCCACAAATAACCGGCGGCCATCGGTTGCTGGTTCCAGGCGACGATCAAGCTCGACAAACCACCACACAAGCCATCGCCCCACAGCGTAGAATAGATTCCGTCGGCAAATCCGGCGAAACCGCTGAAGAGCGGATTGACTAACGAGCGGCCAAAACGGAGGTAGTCAGCCATCGTGTGATAACCGGGGTCCTGCCACCACGCGAACCCGCTGACTACATCCCAGTTGCCGAGCAGCGGTGTGCCGAACCTCAGCCAGATGCGTGCGTAATGCCACCCGCATACCGCGAAACAAATCGCGAGCAGCAGACCGATTGCGCAACGAGATCGCGACTGGCGCCCGCGTGACAGCGAGCTTGGCTGCAATTGCAGCAATTAAGATCGGCAGCAACAGAATTCCGGTCGCTTTTGCTAACATTGCCGCGCCCATCGCCAATCCGAGCCACGCAAATTGTGATGCGCGCGGCTTCTCGCTCCTCAGCAGACGCAAACAGAGATAGAGTGCTGCTGTTGCAAGCGTCGCGGCCAGAATCTCGTTCGTCACATAATGCGCCAGGTACAAATGCATCGGCAGGAACGCTGCCAGCAGAAGGCCAACGAATGCGGTTCGCGCGGGAAACAGGAGCCGCAAACTCAAAAAAACAAAAACGAATTGGGCGATGCCTAAGAGTGCTCCGAGCAGGCGCAGAACGAAGATTGACGTCGGATCGTTGATTGAGAGTTGGCACGCTGAAAGGCTTGCGCTGGCGATCAAATAATAAAGTGGTGGCTGATACATCTCCCATCCATCGGTCGGCAACGGCAGCGCCCGGTGTTCCTGGATGTAGCTGATGTATTTGAGGTGCTCCTTCGAATCAAAACCGGCGTGAAACGGTAATAGCCGCGTATTATTCCAGAATAACAGCAACCACAAGCCGGCTAACATGAGCAAGAGCATTTGTTGTAGCCACAGTGATGTGGACTCGCTGGAGTTAACGTTCCAGAGAAAGCTGATTACAGAAGCGATCGCGGCCAGAACAATCCACAACGGCCAAAGTTTTTGTATCGCATCGAACGTGAGCTCGCCGCCAGCAATGGAATTACCGGGCCCGGGACTCTTCGCGTCAGACGCCAGTGCGGCATTGCGCCAGGAAGAACCGGCAAACGACGCTTCCCAACTTTCGTCGCTCCGCAAGCGCAATTGATCGGTAGTTAAAGTGAGCCAGAGTGCCGGTGGTCCATTGTGATTGAAAACGCGCGCCTCGATAAGGTTCGTGCCGACGTGCAAGTGCTCGGCGACGTCGATGCTCGTAATCTCCTTCCAATTGCGATTTGACCGAGGCCGTACCGTAACGCCGTTGATTTTCACTTCGGCGCGCCGCATTGCGCAAACGCTCAAGCGCGCCGTAGACGGCTGGTCCATCAAAACAATCTCGCGCCGGAATGTCGCATCGAGACCGGCAGACGAATGCGCGTGCGCATCAATCGCAGTTGGAAACACGATCCACTCCGCCCGTCGGTCGTACGACAAAAAATTGATTGCCGAATCATGCCGCGCGATCCCTGCCAGGATCGATATCGTCACGCCGGCAAATGCGACCATAAAAACCGCTCGGTGCCACGGTTTGAGAACTGATATTGTCGACCGACCTTTTAACATGTTTCTCTCGGATCACAGGAACTTAGATCGCGATGTAGATCGTCTGATTATTCTGACGCTAACGTCCTCGCGCGAGGAGCGAGACGCAAGCGTCGCGATCGCGACCGAAATAAACAGCAGCCCAAAGGCTTGCACCACGTTTAATCGAACATTCTCCTCGCCTTACGTGTCTCACCACTCCGTATGAAATCGACGCAGGAGATTACGCAGGAAGTGCGGGAGCTGGGCCAATGGATTCCGGCGTTGCGCCAGCAGGTTGGTCATGTGGTAGTTGGCCAGAAATATCTGGTCGACCGCCTTTTGCTCGGCCTGCTCGCTAACGGTCACATCCTGCTCGAGGGCGTTCCCGGTCTGGCTAAAACGCTGACAGTGAAAACAATGGCCGCATGCATTCGAACCGGGTTTCAGAGACTGCAATTCACGCCCGATCTTCTGCCTGCGGATTTGATCGGCACCCTCATTTATAACCCGCGCACTGGCGAGTTCACGACCAAGCTCGGACCACTTTTCTCGAACCTGATCTTGGCCGACGAAATCAATCGTGCGCCGGCCAAGGTGCAGAGCGCGCTGCTCGAAGCGATGCAGGAGCGGCAGGTCACCATCGGCGAGCAAACTTATCCGCTATCCGATCCGTTTCTCGTTCTTGCGACGCAAAATCCAATTGAGCAGGAAGGAACTTATCAGCTGCCCGAAGCGCAACTCGATCGCTTCATGTTAAAATTGAATATTGGTTATCCGCAGAAATCGGAGGAGCGACAAATTCTCGATCTGATGGCGACTTCGGCACCCGATTTGCGAGTCGATCCCGTTGTTGAGCCGAAGCAGATCATCACCGCGCGCGATGTGGTCAACAGCATTTACATCGACGATCGGGTGAAAGATTACATTGTCGATGTTGTCTGGGCAACGCGTGAGCCAGCTACTTACAACCTGAGATTGGAAGGCCTGATTCGGTACGGTGCGTCGCCGCGGGCGACAATTTATCTCGCGCTCGCGGCGCGGGCACACGCGTTCCTGAACGGCCGCGGTTATGTTACCCCGCAGGACGTGAAGAGCATCGGCCCGGACGTGTTGCGGCATCGCATCATTGTCAGCTACGAAGCCGAGGCGGAAGCGGTCACCAGCGAGACGATCATCGAGCGGATTTTTGCGGGACTGCCTGTGCCCTAAGGAAATTTCGAGAGGTGAGAGGTGATTAGTGAGAAGTTGTTACCGGTGATTGCAAGATCGTTTCGAGATTTGAAAGTTTATCAAGCAGCTCAAGACGCAGCAGGAACCATATTCCTCTTGAGTCGTCAATTTCCTGCGGAGGAACGTTATTCCTTAACAGATCAGATTCGGCGAAGTTCGCGTGCGGTTAAGGCGATGATTGCCGAGGCTTGGGAACGGCGTCGTTATAAAGCAGTCTTTGTTAACAAGCTGGATGAAGCACTGGGCGAGGCTACGGAGACCCAGTCATGGTTAGATGACGCGCGAGATTCTGGCTATCTTCTCCCTGGCCAATTCGACGCGCTTGACTCGAAATACATTTCGATAGGGCGAATGCTTTCGCGAATGATCGACCGCGCGGACGACTTCTGTAAGCATTCTCCAGCAACAGATTATCGCGCCATTCCGCGCGTAGTAGAGAATGACTCGACGAGCGAACAGCAATCCAACATCGACGAGGTTTTCGCATAACTACTTCTCACTTCTCACCAATCACTTCTTACCGGTAATGGACACGACCGAGATTCTCAAAAAGATCAGGACCCTCGAAATCAAGACGCGCGGTCTGGTCGAAACCGCGTTCGCCGGCGATTACCACAGCGTCTTCAAAGGCCGAGGAATGAATTTTGAAGATGTGCGCGAATACCAGCCAGGTGACGAAATTCGCGCAATCGACTGGAACGTGACGGCGCGCCTGGGCACCGCATTCATAAAAAAATTTACAGAGGAACGTGAACTCACCGTGATGCTCGTTGTCGACGTCAGCGCATCCGGGAACTTCGGAAGTGTTTCTCAATCCAAGCGCGAGCTGGCTGCGGAAGTCGCGTGTTTGCTTGCATTCAGCGCGATCCGCAATAACGACAAAGTCGGTCTCATCCTCTTCACCGATCGGGTTGAACTTTTTATTCCGCCAAAGAAAGGCCGCTCGCACACCCTGCGGCTCATCCGCGAGATTTTGTTTTTTGAACCGCGAGGACGCGGGACAGAACCGGCGCTGGCGCTCGATTATCTGAACAAAATCGTCACGCGCCGCGCAGTCGTTTTTTTCATTTCGGACTTTCAAGCACCAGATTTCTCGCGGGCGCTGGCGGTGAGCGGGCGGAGGCACGATTTCGTGGCCATTCACATTCATGACGAACGTGAAAAGGTTTTGCCGAACATCGGTATCATCACTCTGGAAGATGCTGAAACCGGCGACCAAATCGAGATTAACACGGCTGATCGCACCACACGGGCGCGCTTCTCGGATTTGGTCAATGAACATGAAACGGAACTTTCGCGCACGCTACGGCGAAACAATATTGACGGAATCGCACTCCAAACCGGGAAGGATTATTTGCCGCCGCTGCGCTCTTTCTTCAAACAGCGCGAGCGCCGGCTCTCTATTCGGTGAGGTGATGGAATTCATCAGACCCTGTTTACGATTTTTGAAAATAGCCCAGCGTTTCAACGCGGGGTTAACCGTGGCGTTCAGGAACCGAGTCCCGCGAGGGACAGCAGAAGCACGGCGAGATACTATTGGTTCTAGAACAGAAGCAGAATTATTTCGTCCCTCCGGAGACTTGAATGGTATTTCGATCCCTGACCAAGCGTTAAAACGCTGGGCAATTATCGAACCAATAGGATGCCTTTCAATCCTGGCGGCGGAAGAATTTCACGATATTGCGCCACCAGTCGATTATTCGCTGATACCGCCATGGGTGGTTTTTGCCGGGACGTTTCTCGCCCTAATAATTGTTGGATTGATCGTTTGGTTGATTGCGAAAAGACGGAAGCGACCGCAACCGCCTCAGTTACCACGCGACCGCGCCCTCGAAGCGCTTGAGCGAATGCGAGATCAAATCGACAGGCTTAACCCTTATCAATTTAGCATCCGCGTATCAGATATTCTTCGTCGCTACGTGACCGAGCAACATGGTTTCCCGGTGACGCGGCAGACATCGGTGGAATTTCTAAACGCGCTGACCAAGACGTCGCAGTTTTCGAGTGGTGAGAAGTCGCTGCTCGAAGATTTTTTGAATCGATGCGACCTGATCAAATTCGCGCGCTATGAGGCGACTTCGTCCGACAGCCAGCTGTTACTGGAAGAAGCAACCCGTTTTGTAAAAGGAGGACAACTTGCAACTGTCTGATTGGTGGTCAGCAAATAGCGCATTGACGTTCGCGCATCCGTGGCTGCTCTTGCTTCTGCCGGCGATCCCCTTGCTTGCCTGGTTGCGCGGGAAACGCGGACCGGCTGCCGCGTTGACCTATTCATCCACAGCGAGCCTTAGGGAAATCGGAAAACAAAGTGCGGCGCGCGCGGGAAAAATTCTGCGGACGTTGCTGCTGGCGTCGATCGCAGTTTTCGTTGTTGCGCTCGCGCGTCCGCAGCTTGGCAAAAGTCTTACTCAGATTGAGGCCAGCGGGATCGACATCATACTGGTGCTCGATGTTTCCGGATCGATGCTTACAAAAGATTTTACGATCGGCGGTCAGGAAGCGACGCGCGTGGACGCGATCCGCGAGGTGACACGCAAGTTCATCGAAAGCCGGCCGAACGATCGCATCGGGATCATTGCGTTTGCGGCCCGCCCCTACGTTGTAAGTCCGATGACGCTGGACCACGATTGGCTTTTGCAAAATCTGGAGAGAGTGCGCATCGGTCTCGTCGAAGACGGCACCGCAATTGGGTCGGCCATGGCGGCGGCGGCCAACC
Organism: Verrucomicrobiota bacterium; assembly: GCA_005887825.1. Classification (GTDB taxonomy): domain Bacteria; phylum Verrucomicrobiota; class Verrucomicrobiia; order Chthoniobacterales; family UBA10450; genus Udaeobacter. Next base: position 11,854 of record VBQC01000155.1, on the reverse strand, counting down.
GATTGAATGATAAGCGCGCAAAGAGCCGGGTGCTCGTGCTTTTAACCGACGGAGAAAATAATGCAGGAAAAATTCCGCCGAACACCGCCGCGGAAGCAGTGAAAGCATTAAAAATTCACTTCTACGCCATCGGCGCCGGAATCAATGGAATCGCCCCGGCGCCGATATTCACTTCAAGAGGTCCATTAACCGATGTCCTGGGCAACTTGCTCTATGAAAATCAACGTGTGGAATTTAATGAAGCGGGTCTAAGAGAGGTCGCGAAAATTGCGGACGGTAAGTTTTTTCGCGCTACGGATACCAAATCGCTCGAACAAATTTATCAAGACATTGATCAGCTGGAAAAATCGACCGTGAGCGTGAAAAAATATCAGCAATACCGCGATTTATTTCCGCTGTGCCTCATGAGCGGCTGTGGGTTGCTGCTCGCGCAGATTTTGTTGTCGCAAACGATCTGGAAAAAACTGCCATGAGGGACCCGCTGCAACGATTTAACGCTCTAACGATTTAACAAATTCCATGAGTTTTGGCGCACCGCAATGGCTGTGGGGACTGCTTCTGATCCCGATCCTGATCGCGTTGTTTATCCGCGCGGAGCATCGCGGCCTCGGGCGTTTGCAGGAGTTTGTTTCGGCGCGGTTGTTGCCACAGCTTGCCGGAACGGTCAATCGGCCGCGGCGCGTGTTCAGATTTGCGCTGCTGTTGCTCGGCCTTTCTCTCGCCCTGTTGAGTCTGGCACAGCCGCGCTGGGGTTATACGTTTGAGGATGTGAAGTGGAAAGGTCTAGACCTTCTGATAGCAGTCGATACATCACGCAGCATGCTTTCCAATGATGTGCAGCCTGACCGGCTTGAGCGCGTCAAGCTTGCTGCCCAGGATTTAATCCACGAGCTACAGGGCGATCGCGTTGGCCTGATCGCTTTTGCCGGCCGCGCCTTTTTACAGGCGCCGCTCACGATTGATTACGAAGCGGTGATGGAGTCAGTTAACGATCTCGACACCACGACAATTCCTGAAGGCGGCACCAACATCTCGAGCGCCATTGCTCTCGCCATGCAGAGCTTCGGGAAAAGTGCGGTGGGAAATCGCGCGCTCATCATCTTTACCGATGGCGAAGAATTAAGCGGCGATGCCGTGAACGTGGCGAAAACCGCGACCGACGCGGGCGTGCGCATTTTCACGGTTGGCGTAGGTACGCCGCAAGGTTCGCTCATTCCGATAACCAGCGAAAATGGCGAGACGGCTTTCGTTAAAGATTCAGCCGGTCAAGTCGTGAAATCAAAGCTGGACGACAAACGTTTGCGCGAAATCGCCCAGGCTACGGGCGGATTTTATGTCCATCTGGAAAACGGACCGCGCACAATGCAGCAGATTTACAATGAAGGACTGGCAAAGATGCAAGCTGCTGAGATCGATGTGCGTTTGTCGCGGCGCCCGATTGAACGATATGAGTGGCCGCTAGGCGCCGCGCTGGCTGCTCTTGGATTGTCGATCTTGATTGGCGAACGCAAACGCGTGCGCGAGCGAATTCACGTTCCCGCGCCCGCGAAAGTAACAGCTGCGACGGCTGCGCTGGTGATCTTTCTCTGCCAGTTCGCCTTCGGTGCGGCCGCGGGTCTGGACGCTTATAGCAACGGTAAATTCGAGGATGCCTACAGCCAGTTTCAGGAAACATTAAAATCGCATCCGGAATCGCGCGCTGAAGACAAACTCCAGTTCGATTCGGGCGCGGCAGCCTACAAATTAAAAGATTACAGCAAGGCGCTGGAGTCCTTTAGTCAGGCGTTGCTCTCGCCCGATACAGGGTTGCAGAGCAAGGGTCATTACAATCTCGGCAACACACTTTACCAGCGCGGTGAAGCACAGAAAAGCGACGACAAGAAGCTCAGCGAATGGACAAACGCGCTCGATCATTACGAGCAGACACTCAAGCTGGAACCGCAAAACAAAGAAGCAAAAGAAAACTACGATTACGTAAAGAAGAAGATCGAGGAACTAAAAAACAAAAAACAAGCAGAGCAACAACCCTCCCCTTCCCCGTCACCGCCGCAGAAGAACAAGCAAGACAAGCAGAATCAACAACCGCAGCAGCAGCAAAACCAGCAACAACAAAAGCAAAACCAGCAGCAGGGTCAGGGCCAGCAACAACAAAAAGACCAACAGCAACAGCAATCGAAAGATCGGCAGTCACAAGACCAATCTGGGAATGGCAAAGATCAAAAGGAAGAGAAGAACGATCAATCCCAGGCAAAGAACGAGCCGCAAAAAAGTCCGCAACAACAGCCTGGCGAGAGCCCCTCTCCTTCGCCGGGCGCTGAGAAGCAGCAGGGCAATCAGCCTTCACCATCGCCGGGCGAACAGAAGGGTGAGCAATCACCCAGCCCGGGCGAAGGAGAAAACCAAACGCCTTCGCCGTCACCGGGTCAAGGTGAAGGTGAAAATGCGACACCGTCCGCTACTCCGGAGGAATCGCCGCAGAAAAAACTCGCGGGTGAGGTCAAGGGGGCTACTGAGGATAAATCCCAAAAATCACCAGACAAAAGTGTACAGGCTGCCGAGGCCGAAGCGGAAAAAGAAGGTCAGATGAGCGAGCGCCAAGCCCTGGCACTCCTTGAATCGATGAAAGATGAAGAGGCTCGCGTTCGACTTGATGAACGCAAGGCGACGCACCATGTCTATAACGACTGGTAACGGTAGTTTGATATTTGATTGAACATGTCAATGTACCGCGTGCGACTCTCCGCAATAGTTTTGCTTGCTGCGCTAATCGCGTTTGCGGGGAGCGACGCTGCGTTTGCTGATTCGCCGAGCGTGACCGCGGTGTTGAGTAACTCGGAAGCCGCTATCGGCGAAACGGTCCAGTTGCAAATCAAGCTAAGCGGCGCCAGGGATGCGAGACCGCCGGAGAACATCTCAGTCGATGGCCTTGAGATTCACGCGACCGGAACATCACGCCAATTCGAAATGCGCAATTTCACGACTACATCAAGCGTGACTTACAATTACACAATCCTGCCGCTCAAAGCCGGCCGATTCACGATCCCGCCCCAAACAATCCGCGTGGGCAGCCAATTGCTGCGGACACCGGAGTTAAGATTAAACGTCGCAGATTCGGCTGCTGGGTCGTCTTCTTCTGGCGCGGGTCAGAACGCACAATCGGTTGGCACGGGCAAGCTGATTTTCGCTGAATTAGTTGTGCCCAAGAAGTCTGCCTATGTCGGCGAAATCGTCCCTGTCCAAATTCGGCTAGGATTTGATCCACGCGCCCGTCCAAGGCTGATCGAGCCTCCGGAAATCACCGGACAAGGATTTACAGCCCAGAAGTTGCAGGAATCCGGGGAGAATTCGGAAACGATTAGTGCCAGAACTTACGAGGTGGTGACATTCAAGACCGCGATCGCTGCGGCGCGCGCGGGAAAATTTGAGGTCGGACCGGTCAAAGCAAAGGCGCAGGTGCTAATGCCACGGAGACCAAGTTCGCCGCGATCGCGGTCCCGTTCGCCATTCGACTTGTTCAATCAGGACGACCCGTTCTCCGATCCGTTCTTTTCCAATCCATTTGGACAACTTGCTGAGCGGCGCGAGGTAGAAATCAACAGCGAACCTGTAGCTTTCGAGGTAAAACCGTTGCCGCAAAAAGCACCGCCCAGTTTTTCAGGTGCGATCGGCAATTTCACGATGGCGACTGAAGCGAAGCCCAACAGTGTGCAGGTAGGCGATCCAATTACTGTCACAGCGACGATTACCGGGCGTGGCAATTTCGATCGAGTCAACGCGCCGGTGCTTGAGGACGAGCAGGGCTGGCATAAATACCCGCCGTCTTCCAAGTTCAAGCAGGACGATGACGTCGGCATAAGCGGCACGAAGACTTTCGAAATGGTGATTTCACCGAACGAAAAAAAGCAAAACGTGCCTGTGATGGCATTTTCGTATTTCGATCCTGTGAAGGAGCAATATGTAACGCTACGCAGCGAACCAATTGCTATCACTGTGCAAGGGGGCGCGGCAACGACTCCAAGTGCACCTGTAGCAGAGCGACCGGGGTCACCGGCCCCGGCTACAGCGGCCGCGCCGGCGACAACAAAGCCGCAAGACATTTTGTATCAGCTGACCGAACGGCCCAAAGCGGCACAATCGTTCGCACCACTTTACGCGCGCCAAGCTTTCTGGACGGCGCAGCTGATTCCGTTGCTCGCGTTGATTGGATTTATCGGATGGAAAATTCGGCAGGCCAGGATTGACAATCGCGAGGCGCGACGCATCGCTGCGCTGCAGCATGAAGCTGCCGAATTAATGCGCAAATTGCATCGCAGCGACGCATCGCCCCGCGAATATTTTGCTGAAGCCTCCAGAGTCGTTCGCGTAAAAGCTGCGCTGGCGGCCGGCGGCCGCCGGATCGATCCAAACATGGTGGACGTAGATACCGCAGCGGACACGTTTCGACTCAACGGCGATTCGCGCGAGCGGCTGCGACGGTTATTCGAACAAAGCGACGAATTGCAATACAGCGGAGCGCATAACGGCTCCGGAAAGATCTCTCCGGAAAACCGCCGCGATGTGCTGGAATTGATCGAGAATTTGCGCGCATGAATCTGGGAAAAAATAGCAGCGCAAATTACATCATCGTTCTTTGCTGCGCGCTTTTTGCTTCGGCGGCGTTCGCGCAATCAGATGCCGAATTTGCAAAAGCGAACCAGGAGTACGCGCAGGGGCATTTCAAGGAAGCGATCTCTGGTTACGAAGCGCTCGTCCGCGCAGGACAATGGAGCGCAAACCTGTTTTACGATCTTGGCAACGCTTACTTTCGAACGGGCGACTTTGGACACGCGATCCTCAATTACGAGCGCGCTCTCGCGCTGGAGCGACATCATCCTGAAGCCACGGCTAATTTGCAGATCGCGCGCGATGAGGCGCGCGCGCTGGAAATGCAACAAAGCGCGCCGGAACGCTATTTGCGATTTGCGAGCGTCAATCAATACAGCATCGCGGCAGCGGTCGCTTTTTGGTTGGGGGTTTTTTGTATTGTGCGGCTGCTTCTTGCTCGACGCCGATCGACCGCCACGATCCTCTTATCGGTCTTTTTGGTCTTCGTCTTCGCCGTCGGGACTTTGGCGATTTACGAACTCGACCACGGCAGCAAAGGCCGCGGTCTGGCGATTGTGACGGACAAAGAGGTGCAGGCGCGACTTGCGACGGCGGATACTGCGAACAGCGTTCTGGCGTTGCCTCCCGGCAGCGAAGTCAAAATCCTAAGCACCCGAGGCGACTGGGTGTACGCGGCACTCCCAAACAGTCTCCGGGGCTGGATTCCGGCGAAGAGCGCCGAGCAAGTGCGGCTGTAGCCGTTTCACTGTAGGAAGCGTAGACCGGCCGCAGACCGGTTGCTAGATTTGCGACGATCGGAGACCGCCGCTACAGCAATTGTATGAATCCGGAGATGGAGGTTGGCACCGACAAGAAGGCTCTCCAAATCAACTTGGACGTCAGTAAGTACGGAACATTCGCCGAGATTGGCGCCGGCCAGGAAGTAGCGCGTCGATTTTTCCGTGTGGGCGGTGCGGCAAACACCATCGCCAAAACGATGTCCGCGTACGACATGACCTTCAGCGATGCGATTTATGGACCGACCGACCGTTACGTCAGCCGTGTCCGTCTCCAGACGATGCTCGATCATGAATACGATCTTCTGATGGAGCGGCTCGACGCAAAACTCGGAGCTGAGAAGGCATTTTTTGTTTTTGCCGATACTGTGGCGACGCGCAGTTTTAAACAGCACAATGAATCGCACGGCTGGCTTGGTGTGCGATTTCAATCCGAGCCACGCGGTGAACCAAACCAGATTATCATCCACGTGCGGATGCTTGACGAAGCGAACGTCGAGCAACAGGAAGCGCTCGGTGTCATCGGCGTGAACCTTCTTTATGGCGCGTTTTATCATCAGCAGCCAGAGAAATTGATTTCATCACTTCAGGAACATCTCGCTCCGGAGCGAATCGAAGTGGACATGATCAAATTCACCGGGCCCGCCTTTCAAAGAGTCGATAACCGGTTGATGAGTTTGCAGTTGGTCAGTCAGGGACTAACGAACGCAGTGATGTTCAGGGCAGACGGTGAGACCGTACAGCCTGCAGAAGTTTTTTACGGAAGGGCGATCTTGGTTGAACGAGGGAGTTTCCGGCCTGTGACTTATGCTACGAATGACATGCTGGATGGCGCGCGCCGTGTGTTTCTCGCGCAATCAGGTTGTTCGGAAGAAGATCTCGTCGTCCTGATGGAAATGACGCTCGAGAATTTGTTTGCTGAAGGCCAGCTCAATCACGCTGACTTCCTCGCTCGCGTGGATATTCTCGGAGCGCTTGGACGGATAGTCTTAATCTCGAAATTCGCTGAATATTACCGCCTCGCCGGTTACCTGTTTCGGTATACAAACAAAAAGATTGGTCTTGTCATGGGCGTACCCAGCTTGATCGAGATCTTTAACGAAAAATATTATCTGAATCTCGAGGGTGGAATTTTGGAAGCGGTTGGAAGGATGTTTAAGGGAGGACTAAAGCTTTATGTTTACCCCATGATCGACGAGACGTCCGGGAAGATCGTTACCGCAACAAAAATCAAAGTCGCGCCGAATCTCCGTTCGCTGTTCCGATATTTGATCGACAATCAATACATTGAGGAGATCACTAATTATCATCCCGAATACTTGCGAATTCATTCGCCGGACGCGCTGGCTAAATTGCAGTCTGGAGACAGCAGCTGGGAGCGAATGGTTCCGCCGGAGGTGGTGAGGATCATTAAAGAACGTGAATTTTTTGGTTACCGCAGACCGATTGCAGCGTAACAGTCGGGCCATCGGCGTTTCGTGAATCGACATGAAGGTTGCGGTTGCTCAAATTTCCTGTTCGCTCGGTGATTCTGACGCAAATCTTCTCAAGGTTCGCGACTTTTGCGCGCGCGCCAGGGAGACCGATGCTAACCTGATTGTCTTTCCAGAGATGATTGACACCGGCTATTCAATGCCGGCGATCCAAGCCCACGCCGCTTCCTGGAGTGGCGGATTCGTTCCTGGACTTCAAGAGATCGCCAGACAGCTTTCGATTGCAATCGTCAGCGGCGTATCAGAACGGGATGGCGCGTTGATTTACAATTCTCAGGTTTTTGTCGACCAACAGGGCAACATCATTGCGAAATATCGAAAGACTCATCTGTACGCAGTCGCGCCTGTTGAAGAACAGAAGTGCTTTGCTCCGGGCGAGACGTTTGCGAGCGTTGCCCATGGCGGTCTGCGCTTTGGTTTAAGCATTTGTTACGACCTTCGGTTCCCGGAGATGTACCGAAAACCGGTTACCGAACAGAATGTCGGCGTTTTTATCGTCTCTTCTGCCTGGCCCTTCCCGCGGGTCGAGCATTTTCGGACACTTGCCCTGGCGCGCGCAATCGAAAACCAGAGTTATATGATTGCATCGAATCGCGTCGGCAAAGACGATGATCTGTGGTTTTGTGGCAGCTCCGCGATCATCGATCCCCGCGGAGTTGTGGTTGCAGCCGCATCCGCAGACCGCGAAGAACTTATTCAGGCCGATTTATCCGAAGAGCTTGTACTCTCAGTTCGTAGCCGGGTAGACTCTTTCGCTCATCGCCGACCGGATTTGTACTCCTGACCTAGGCTGGGGTTTGGCGCGGATGTGACACGCCAAACCCAGTAATTGCTTAGAGGTCGAATCTCGTTCAGCCGGAATCGTTCAGAGCCCGAATCTCGTGCCAGCAGCGTCAGCACAGACAGTTGCAAGCAAGTTGCCGTTTGGATCATAGACCTGCACGGTTGCGGTCCCCGAATTGGCGTTTCCTGTCTTGTCCACGGTTGTTTCACCGGCGATGACCTTCCAGCCGGTAAAAACGTTCTGAGCATTAAACGTGAAGAATTTAAAGCGAAACGCGTAGTCATGATCCGTAGCGTGGCGCCAAACACCTTCTCCAGGCGTCTTCAAAGCCTGCGGTGTCCCCGCGTTCGACTCCACGATGGTGCCTCCTGCCGCGAATTCCACTAGTGACGGGAAGCTCCTGATCACGTGTCCAGCGCAATCGGTTAGAGTTATCTGCATGTCCCAAGTCCCTTCAAGTCTTCCGCCTGCCCTCCCTTCCCCGGGCGCCTTTTGTGCAGCAAACACGGTAACTAACGGGCAGGCCCCCAGTAAGGGAGCCATTATGCCCTTAGCTAATTTTGTTTTCGTAAGTGTTATTTTCCTTCGTTGTTTTTGGCCTTCCTGCCTTCCCACAGTGGGAGGTCACATCTGGCCGTTCACTCCTTCCTTCGGAAAATTTTGCCCGCGTTGCAAAAACGTTCGGGCGAGCCGCCGAAACCAACACGCGTACATGCGAGCATAACGGCAAAAGCGCAGCGATCCGCGAGAGCATCGTCTTGCCGAGGTAGCGCTTCCCGTATCAACGGGATCAAGCGCTACGCTCGGCGACGGTTTGGCAGAGGCCTGCCAACGCTCACCGCCCTCTTACGACGATGGTGCCGCTGATAGTACCGGTAGTCTCGCCGGTATCAAGGTTCGAGCATTGGTCCGTGGTGAAACTGCCTCTAGCACCAGCGTACCGGCCCGTTCCGCCGATAATGGTCCAGGGATCCACATGCCGAAGATCGCCATTGGCGCATAAACCACTGTTTATTCCCAAAAAGCACGCCAAAATGCTGTCACCGTTGGCGGCGTCTCCCACTATGAAACGACTTCCCCCAGCGTTCCCAGGTGGCGTATTTGCGAAAGCGAACTCCACTGGGATCGAATAAACCAGTGTGAATGGACCAAGCGCCGTGTCGGTTGACGTGACGCTCCCATTGACATAAATCCCTTCTCCCGGATCGGGAAAAGGCGCGCCACTTTCGCTCCCTGCGATAGTACCATTAATTCGTATCACTCCCGCTTCCACCGCGGAGCTGACGAGCGCCACGGTCAGGAATATTGCTGTCGTTAAGCTGATTCTTTTGATGTTATTCATTGTTTGATTTCCTTTGATGTTTTTGGCCGTCTTTGATTCCTCGTCGTGAGAAACTCATTTCCGGCCGTTCACCTGAGTACTCCGTAGGATTTGGCGGTTCGTTACGCGGAAAAAACAGAAACTCTAAGGACCACGGATTGCACGGATATCCCGGATAAGGGAAGAACCAGAAAACAGAAGGAAACGCAATCAGCGAAGGTCGTCCCGAATCAGGTCTGTTCGGCAATCATCTTTGTTTCCCTCACTATCTCATTGCGGATCGGCGGACTCCAAGGGCACAGGACTGGTAAGAACCGCCAAACCGCTTTGTGCCGCGTGTCTGCCTGGCAGGCTAATCCATCGGGATTGGGTTGCTCAACGCGCGATTAATCCAAATCGTACACCTCGACCAAAGCAACTCCGGTGGTGTTGATTACGCCATGGACAACCGCTGTATAGTTTCCCGGTTGCAGATCTGCAATGATGGCCGACTCGCTTGCCGCAGTCGGAGCGTGGCCACTGTTTTGAATATCGTTGACCTGATTGCTCGTGATGATGCCGCCGAGTATTGTCGTTTGCCAGTTATCGTTGGAGCCAATTAATGCTCCAGTCCGATTGTACAGTTCCAGTCTTGGATTATCCAAGACATTGGTGATCCCGTACTGCGTGAGCTCAGGGCCAATTGCGCGAATGATCACTCGCTTTCGCCCACTGCCTTGAACAACAAAACCGCCAATCATCACGTTTTCACCGGTCTGAACAAAGGCGCGACTGCTGATGTTACCCAGACTCGAACTCGCGGCAGGACTCAGATCGTACACTTCAACCAAAGCAACTCCAATGGTGTTGCTTACACCGCGCACAATGGCGGTGTAGTTGCCTGGTGGCAGGTTTGCAATAATCGCCGACTCGCTTGCTGCAGTCGGAACGTAGCCACTGTTCTGAATCGCGTTAACCTGGTTAGCGGTGATAACCCCGCCGAGTATCGTCGTCTGCCAGTTATCATTGCTAGCAATCAATGCTCCGCTTTCGTTGTGCAGTTCCAACGTCGGATTAGCCAACGGATTGGTGATCCCAAAATGCGTGAGCTCAGGGCCAATGGCACGAATGATCACTCTCTTTGGCCCAGTGCCTTGAACAATGAAACCGCCAATCATCACGTTCTGGCCCGTTTGAACAAAGGCGCGGGTCGAGATGTTGGTTATTTTGGTCGACGGTAGAGGAGTTGGTGTTGGGGTCGGGGTCGCACTCATCACTATTACCTGGCCTACCTGCAAATGCTGAGTGCAATAGTACGGAAACGTACCCGCGCTGTTGAACGTATGAGTGAAAGTCGCTCCCTGGCTACGAACTCCAGAATTCCATATGCCGTTGGGCATCCCCGGGCGGCCTGACGTTGTGCTGTGGCCGCTCGTAAGCCAAGTCCACTTCACCTGATCGCCAGGGTGGATCGTTACTTCCCCAGGATGGAAATCTATCAGGCCGCCATACCATCCGACAGCTACATAAACTGTCGCCGCGTTTGCTGGCTTGGGATAACCGATAAGAGAAACAGCGGTTGCTACGAGTAGCACAAGACGCCAGGAATCGATTTTCAGAGTGGTCGCCAGAGTGGGTTTGAAGAATTCGAGTGATTTCATCTTTTGTTCCTTAGTTGATTTAATTTTTCTCGTTGCCTTTCTTGACCTCCCATCATGAGAGGTCATTCTGGCCGTTCACTGGAGTACTTGGCAGGATTTGGCGGTTCGTTACGCGAAAAAAACAGAAACTCTAAGAACCACGGATTGCACGGATATCGCGGATAAGGGACGACCCAGAAACAAAAGGAAACTCTGAAACCTTTCGCCCACCGCGGCGGGTAAACTGAGCGGGCGAAGGTAGCGAAGGTCGTCCGGAATGAGGTCTGTTCGGGAATCATTGGGTTGCTCAACGCGCGATTAATCCAAATCGTACACTTCGACCAGAGCAACACCAGTGGTGTTGTTCACACCGCGCACAACCGCTGTGTAATTGCCTGGCGATAGGGTCGCAATAATCGCAGACTCGCTCGGCTGAGTAGGAGCGTGTCCGCTGTTTTGGATCGCGCTAACCTGGCTGCCGGTGATGATGCCGCCGATCATCGTAGTCTGCCAGTTGTCGTTCCTAGCGATTAGTGCGCCGCTTCCATCGTGCAACTCCAGTCTTGGATTGGCCAAGACATTCGGAATGTTAAAGGGAGGCGCAGAGAGCTCAGGGCCAATGGCACGCATGATCACCCTCTTTGGTCCAGTCCCTTGAACGATAAATCCGCCAATCATCACGCTGTTGCCGGTCTGAACAAAGCCTCGAGTGCTGATGTTGCCTAGAACTGAAGCAGCGCCAGAGTTGAGATCGTACACTTCCACAAGCGCGACCCCGACAGTATTGTTTTTGCCACGCAAGATCGCGGTGTAGTTGCCCGGTTGTAGCGTAGCGATGATCGCAGATTCGGTCGGCTGAGTGGGAGCATGTCCGCTGTTCTGGATCGCGCTGACCTGGCTGGCGCCGATGATGCCGTCTATTATTGTAGTCTGCCAGTTGTCATTCCTCGCGATTAGTGCGCCGCTTCCATTGTGCAACTCCAATGTCGGATCACTCAACGCGTTGGAAATGTTAAAGGGAGGCGCAACCAACTCCGGCCCAATGGCACGTAGAATCACCGTCTTCGATCCGGTCCCTTCAATGATGAAGCCTCCAATCATCACGTTGTTGCCCGTCTGCACAAAGGCGCGCGTGGAGATGTTGGTGATGTGGGTCGCCGGTAGGATTGCCGATAGGACTTTAAGCGTGAAGTTCTGGTTCGCTCCTGTTCCCCACGTCCATATGTAGGTGCCCGGTGTTACGCCTAAGGTTGCAA
>VBQC01000279.1 GCA_005887825.1 Verrucomicrobiota bacterium | reverse complement strand
CGACCGGTTTTTCGACAGCAAACAGAAGGCGCGCGCGTGGGCAAAAGCGCATCCTCATTTCATGACGGTGCGAATTCTAACGCTCGGCGGCAAGGAGGGCGCCAAGCTCGTAGCTTCAAAAGATCCAAGATCGTCGCTCACGAACATTGCTAGCAGCGATACAGCAAGTTGGGAAGGACGGTCGAATGATTTCCATCAAGGTTTGAATACTCACTGGACCGCGCCGACATCGCCGTCGCCAAATTAATTTTTGCAATACGCCAGGCGTAGAACATAGACGCCTGCACGCCGATTCAAGTTCGACAAAAGCCGTCAATTCCTTCGTCGCGCAAGAGTTTTCTAATTGGACGGCGCAACGCTTATGCGGCACAAATCAACGGGCGGCCAGGCCTGCTCGGATGACTGCTAATATTAAGGTCGTCGCGACTGCCGTTTGATCGCGCAGACTACACAGTTGTTTTTGCACACTGCGAAACGCGTTTCGCGTAAGCTCAATCGCCTCGCGAGGATCATCGGTCAATCGACAAGCGAAGGTGTAAACGGCGGGATAGTAACGAGCCACCAAATTATCAAAACGTGAGCTTTTCGCTTTAATCGGCGGCTTCCTTTTTTGATTGGTCGCAGTTCTATTGGCTTTTCTTGCATATCTTGCCCGCAACCCCGTACAGTTGATGTCTATGTTCATGCAGCCAGCCAGCCTGTTCGCAGGCGAAAGCTCACCAAAATCTTTACAACGATTTTTCATCTTATTTCCTTGTTGTGCTGGCTGCGAGGCACATTGCCACTCCGGCTGGTGCTTTCGTTTCTCAACTTGTTCTACGGAAACAGCGGAACGAGGTTCCCGAAAATCGTCGGAATAGTTTACACAAAGGCCTCCTTCAAACGAGTGTAAGTTTAGTCCTACATACGGGCCTACTTCCCAGTCCTTTAATTTTCAGACGCGCTGCTGTTCGCTCGTCTTTGGTACGGCGAGCCAGATGCAATCAGCAATGCAATCGGGTACGCAAAGGTTTACAATCGCTCAGATGATGCGGTGATTCGCGTTTACGATGACGCTGGCAACGTGATCGACACACACGAGCACGCGGGGCAGTTCAAAGAACCGTAGATTACTTTTCGTCTATCCGCGTTCGAATGCCTCTTCTCTATTGCATGACATTCGGTTTCCCGTACGGGATCGAGACGCACGAGCACCACGGCGATTTCAAAGAGTGTGAAAGTTGCTCGCGTCAGCCACTGGCGAAAAACCAGTCGTATGCGTAATATGTGCCATGAAACCAAGACACAGCTTTGCCAGCAAGGTTCTTTTGATTCTTGTTTTTGTGTGCGCAATTTCCATCAGCACTGTTGCGCAAGGGAGTCCCAGGCTCGGTCGCCTGATGGTGGAAAGAGCGCCGAACTTCGGATGGAATCTGGCTTTCCATCTCGAGATTGATGGCAGGCCTGTCGCGACCATCGTACAGGGTCGCCACTATGACGGTTGGGTGCCAGCGGGGCGCCATGTCTTAACCGTGTACAAAGTGCCGTACGTAGGCTACGCCGAGCCGACTTCGACAACAGTGAACGTCCAGCCGGGGTGGACCTATGTGTTTACTGCGATGTGGGATTCGAATTTGGTTTTTCTCCACAGATCAGGGGTGTTGTTGTCCCCCGGGGCGCTGTGGCAACTTAGACCTTAACAACAGCTATTTGATCTTCGCCAGAACGGATCGCCGCGGCTTCGATCTAATCAGCGACGTGCTCCCGTTTGGCGGGCTGTGGTATCTCGACGCCGCGGCCGCTGTCTCTTACGCGAAGTACCATTCGCGGTCACACCGGGCGATCATCCGCGTGTTCGATGAATCCGGCGCCGTGATCGAGACGCACGAATCAGCCGGCGATTTTCGCGAGCCGTAACTGACCTCACTTACTTAGTCGCCAAATGGTTTTCTGTGAACTTATCGACTTCTCGGATAATATTTTGTCGCCATTTTTCCAAGTCGTCGGCGATCATCTCGTAATCGATCCACAATTCGGACATTTGATTTCCGGATTCTTCTCAAGATCGGAAATTTTAATGTCTATCGCGTTGCCGCACCTTTTACATTTGATCGGGAACTTGACGTCGCCGAAGAGATTTGATTCCGCTGTCAATGTTATAGGAGGCGGGAATATTTTTTGGCAATCAAATATTTGCTCTTTGCTCAACTTTTTTTGCTTTCGCATCCTCTCGCGTCTGATTTCGCTAGGGGCTGGCACAAAGCGCTTCAGCGTCCCGCAAACCGTTAGCAACGGAAGTTAGTCCTCTATTAAATCGCGAACACCCATTGGGAAGGAAGGACGCCATCGTTTGCTGCGCGATTTACTGCATCAGCGCAACAAGCCGGGTGCGGCTGGGAACTCCAGCTTTTTCACCGTCCGCAAACTGAAGCCGGCGTCATCGGCGAGTCCTTGAGGGCTGCTTTGGTCTCGACCATCGGCGGAAGGGGAATTATGAATTGCCTTGTTCTCACGTAACTTCACGGAATGTCGGCCGAGGTTAAAAACGAAATTCAAATCGAAATCGCGCATGTCTTATTCATCGACATTGTCGCTTATTCCAGACTGCTGATCAACGAGCAGCATGAGTTACTCCAAGAACTCAATCAGATCGTCCGAACCACTGAAACTTTCCGTGCTGCGGAAGCGGCCGGCAAACTGATCCGGTTGCCAACCGGAGATGGGATGGCGCTCGCATTTGCCACGACTCCGGAAGCGCCTGTTCAATGTGCGTTGGAAATCAGCAAGGCGTTAAAGAGTCATCCGGAACTCCGTGTGCGGATGGGTATCCACAGCGGCCCAGTAAGCGGGCTTTCCGACGTTAACGA
>VBQC01000278.1 GCA_005887825.1 Verrucomicrobiota bacterium | reverse complement strand
GCTGTGCCGGCGCCGATGACGACGACGTTGTAAGTCCCCTCACCTTTAGGCGGAGCTGTCATTGTGAACGGCGCTGTCTTAAGCAGCGATGCCTTACGAAAGCGAACCTAATCGTAGCGTCCAGGGCGTAATTCGGCTCACGCGAAGAATGTCCCAGCTCGACCACGGATCAGCCGAAAGTCTTTCCACGATCTCGTCTGCGCTCATCACTGCGAATAGGTGCCTGACTCCATCTTCGATCGCCGTGCAAATCGCGCTTAGCCTTTCTGGTGACTGGCGGGCCAGAAGCCCAGCGGTACGGACGCCCGCATCGCGCTCCGCTTCGAAGAAATACCGCGCAGTTGGAAGGTGCCATTCAACCAAGCGCGTCTCGTAGATCATCGAACTTCCATTAAATCCAGCTTGCTCCAATACTGTTCGGCATTCCTGTTTTTGGTCATACAAATAATGCGGTGGGCCTTCGGGTAATTGCACATTCAGATCTGCGTGCGCTTCGACGGCATCATTGACGATCTTAGTCCCGGGGTTCTCAGGCGGCGGGGCCCACACTGTGAAACCGAATTTGCCACCCGATTTCAAAACGCGGGACGCTTCAGCGCACGCCTGTTCTGGGTGAGAGAGGTGCAGCAAACCGAAGTTTATCAACACCCGATCAAAGCTCGCCTCGTCACAGGGCAAATCTTGAGCGTCACCTTGAACGAATCGAATCTCTGGGAACATTTTGTTAGCGATTGCCACCATTTTTTCGGAGAAATCGATGCCGAAGGGAATAGCACCCAACTTTCTGACTGCGCCGGAGACATAACCGGGTCCGCATGCGACATCCAAAACGGACATGCCCGCTGACACTTGCGCCTGCTCGATTAAATAAGGAATAAATTGCCGCGTCAGTGACGACCACACAGAATCGTATTTGTTCGCCACGCGTTCCCAGCCTTCGTGTTCGAAGCGACTAAATTCGTCTTCGATTCTTGTCATCGCGATGATGCTGCGGCCATCACACCTGGTTTGCAAATAAGGTGGATCGACGGCTCCGTCGGGCGATGCCAATAAATGCGGCTTCGCCGCCTAACTTTAACATCGAGCAAGGGACTGCTCGATCCACCTACGCTTCGCGGAGCGAAGCGGATAATTACTCGAGCGGAAACTCGATTGGCTCTTCTTCCTCGCGCGCAACGAGGTTGTTTCGCTCAATAATTCGGGCGCAAGTATTCCAACGGAGCAACGCATCGTCGTTTCCGGGCGGACGGATTGCTTCCGCCTTTTCGAACCAGTTCATAGCCTCGCGAAAAAGATCGTATGCCTGAAATCGGCAGCCCGGCGTATTTTGGGTTAGCTTTGTTTTGGCGCGCCGCTCGGCAAAGATTCCGGAATAGTAAGCGCGCTCGTAGTCGCTGCGAATGCGCCCAAGTAGCTCCTTGATCTGCGTGTCGCTCACCCCATAGCCCTTCGTGAAGCGGTCAGTTAACGCGAGCAGCAGTGTGATGATTGCCTCTTGGTTTTCCGGGTCGGTTTTAAGTACATCGAGGCAAATGCTCTCTGCTTCGGCCGGTTCATTGAGGAGCCGATAGCGCATGGCTTTCTCCAGCGCCGCGGGAATGGCTTCCTTGTGGAGCGACTTGAGTTCGGACATGATTTCGCAGCAGTTAAAAGGGTTAAAGAGTTAGATCGTTACAGCGGATGGTCCACCGGGCGGCCCCTTCCACTTCGCGATTTTGTAACGTTTTTAACCATTTAACAGTTTCTTAAGCCCTTTCCAAATCCATCCCAGCGGATCGTAAAAATCATCCACCACGCGTTCCTTGAGCGGAATGATTCCGTTGTCCGTGATCTCAATGTTTTCAGGGCAAACTTTGGTACAACATTTCGTGATGTTGCAGTAGCCGATACCCTGTGCGTTACGCAATTCATCGATGCGATTTTCGGTATCGAGCGGATGCATCTCTAGCGCGGCGACGTGAATCAAAAAGCGCGGCCCGATAAATTTCTCGTACATCTGATGATCGCGCAGCACGTGGCAAACATCCTGGCAAAGAAAACACTCGATGCATTTCCGAAATTCCTGAACGCGATCGATATCTTCCTGTCGCATTCGCCATGTGCCATCTGGCGCATCGGGTGGACGTGGCTTGAACTTCTTGATTTTTTTCTTCACTCGAAAATTCCAGGACACATCCGTGATCAAATCTTTCACGATCGGAAACGCTTTCATCGGCTCGACCGTGATCGGTCTGTCGAGCGGCAATTCGCTCATTCGCGTCATGCACATCAGTTTCGGCATACCGTTGACTTCCGCCGAACACGATCCGCACTTCCCTGCCTTGCAGTTCCATCGACATGCAAGGTCGTTGGCTTGCGTCGCCTGAATTTGATTTACGGCATCGAGCACGACCATGCCTTCGGAAATCTCGGTTCTGTAATCGCGGAACTCGCCACCCTTCGCATCACCGCGCCAGATTTTGAAGGTGGCTGTTTTCATGATCCGCGATCGGACATTTCCGTCGGGTAGCGCACGCGTCTCGCGTGCTGGTTGCGGCGTCGCGCCGCAACGAACTTTTCCTTGATTTGCAAAGTCATTTCAATCGGCACGTCTCGTGAATGTAACGCACAGGAGAAGTTCGCGATGGCGCGACACCATCGCCAGACACGCGAGACGCGTGCGCTACCCAATCCCTGCTGTCACGACACAACGTCACTTCATCTCCTCAATAATCTGCTTCAAATAATCCGGCATCTCCGGCAAGGGTTCCAATAGAACTTCCATCCCGCCGTCTTCGCCTTTCCGGATCAAAGTGTTTACTTTCGAGAAGCGCTCATCTTTCTCCGGATAATCTTCGCGGAATTGGGCGCCGCGGCTTTCTTTGCGCTCCAGCGCCGCGCGCGTAATCGCTTCGGAAACGGTGAGTAGATTTTTTAGATCCAAGGCGGTGTGCCAGCCGGGATTGAAATCACGATTGCCGGTGACTCCGACACGCGCCGCGCGTTCCCAAAATGTTTTCAAATGATCGAGAGCCGATCGCATTTCGCCTTCATCACGCACAATCCCGACATTCTGCTGCATCACTTCCTGTAAATCGCGTTGCACCGAGTACGGATTTTCGCCGCTGCTGTTCTCGAACGGCTTCAACGCTTCGCGCGCATACATATCGATCTTGTTGTTGTCGATCTTGCCATGTGAATTTTCCTTCGCGAATTTCGCCGCGAACTCGCCGGCGCGTTTTCCGAAAACCAAAAGATCGGAAAGCGAGTTTCCCCCGAGCCGGTTTGCGCCGTTGATGCCGGCCGCGCATTCACCTGCCGCGAACAATCCCACTACACGCGACATCTGCGTGTCCGGGTCCACACGCACGCCGCCCATGATGTAGTGCGTTGTCGGGCCGACTTCCATCGGCTCTTTCGTAATATCGATATCGGCAAGCTGTTTAAACTGATGATACATGCTCGGCAGCTTGCGTTTGATGTATTCCTCTGCATTCGGAAGCTTCTTCTTGATCCATGAAATATCGAGAAAGACGCCGCCATGTGGACTCCCCCGCCCTTCCTTGATTTCCCGCACGATGCAACGCGAGATGTGATCGCGCGTCAGCAACTCCGGCGGACGCCGCGCGTTTTTATCGCCCTGGGTATAACGCCAGCCTTCTTCTTCGTTGTCGGCCGTCTGCGCTTTGTAGTTGTCGGGAATGAAATCGAACATAAAGCGGCGGCCTTCCTTGTTCGTGAGGATTCCCCCGTCGCCGCGCACACCCTCGGTAACGAGAATTCCGGAGACACTCGGCGGCCACACCATTCCGGTGGGATGAAACTGCACAAACTCCATGTCGATCAATTCCGCGCCAGCTTCATATCCAAGTGAATGTCCGTCTCCGGTGTATTCCCAACTATTGCTCGTGATTTTGTAGGCGCGGCCGACGTTCGTAGCCGAAAGCACCGACCACGCGGTCGCCGTCTTTTAGCAAGGAAAGAATCGTATGTTCCATGTACACATCGATTCCTTGATGAATCCCGTGATCTTGAAGCGTGCGGATCATTTCTAGTCCGGTGCGATCGCCAACGTGCGCAAGCCGCGGATATTTATGACCGCCAAAATTTCGCTGTAAGATCCGGCCATCTTTCGTGCGATCAAAAACTGCGCCCCAAGCTTCGAGCTCCCGCACACGATCGGGCGCCTCTTTCGCATGCAGCTCGGCCATCCGCCAACTGTTCACGTATTGGCCACCGCGCATCGTGTCGGCAAAATGCACTTTCCAATTATCGCGGTCATCGACATTGGCCAGTGCCGCTGCGATTCCGCCTTCAGCCATCACCGTATGCGCTTTTCCCAGAAGCGATTTGCAAACGAGACCGACCCGCACTCCGGCAGCGGATGCTTCAATCGCCGCGCGCAAGCCTGCACCGCCTGCGCCGATGATAAGGACGTCGTGTTCGAATGTTTCGTAATCAGGCATGGGTGAAACGTGAAAAGTTACAAGAGTTACAATGTTACAAAGGATGGTTTTAACCTTGTAACGTTTTTAACAAATTATCTCTGTTCGCGGCTAAAAGAGACGCACATCGTGCAAGATGCCCATCGAGCAAAGCCGTACATAGAGATCTGCGAAGCCGACCCAGAACAAACTGAGCCACGCCCAAAGCATGTGCCGGCGATTGAAGCAGCTCACGCATACGTAGGCGCGATAACAAGCTGGTGATTTGGAAAATTGATCGAGAAAGCCGCCAGCCAAATGTCGCAATGAGTGGCAACCAAAAGTATAGCCGCCCAGCAGGACGACATTGATTGCGAGCACAAGCGTGCCTATCCCGATCCCGAGTGAAGCTTTGCCGGTCACCGGATTCACAAACCAGAGCGCCTTCCAAACGTCGTAGGTCAGAACCAAAATGAAAAAAAGCGCGAGGTAGAGAAAATAGCGGTGCGCGTTCTGCATAATGAGTGGAAAGGAACGTTCGCCCCAATAGCTTTTCCGCGGCTCACCGACAGTGCATGCCGGGGGGTCGGCCCAAAACGCTTTGTAGTACGCGCCGCGATAATAGTAACAGGTGACACGAAATCCTCCTGGCGCCCAAAGGACAAGGAGTGCGGGAGAGAAAATGAACCAGTCCGGCCACCAATCCGGTTTAGGCCCAAACCAGCTATGCGGTGAAAAGCCAAAGATTTCCGGCGAGTAAAACGGCGAGATGTAGTTGCCGAAAAAATAATGCGTTCCCTGAAACGCGGCCCAGGTGGAATAGACGATAAAGATCGACAACCCGACAAAGACCAAGAGCGGCTGCGTCCACCAAACATCAGCGCGCATCGTCTCGCCGAATGAATTTCTTCTCGGTAGCGTTGTCGCGCCATTCATTCGCCGTCGGCTCCTTCTACTGGCAGCTTCGCTTTTTTCCATGCTTCCCAACTGCCTGGAACATTCCAAAGCTCGTTAAACCCTTCTGGCTTCAAAATGCTGGTAGCGATGCTTGCGCGATATCCGCTTCCACAATAAACAGCCGTCGGTTTAGTGCGATCGAGTTCGCCAACCCGTTTGCGCAATTCCGGGAGAAAAATGTGGCGTGCGCCGGCAACTCGTCCTTTTTTCCATTCACCTGGCGATCGCACATCGAGAACCTGAAGCGTTGATTTGCGTTCGTTAAGCTCATGCACGCTCATCTGCCCGATTTTTTCCAGCGGGAATCCGGCTGCGTCCCAGGCTTTCATTCCTCCAACGAGATAACCCGCAAACTTTGTGTAACCAGTGCGAATAAAAAGTCGTACGATCTTTTCGAGATCGTCGTCGCTTTCCACGACGAGCAAAATCGGCTGGTCCGGATCGAGAAGCCAGCCCGCCCAAATTGAGAGAATGGGCAAGCCGCCAATGTTGAGCGCGCCCGGAATATGACCGCCACCAAATGCGAGCATCGTACGCGTGTCCACAAGCACGCCCGCTTTATTGTCGATCGCTTCTTTGAACGCCTTCGGTGGAAGTGCCTGCACGCCAGGTAGATTTCCAATTATTTCCGGTCCTTTCGCGTTCAGTCTTTTCATTACCGGATAATACTTTGGAACCGGCGGCGCGGTTTTGATTGCATGGTCCGTAAAGCTTTTCGCGTCTGCGAATTGCAGAAATTTATTGAACTTCCGCTCGTAACCGATAGTGCTGCTCAAACGGTCGCCGATGTCCGCACCACAGGGCGAGCCGGCGCCGTGGTTTGGATAAATTATCACGTGATCAGGCAGCTTGAGATAAAAATCACGCAGTGTGTGAAACTGTTTTTCTGCGAGCTCTTTGGTGTGATCCGAACCTAGCAAATCCGGTCGACCT
>VBQC01000283.1 GCA_005887825.1 Verrucomicrobiota bacterium | reverse complement strand
AGGACCGGACAAAGCACGCCCGCCGTGATCGCAAGCCACAGGCCGGTCTCGGGGGTATTCTTCATGCGAATTCCCACCGGCGGTGGTAACAGATTTTTATAGCCCCTGACAAGCTTCGTCTTAGAAGTCCTGTAGCGGCGGTCTGTGACCGCCGAACCGCAATCTTTCCCAGGCAAAGCACGGCGCTCATAGAGCGCCGCTACAATCCCAAATCGACTTTGAAACCGTAACCGCTGCTAGTGTGACGGGCTCGGCGCTGCATTCGGCGGAGAGATAGGCTGATCCTCGACCGGAAAGAGCGTTAATAATTCCGGCGGAGCCGCACGCGAATCCTGTAACTGGCCGTCGAAATACACTCGGACAATGAATCCGCCATATCGCCGTCCATCAGATAAAGGTATTTGGGTCTTGGGACGCACGTAAGTAGCTGCGAGAAACTTCGGAGTTGCCACCGTCCAGTCCCGGGCAGGCGTAAGCCAATCATAACCAACCCGCGCATCAGTCGGCTTCATTTTGTTATCTTTTGTGAGGTCGTAAAAGGAGACGCTAATCTTTACCGCGTGGTCATTTTCGATATGTGATCGTGGCGTCACTCCAATCTTGAGGGTGAAATGATCCCGGGCGCTCGGATCGGTAATCTTTGATAGAGTTGTCTCCGTGATCGCCAAAATTGAATCGTACGGGACGCCGATTCGCCGCAGGAGCTGAGGGAAACGTGGATCGGGGCGGAGCGGACGAAACTCGGGGAGAAACGCGATCCATTGCAGTATTCCCGAGTGTTCTTCAAAGGCACGCTCGAGCCAGCGGAAGGCTTCGTCTTTGTCGCCGAACGCGACGTAAACTGCCGCGATCGACGGAGCCGAGACGTAGCGCCTCTGACTTTCTTGCACGAGCTGATCGAGAATTTTCCGTGCCTCGATTGGTTGGCCCATCCGCGCGTAGGTGATGGCAAGACCGCTACTCGGCAAATGCGTCGCCTCTTGGGCTTTGGTGTACAGCGCGATCGCTTCCGCGAAGTTACCCTTCTCTCGATATGCGGCGGCAAGATTCGAATCCAAGTAAAAGTAATTTGGATCGAGCTGCAACGCCCACTGGCCCTCGGTAATTGCGTCGTCGATGCGGTCGTTGGCCAGGTATGCGGCGACGGTAACATAGCTGGTGATGGGCGATATCGGATCCAATTTCTTAGCCTCAAGCACAAGCCGGAGCCCTTCTTGTAATTCGCCTCGGAAGAGAGGTAGCAGCGCTAGGAAGAAATGAGCTGGCGCCGAGTTGGGATCGAGCTGCAGCGCTCGGTTCAACTCGGCCTCCTCCCCCGCCAGGTCCCAGTCGAGGACCCGTTTCGCTTCGCTAAGGTAGCAATGCGCCTCAGCATCTTTTTCGTCGAGCGCTAACGCCTTCAACGCGGCTTCTTTTGATAGCGGGTACGCTCCGAGAGGCTTTACGTAAACGTCCGCCAAAAAATACCAAACTTTCGAGATGCCAGTCCAGGCACGCGAAAATGTCGGATCTTTCTCGAGAGCGCGCTGAAAGAAATTGAGCGCCCTCCGCAAATCCTCCTCGCTGCTCTTGTTTGAGAAATAGAGGCCTTGCAAATAAAGATCGTATGCCTCCGTGTTGCGTTGTTCGTGGGCGGGAAGCGAAATGGCGAGCTTTATCTTGAGGGCGTCCACAATTGCGCGCGTGATTTCATCCTGCAGCGCAAAGACGTTCTCCATTTTGCGCTCGTAAGTTTCCGACCAGAGGCGAAAACCGTTGCGCGCATTAATTAACTGCGCGCTAATACGAATCCGGTTACCATCGCGCCGCAAACTCCCTTCCAGCACATTCTCGACGTTTAACTTTTTTCCAACCTCGCTCACGTTTACGTTTTTTTCCTTGAATGAAAAGGACGACGTGCGGGCAACAACGTGTAGCCCGTCGACTTTTGCCAATGCGTCGAGAATCTCCTCGCTCATCCCGTCGCAGAAATATTCCTGATCTTTTGCCTGGCTAAGATCCAGGAATGGCAACACAGCGATGCTGGCCGGGGTCGGACGCCGAACTAATTCGCTCTTCCAAACGATCACACCTACGCCTATTGCCAGCGTCACTAGCGACGCTATCAGCCCCGCAGTAGTTGGATTCCGCCACAACCATTTGCGGCTATGCATGAAAAATCCGCTTGGTTTCGCCCGAATTGGCTCGTGCTTTAGCCAGCGTTCAAGATCTTCGGCCAGCACGAGAGCGGAAGAGTAACGGCGCTGCGGATCTTTCTCGAGACATTTGAGACAGATCGTTGCCAAATCTCGATCTATTTTTGGATTCCAGAGCCGCGGTTGTCGCGGCTCGGTGTCCAAAACCAGCCGGATAGTTTCAAAGGTCGTCCCTCCAGCAAAAGGCGGATGGCCAGTTAGCAATTGGTAGAACACGGCGCCAAGTCCGTAAACATCGGTGGCTCTGCTGACGCGCGCGTTATTACCGACAGCTTGTTCCGGCGCCATGTAGCTCGGCGTGCCCAAAACTTCCATCGTGCGCGTGACGGTGCTCTCTGTCTCGACCAGCCGTGCCAGCCCGAAATCGGTAAGATGAGGTTCGCCGTTTGCATCGAGCAAAACATTTCCCGGCTTGATGTCACGATGCAGCACACCGTGCTGATGCGCGTAATCGATCGTGCGCGCCAGCTTCGCGATGAGTTCCACGGCGCGACGGATCGGCAGCGGCTCGCGCCTGGCCACTTCATCGAGCTCGCCGCCCTCAACGAGCTTCATGCTGAAGTAACAGGAGCCATCGCGCTCGCCCACTTCGTAAATCGGAACGATGCATGGATGATCCAGGTTGGCGGCCGCTTCAGCTTCCAGACGGAAGCGCTTCAGATGCGCCTGCGTGGCCCATTGCCCTAGGCCAATGACTTTTAATGCCACTGTTCGGTTGAGACTTTTCTGGCGCGCGCGATAAACAACGCCCTGGCCGCCCCGACCAATTTCCTCCAGCAATTCGTAGTCACCGAAGTCCATCCGCATGTCGGCTGGATGACCGGGATCATCGATCCCGGCTACAATTTCGTTGGCGAGCGAGCCGAGGCCGGTCTCTAAAACGCAGGCCGGGCACAATCCTTTCGGCGCGTCACTGAAGATTTTCTCCCCGCAGTTTTCGCAGACCCTCATCGCGCTTGTCATTTTGTTGGCGGCCTAGCCCCGCAACACCGAAACCAAATGCCGTAGCTCATCTTCGACGTCGCCGGGCTGCGCCACAGTGTGAGCGATCT
>VBQC01000154.1 GCA_005887825.1 Verrucomicrobiota bacterium | reverse complement strand
CCGGCTTGGTTTTCGCGCAATGCAATTTAACTTTGTCGTTTCGACAAACACATCGGCGATTCACCTTTGGGAGCGACTTGGTTTCAGGATCGTCGGCACTTTGCCAGGCGCGTTTCAGCATCCGCAAAAAGGGTATGTCGATGTTTACGTCATGTATCGCTCATTGCTCTGACGACAATATTCCAGCGCTTTAACGCTGGGATTGCAAGGTTGGATTCTGCGCCAGCCTAATCGGAATTGCGGTTGTAATTCGCTTCGTTAGGCCGAATGATGACGGAGAATGCAGACCGTGATCCAAGTCATTACA
>VBQC01000153.1 GCA_005887825.1 Verrucomicrobiota bacterium | reverse complement strand
TCGTTACCAAATTTGGCAACAAGCCCAACTCGATCATTGGCGACTTCATCGATTACCTGCTCGCGCGCCATCAAAGCCGCATTCTCGCGGTCCACATCATGCGAAGATGAAAACTTCCTCTTTAATCGTGCTCGTGCTCTTGCTCGTAATCGCAAGAACTGGTCATTTGACGCGGGCTCTTGCTCGCGAAGGCACAGCGTGACTTATCTGAGCGCCAAAGGCGCACGCTGCCGTCGTCGCCGCCTTATCCCAAGGGCGGTTCGTAACTTTTAATCCCGATCGGCAAGCGGCGTGAGAGCGCGCGAGTATTGTGCATCAAAGGCGCGCAACGCCGCCGGGACAGTGTCGCCGAAACCAGCAATACCCTCTTCGATGGCCGGACCCATTAACGCGACAAAAGTGCGGCCGCGAATCGACAGCCGAGGATGACGTATCGCAGCCGGACTCCGGGGATGCGCTGTGCAATAGCGTTCCATCTCTTCCATCGCCGCCAGCGTTTGGTCGACAGCATGCGGCCCGCTCCAAATTGCAGTGGCGCTTCTCATTTAACATTCAAAACGTGCGACTTCGCGCGGTTGGACATGCCTTTTTGGAAAAAGGCGTTTCGGCGGCGATAGGCGCGACTGAAGCCTGTCCTAAGCGAAGCCGAAGGAGGCATGCCGATGAATTACCTCAGGCTTATCAATGGTGCCGATTTGCCAGAGTCAGATGCCCCGGAAAATGATCCCGGAGCCTACGGGGCTCGAACCCGCAACCTCCGCCGTGACAGGGCGGCGCTCTAACCAATTGAGCTAAGGCTCCTCGCGGAAAAACTGTAGCGGCGGCTGTCCTGAGCCGCAAGCAACGTGACGCTGCACTCCAATATCTGCGCATGAGGATTCCAAAGAATTCGCGAGCAGCGCGCGCTGTCATATTTGGACCGAAGAGCGTCTTTCTATTTTTTTTCTGCAACGCAAGACCGATATGATGGTTGAACGTTTTGTATGTGGGTAGCGTCGAAGATTGCGGAATGCGCCTGACAAAGCTATAATGACACTCGGTTCGGCGGATTGATCCAAACCATAAATGAGCGACGAGCGCAGCGAAGGGTTTCAGGGCGAGGAAGAGGATTCGGGCTCGAGCAATCTCCTCGATTCATTTGATCGCGTTATTGCGTCGTTGCCTCCGGGCGATCCACTTCGGCGCGACCTGTTGGATTTGCGCCCGCAAATTTTCGATCAGCAAGAGACGATGCTCGAAGCGAGCCGAATGATCGAGAAGCTCGAGGAAGTCGTTAAGAAAGTGACTTCGCCCGCGAACCGGATAGGCACCTTCCTCGGCGCCACGTCGAACGATACGGCGCACATCGTAGTCGGGGGCGCTGATTATTATTGCAATGTCGATCCGCGCATTCCGCTTGGGAAATTGAAAAAGGGAACGCGCGTCCTAGTGAACGAAGCATTCGTGATTGTGGGCGACCTCGGATTCGAAACGGCCGGCCCGGTGACAAAAATTACCGAAATCCTTGGCAAAGATCGATTGCGCGTCGGTTCTGAACATGGATTGCAATCCATGGTGCTGCAGCGTTCCGCTGATCTCACTCACTCTACCTTGAAATCAGGCGATGAGGTCCGGGTCGATTCGAACTACCGCATGGCGCTTGAGATGCTCTCCAGCACAAAATCGCACGAGCATTATCTCGATAACGTGCCCGATCTGCCGTGGGAAAAAGTTGGCGGACAGGAGGTAGCCCTCCAGGCGATCAAGGACGCGATAGAGCTTCCACTGTTGCATGGCGATCTTTTCAAAAAATTTCAGCACGCTACACCGAAAGGTTTCCTGCTTTACGGTCCGCCAGGTTGCGGAAAGACACTCATCGGCAAAGCGACGGCCTACAATTTGACGAAACAGCTTCGCGAAAAAACAGGCGTGGAAATGCAGGAATATTTTATGCACGTCAAAGGCCCGGAGATTTTGAACATGTGGGTGGGCGAATCGGAAAGAATGGTGCGCGAGATCTTTGCCACGGCTCGCGAGAAGCGCGGCGAAGATTTCATGCCATTCCTTTTTATCGACGAGGCCGAGTCGATTCTCGGCACACGCCGCGCGTCGCGTCATTCGAATATTCTTTCAACGCTCGTCCCGATGTTTTGCTCGGAAATGGATGGGATCGATTCGCTTAACGACGTCGTGATTATTCTGGCTTCTAATCGCGCCGACCTGATTGACCCAGCCATTCTGCGCCCCGGCCGGATCGATCGGAAAATCAAAGTTAATCGGCCGGACAAACAGGGCACCCGGGAGATTTACCGAATTTATCTCACCAACGAGCTGCCCTATGACGGTGTGCTCGCCAAAGAAGCTGATGGAATTGGAGCGTCGATCGAGCGTCTGATCGAGCGTTTCGTCGACTGGCAATTTACACGGCGTGATGAGAACAAGTTTCTAGAGGTAACGCTGCGCAGCGGGCGCAAAGAAACGCTTTACCGTAGCGATCTGATCAGCGGCGCGATCGTTGCCTCGATCGTGGAGCGCGCGAAAGCGATGGCGATTAAACGGGCTATTGCCACTCAACAGGAGGAAGGGATTCGGGAAACGGATTTGCAACTCGCGTTCAATGCCGAGTACGTAGAGAACGACATTTTCCCAACCACCGACATCACCGAAGACTGGCTCAAGCTGATCGATTACGACCCGGAAAACGTGGTGAAGATTTCGCCCGTCAAGCCGATCTCCGATTCACGATCGCGCGCAACATCCGGGGTGATCTAATGTCGGCGCGATTCTTACAGTAGGGGAAGCTGACAGCTTCCCAGTCGTATGGGCGAGCCACCCAGACTACCAGCGATTCTGCTACCGTGGGAAAAATCGGTTATTTATTTCGTGACGATGTGTGTAAAAGATCGACGCCAGGTGCTGGCCAATAAGAGCGTATTTGAGGCCATCAAAAAAACTATCGCACAGCTTCGCCGGTGGCGTGTGCTCGCCGGTGTTATCATGCCTGATCATTCACACTGGATTGTATCGCCTGTTGAAGACCGCGGGCTTTCAGTCGGCGATTTTTCAACCGGCTTCAAACGAGTGCTGCGAAAAACGCTTAGCTCGCAGTCGTGGGAATGGCAACGCGGATGTTTCGATCGTCTCTTGCGCTCCGATGAGAACCTGCGCAACAAATGGATTTATGTGCAGGACAACCCCGTGCGGCAGCGTTTCGTTCAGAAGGCCGAAGATTGGCCATATTATTTAGACTTCATTAATTGCGGGGGAAGCTGTCAGCTTCCCCTACAGTTCAGAGGCGTCGGGGGACGATGATGAGGGTGGGCGAGCGATGAAACGCGTTTTCGGACTTGAGACGGAGTACGGCATCACTCTCAGTGGCGCGGAGAGCGTCGATGTGGTCGCCGAATCAATCGAGCTGGTGCGCCGCTACACCGAGCACGGCGCGCTCATGAAGTGGGATTACGAGCTGGAAGATCCACATCTCGACGCCCGCGGTTTTCGCGCCCGCGAATTACTCCAGGACACTGATGAGTCCGCCTACTACGAAATCGACAAAAACCGCGCGCTCAGTTTCGAGGAAATAAAAAGCGACCTGGTTCTTTCAAATGGCGCCCGTTTTTACAACGACCACGCGCACCCGGAATATTCCACGCCAGAATGCACGACCCTTCGGCAAATCGTGGCACAGGACAAGGCCGGGGAACGCATTCTCGCGGAATGCGCTCGACGCCGAAATCAGAAATTACCGTCCGGCCAGGAAGTTTGGCTTTATAAAAACAACACCGACTTCGTCGGGCACAGTTACGGCTGTCACGACAATTACCTGATGAGTCGCGACATCGCATGGGACCGGATCGTCGCCGGAATCCTGCCGTTTCTCATTACTCGCCAGATTTTCGCGGGCGCTGGCAAGATGGGTATCGAAGCGGAGAGCGCATCAGGCGATCCTGGTGTTTATCAAATCTCGCAACGCGCCGATTTCTTCAGCGTTGTGGTAAGCATTGATACGATGAACCGTCGTCCGCTGGTCAACACGCGCGATGAGCCGCATGCTGACGCGAGCCGCTATCGGCGGTTTCACGTTATCCTCGGCGACTCAAACATGAGTGAATGGGCAACGGCCATGAAAATCGGCACGACGGCGCTCATTCTCGATCTGATTGAGCGCGGAGAAGCGCCACAACTTGAAATCGCACAGCCGATTGATGCAAACAAATCAATCAGCCGCGATCAAACTTATGATTGGATCATCGAACTGAAAGATGGCCGGAAAATCTCTGCGATCGATGTCCAACGGCTTTATTTGCGGGCGGCGAGCAAGATGAACAACGGCGCGAGCGAAGATCGGCAATGGGTTCTGCGCGAGTGGGAAAATGTTCTCAATGACCTCGAGCGCGACGTGATGTTGACACGCGATCGCATCGATTGGGCGGCGAAGAAGTTCTTGCTGAATGCATTGCAAGACGAAGAAAAACTTTCCTGGAGCGATCCGTGGCTGCAATCAATCGATCTCGAGTATCACAATGTCGATCTTGAGCGCGGCTTGTATTACGAGCTCGTGCGCCAGGGCTCCGCTCGTCGCGTCGTGGCGGAAGGCGATATCAAAACCTCGATCTTCAATCCTCCCGAAACCACGCGTGCGTTTTTTCGCGGCCGCACCGTGGCGCGTTTCAATGATGAGATTTCCTCGATCCAGTGGGACGAAATCGTTTTTACAGACGGAGCGCAATCATGCCGCGTCGCGCTGCCCGAAGCAGCAATGAATGCGCGGCTCGATGCGCTCAATCACGCCGCGCGCAACGGCAAAGATTTCGCCGAATTTATTCGCGCGATCAGTGAGATCAGCGCTTAGCAGTAGTCGCGGTCGCCCCTTCGCCCGATGGCGGAGGTTTGGGTAGCGCACGCGCCTCGCGTGCTGGTTTCGGTGTCTCGCCGAAACAATCTTTCGTAAACGTTTCCACCTACTAAATCTTGGCGCAGATCTAGGAAAGTTCGCCTTGGCGGGACGCCAACGCCGGCACGCGAGACGCGTGCGCTACCCAGACTAGACTGCGGCACGGCGAAGCACGTTCCCCAATCCGCGATCGGTCACTCCCACTCGATTGTGCTCGGCGGTTTGCTTGAGATATCATAGCAGACGCGGTTGACGCCTTTGACTTCGTTACTGATTCGAGCAGAAATGCGCGCGAGCAGTTCGTAGGGGATGCGCACCCAATCGGCGGTCATGCCGTCCTGGCTTTCGACGATGCGGAGCACGATCGTGTTTTCATAGGTCCGTTGATCGCCCATCACGCCGACCGAACGCACCGGCAGCAAAACGGCGAACGATTGCCATACGCGGTAATACCAATCGGAAGATTCCATCTCACTCATAACAATCATGTCCGCGTCGCGCAAGATGGATAATCGCTCCGGCGTAACTTGACCGAGAATGCGAACGGCGAGCCCTGGCCCCGGGAAGGGCTGACGATATACGATCTCTTTGGGCAAACCGAGCTGCAGGCCTGCCTGTCGCACTTCGTCTTTGAATAATTGGCGTACCGGTTCGACCAGCTCGAAGTGCATTTTTTCCGGTAACCCGCCGACGTTGTGATGGCTCTTGATTACCTGCGCCGGATTGCCCTCGATCGATACGCTCTCGATCACATCCGGATAAAGCGTGCCTTGAGCAAGAAACTTATAACCGCCGTGTTTGCGCGCACCGTTCCTCTGGTCTTCTTCGAGCAACTCCTCGGTCGCATGTTGAAATACTTTGATGAATTCATTGCCGATCAGTTTTCGTTTGGTTTCCGGGTCGGTTACGCCTTTGAGCAGCGCGAGAAAGCGTTCGCTCGCGTCCACGTATTTCAAACGGACGTGAAAATTTTCGCCGAAAACGCGCTGCACGATTTCTTCTTCGCGCGACCGCAATAGTCCATTATTGACGAAAATACAGGTAAGCTGGTCGCCGATTGCTTTGTGCAGCAGCGCGGCGGTCACTGAAGAATCAACCCCACCGCTCAAACCGAGCACGACCTTTTGATCGCCGACCTGTTTCCTGATGCGCGCGCAAGCCTCTTCAATGAAGGAGCCCATGGTCCAATCCATCGCGCAGTGGCAGATGTGATAGACAAAATTCTGTAGAATCTCCTTGCCCCGCGGAGTGTGCGCCACCTCGGGATGAAATTGCAGCCCGTAGAGCTTGCGCTGGGGATCTTCCACCGCCGCGAAGTTGGAGCTCTCCGTTCTCCCGGCAGCGCGAAATCCTTTCGGCAACGCCGTCACTTCATCGCCATGACTGTTCCAGACATCGATCTGTGGGCCGAGTCCATCGAGTAGTTGTGAGCCGTTCGCGATGTGCAGCGTCCCAGCGCCGTATTCGCGCCGCCCGGTGAACACAACCTGGCCGCCGAGATGATGCGCCATCAGCATTAAGCCGTAACAGATTCCAAGCACCGGAATTCCGAGAGAGAAGATTTCTGGATCAATGTGTGGAGCGGTCTTGTCGTAAACGCTGGCTGGCCCGCCCGAAAGAATCAGGCCATTCGGTCTCAGCTTTTCGACTTCGGCAGCCGGCATGTCGAAGCGAATAATCTCCGAATAGACCTGGCACTCGCGGATGCGTCGCGCGATCACCTGCGTGTATTGCGAGCCGAAATCGAGGATGAGAATTCTTGAATGCGCTGGTGAGGCCACTGTCTTTAGGCGCTACGGATGAGTTTGCGGCACGCTGTGCTGGCTCGCGGGATCCTCTGAAGACCGCTCCATTGGGCCAAGGGTTCCCTGTCCAGTCACGCCGCGTTCAAACTGCCCTTGCACTTCTTGCGTGGTGCGTTGTTCGAGCGGGTCGGCACAACCGCCCGCGATCAGCCATGCGATCATGAGCAAGATCGACATGCGCTTCATCTGCTTATTTTAGAAAGCGAGCGCGGTATTGCAAGAAGGTTGAAGCGTTGAAGCGTTAAAGCGTTGAAGAGTTACATTACTGTTGCCGCTTCAGCGGCTCACGCTTCAACGTTTTTAACGCATCTCATGATTGATCCGGAACTTTTGCTACAAGGCTATCGGCTCGGTGTTTTTCCGATGGCGATGGAGAATGGCGCAATCGAATGGTTCTCGCCCGATCCCCGTGCGATCTTGCCGCTGGAGGATTTTCATGTGCCGCATGCGCTGCGAGGTCTCCTGCGCAAGAAAATTTTTGAAACCAAAATCGATACTGCCTTTTCGGACGTGATCGAGGCCTGCGCGGCGCGTGAAGACACATGGATCAATCGCGAAATTATCGAGAGTTATATCCGGCTCCATGAGCTCGGTTACGCGCATTCGGTTGAAGCGTGGACTGACGGCAAGTCCGCCAGTCGGACGGACTCGTCCCGTGGCGAGCTCGCCGGCGGACTCTACGGCGTGGCGATCGGCGGCGTCTTTTTTGGTGAATCGATGTTTCATCGCGTGACCGACGCATCGAAAATCGCGTTGGTGGCGCTTGTCGAGTATTTGCGCGTCAGGAAATTTGCATTGCTCGATACGCAATGGCTCACGCCGCATCTGCAGCAATTCGGCGGCATCGAGATTTCGCGAAACCATTATCTGCACCTGCTGCGGCGGGCAATCGAATTGCCGAGGGAATTCTAGACCCCAAAAGCTGTAGACGCCGACTTCCGGGGCGCGCCACGTGCGTGCTAAAGACGTCAGCACCGCGCTTCCAGGCAGCGAAGCGGCTACAGCGACCTCGGCGGAGGCGGGTTGAGCGTTGAGCGTTTTCTGCTTTAATGACCAGCCCGCATTTGAAGAGAGGCTGACGCGCGATTTACGGCTGGGTAGCTCAGTTGGCAGAGCAGTGGACTGAAAATCCACGTGTCGGCGGTTCGATTCCGCCCCCAGCCACGATTTCGATTTGAACCTCACGAGCTCGTTAATTCTCGCGCCAACGCGTGCCATTTAATGAAATACGATTGGAAAGATGCAGGGGAGGAATGGTCCGCGCCGTGGGGAACGTCGGCGGCGCAATGGTTCGGCGCCATTCTTCCACGCATTCGTGCTTTCCTGCCGGCGGAGACGATCTTGGAAATTGCGCCGGGTTTCGGGCGGTGGACGTACTATCTTAAAGATTATTGTCAGGAGCTGTGGATTGTTGATCGCGCCGAGAAATGTATCGAAGAGTGCCGTCGGCGTTTCGCTGTTGATTCGCATGTGCGCTGTTACGTCAATGATGGGCGTTCATTGTCGATGATTCCCGACGCCTCGATCGATTTCATGTTCAGTTTCGATTCTTTTGTACACACGGACCGCGAGGTGGTCGAAGCGTACCTGTGCGAATTGGGAACCAAACTGAAACCCGGCGGCAAAGGCTTCATTCATCATTCCAATTTCGGCGAATAT
This sequence comes from Verrucomicrobiota bacterium, assembly GCA_005887825.1. Classification (GTDB taxonomy): domain Bacteria; phylum Verrucomicrobiota; class Verrucomicrobiia; order Chthoniobacterales; family UBA10450; genus Udaeobacter. Next base: position 3,175 of record VBQC01000153.1, on the reverse strand, counting down.
GCTAACTCGCTACGGGAGCGGCTTCCGCCAGCGTTAACAAAACTCCTGATCAAAGCGGAAATCCTCGATTGGGCACATCATCGCAACCCGAGCATGAGCGCTGATTTGTTTCGACACCTGTGCGCACAGCAAGGCCTGCATTGCCTCAGTCAAGAGCTCGTTAATTGGCGCGGGCGGCGTTTGATTGATTGCTTTTCTTCGTTCACGCGAGCCGATCCCTCTAAGCAAAAGCCCACACACATAATCCGAAACCGAAATTTCATGCGGGAAGCAGCGCTGATCCGTGCCAAATCGCAAATCCCAAAGGGATAATCTAGATCGAGCTCTGTAGCTCAGTTGGCAGAGTGTAGACTGAAAATCCACGTGTCGGCGGTTACATTCCGTCCCCAGCCAGTCATTGCGTGGTTGCTGCGCGAAGGGTTCTGGAAACAGGCGGCTTGGCTGTCTCGCTGTATTGAAAGCGGTGCAAATGTTGACTGTCCCGAGTTGACCGTGCTTCAGCCTTGGCTCTCCGAATATGTGAATTCCGTGCTTCGATCCCTAGAACGGTGCAGATGATCGCGACGTGGATTTTGATCTAACGATGAGTCTGAGGGACCGGCGGGGCCGGTAGAGTCAGCCTTCGAATACGTCGGTAGTCGGAGAGTCTGTAACGGACGCGCAGCCCGCAGATACGAACCGCATTCAGGAGCTTTATCAAGTCGTCCCAACTTTTAATGTGGGTCTGGTTCCCGTCGGCCCCCCAACCACCGAAAGCAAGCCGCAGCTTTTCTACGGCCCTCGCCGGTACCGCAAGCGCAACAACTGTACGGTCCTCATTTACGGCGTGGAAATGGCAGCGCTCATGGACCCAATTCCCTTGCTTGTTTGGGGTGGCGGTTTTCTCCTGTAGGTACCAGCGGTCCGTCTTATGGAGAATGAGCACTCGCCATCTCGGCCGAGCACCGATTCCACTAACAGAAGCATACTCCTGGTGCACTTCACCATCCTCCGGCTCGGTGATGACTAGGCGCCGGCGAGCAGACCTAGCTACTAGCATGTTATAGATTGACAGTGCGGCGGCTACGATGGCCAAGAGAAATGTGACCGCATCTAGCCAGGGTTTCGCGGCTTTTACGGCTTCGGTGGCTGTGGCGACTTCTGTAAGGCTCATTCAAGATCTCGTTAAAGAGAGGAATCGTGCCGCCCAACGAGAACAGGATGAGCTACCGCCATCGAGAGCGCACGTAGCTCGAAGTGAAGGCAAGCTAGTCATGTTAAATGTGAACACGCGACGGGTAGCGGTTACCTCCATCGCCTGGTTAGGCTTTCTTGGGTATGCTCCACGCAAAACTCTCGTGACTTTTATCGAGCTCGAAGACTTCTTCAGGCGAGAGGTACGCGGCACCCACCTCGGCGCACACAGCTCTAAGAGAGTTATTCAGCCGATTGGCTAGCGCATCAATGATGGGCCCGAGCCACTGGATAAACTCGGGCTTAAGGAACTGGCGCCTTGCAACTGCATAGTGGTGCGCTGCGATGGTGTCTCCCGTGGCGGGATTCTTCGCTCCAGGCGCCAAAAGAAACGCCTGCGTACCATGGAGACTGCTGTGCCCAAGGAACTCATTACGAATATCCAACATGCGCTGATGCCGAATATTCATCTCGTGATCCTCGAAGTCAGGGTAGTCGGGATACTCGCACCGAAGCGACCCGATACCTTTGCTCTCGGTGAAGGGGCGACAGTAAGCGAGAACGAGCGATACAAATACGTGATAACGCAGGGCACTAAGTTCAATACCCTGAAGCAAATGGTACGCTTCGGTCGCGTAATCGAGGTCAGCGCGGGCGCTGATTAAACGCAGTAATCGCGTTCGAGAGCCTTTTGGAATCGCGGTCGCCATGATCGTAGCCTAACGAGACACAAGATCAGCGACCGCGAGCCCTGTGAAGCCCGCCACGTAGCCAAAGGGTGGATGGCAAACACGCACAAGGTAGAACGCAGCGCGGCTCGCGGTTCGCTGAATCGCCCTGGTTAGGCCTTGGGCGTCGCATGATCTCGGCGAAGCAGTGTAATTGCTTCGTCTCGGTGCTTCCAATCACGCGGCACGTGTCGAAGGAGCGGGTCGCCCTCCGGCGCGTCAGGAGAAGCGCCAGCATCCAGAAGCAAGCGAATCGCCTCCAAGCGGTGAGAAAGAATTGCAGAGAATAGCGGCGTGAAGCCCTGCTCACGATGCGAATCGACTTCGGCTCCATTCACGAGAAGCAAGCGCATGATGTCCGTTCTGCCGGTGCCCGCGGCGTGAAAGAGCGGCGTCCAGTCCTGGGTATCGCTACAATTCAGGTTCGCCCCAGCATGTATGAGGCGTTCGACCTCTGGGAGATCCCTACGCTTGATCGCTCGAATCAGTTCGGTGTCAGTCGCAGTCACAGCGTTAAGGCCTAACGAGACCAAGATGAGCCGCCGCGAGCGAGGGCGCGCATGGCTGCGGATTGACGGGTTGAACTCATATAAAACTGGATAGTACGGCGGCTCGCGGTCGGCTCCATCGCTTAGTTAGGCTCTCTCTTCGGGGCGCTTCTAAGGTCATGGACGAGTTGCCCAAAACGAGATGAAACGGGATGCTTGTTCGGCTGCCAATTGCCGCCTTCAAAAGGACGGACGAGCTTACGGTCGCGCAGTTTGCGCGGTTGCTGATGCTCCTCCGAGTCCCGCGTGAACCCAGGGAACAACTGAGCGACAGTCGTTCTCCCAGCGGCGTCAATGATTCGCTGGAAGAGCAACAATTCTCGGGAGCTAAGTTCGTTCGTAGACTCGGCGATGTCTCGGAGCAACTCGTCCAGCGCTCGTTTCGCTTGTTCAGGCGTAAGTTCGATCTCAGCGCCGAACGCCTTTAGCTTTACGGTCTTGATTGTTAGCGTCGCGGCGAGTCTCTCTAGAATACGCCATAGCGGCTTGAAGAAGACAGCGAGGAAGGCGACCGCGGTCACCGGCCAAGCCAAAGCGGAAGCATATCGGCGAACTCCTTTGCTGTCATTTTGCGGTGGTCAACGGCGGGGCCTAACGAGAAAGAGATAAGCCACGGCAGGGTGCGATGGCAAGCACGCTGAAGTCGTTTCGCAATGGGGCCGTTGGCTTCATCGATTGGTTAGGCTCCGTTCTTTCCATAGGATTTGACGATCTTTGCCGAGCCTC
>VBQC01000282.1 GCA_005887825.1 Verrucomicrobiota bacterium | reverse complement strand
GGACTCACATCTGTGTGTTATTTGAGTGCAGACACAAGTCTGAGGAGGCTTTCTCGAATTTGCGCGGGCGTCCACGCAGCAAAACCAAAAACAACCGCTGGCTTGAGGTTCGCCTGGATGCAATAAAACGATAGCGGTGTCGGTTTGATTCCGATCTCCGCGCTAACACGCGCGACTCTCGCGAAATCTGCTTCGCATCGAAGCCAGGCAACGAAGTTGAGTCCCGCCTCGGGAATCTGAAGGATGAAGCGATCACCGAGCAACTTATTGAATTCTTTAATGAAGAACTCTCGCCGCTCAGCGTAGAGTTTTCGCATTCGTTTGATGTGGCTCAGGAAGAATCCTTCGTCGATGAAACGCGCAAGTGTAGCTTGGTCAATCGCCGAAGAGTGTTGGTCCATTGTGCTGCGAATTTTGACCAACGGATCGATTAACTGCTCTGGCGCGACGAGGTAACCCAGCCGCAAGGAAGGAAACAGAATTTTGCTCATCGTTCCGGCGTAAATGACCCGACTGAAATCGTCGATCCCCTGCAGGCAGGGAAGCGGCGGACCGGTAAAGCGGAACTCCGCGTAAAAGTCGTCTTCAAAAATAAATGCATTGTGAGCACGCGCAAAATCGAGCAGTGCGGTCCGGCGTTTGAGACTCATCGTCATCCCGAGCGGGTATTGATGCGAAGGTGTTACGTGAATGAGTTTTGGCTGCTTTTCTGTTGGCGATCGGGCAATCACAATTCCTTCCTCATCCAGCGGCTTGGGAACCAGTTTGGCGCCCGCTAAGACAAAGACCCTCCGTGCTTGATGAAAACCAGGATCTTCAACCCACACCGGTTCGCCCGGGTCCAGCAGCGCCATCGCGCTGATTAGCATCGCCTGCTGCATTCCCCCGACGATCAGAATTTGATCTGGATGACAGCGTGCACCTCTAAAATCGCACAGGTAAGTGGCAACTGCTTTGCGCAGGTCCGCGTCGCCACGACTGGATGCGTGGCGCAGTAGATGGGCACCTTTTTGTGCGAGCACCTTGGATCTGAGTCGTTCCCAAATGTCTATCGGAAATTCATCGACTGCTGGAAGTCCGGGAACTAAGGAAACACCTGCTCCGGCCTCCAGCGCTCCGAGATCAAACTGTTTCCCCACGCGGTGATCTGGAATTGCTCTTGCCCGGCCGGACATGCGAGGTCGATCCCCCACAAGCCGACACGCTTTCGGCTTGTCAGCAGTCAAAAAAGTTTCAGGCAGCGGATGCGCCACAAACGTTCCCGATCTGGCTTTCGAACGCAGATAGCCTTCTGCGTAGAGCTTCGAAAATGCGAGATTAACTGTTAATCTCGAGATTCCCAAGTCAGCGGCCAGAGCTCGAGAGGAAGGAAGCCGACACGCGCCGCCGGCAAAACTGCCGGATCTCAACTCATCGCGGATCTGCCGGTATAGTTGTTGGTGTAGTGGTTCGGCCTCGGTCCGGTCGAGCCGAATCATTTCAAACGCGATGATCGAACGTCGCCGTCTTTTTTTCAGAAGCGATTTCCCACCGGACATAACGCAACCGTGCCCTTCTTCCCCGCATCAGTATTCAGTTTGCGCGCGTATTATCAAAAAAACAATGGAATCACGTGTGCCAAAGCACAACTGACATGCCAGCGGCCACAATGAAGCCGGATAACGCGCAAACTGGCCTTATCGAAGTTCGGCAACTGGATCTTGTGCTTTTTGCCACATTCGCGTTTTGATTTCTTATGTTTATTAAATCAACTGGGATTGGTTTCCTTGGGGTCATGCTTTTCATCGCCAGCGCATTGGGCGCGAGCTCTGTACGGCAAGGGATCGTGAAAGATGCTAACGGACATCCGATCGAAGGCGCGGATATTCGGATAGAACCGAAAAATAGTGGCAGATTGCTCACGACGGTCAAAACAGATGCAAACGGTCGTTACAGTTTAAAAGGGCTCCCGGCAGGCAATTACCGAGTGACATTGGTCGTGAATGGGGCCGTGAAGACTTCCATCAACAACACGACAGTCGAAGCAAGTGAGTCGACACAGTTGAATTTTGATCTCACGCAAGCTCGGGCATCTGGAACCATGAACAAAGGTAAGCATTGGGTTTGGATACCGGCGTTTACCGGAAGTCGTCTGCCCGGTCGCTGGGTCGAAATTGACGACAGTGGGAGCTGGGCGGGGGAAGCTAGCGCCACCAACGTGGTACGGATTAGTGGCGAAGAACTGCAACGGACAGTTCACAGCAAGGACATCAAAAGGGGCCAGTAATACTCTGATTGTCCCTGCAACTTCGAACCTTTGCCAGCAATCTTCAGGGGGATGATTTATTGCAACTCGATAGTCCGCTCGATAGCGGTCCGGAGGATCAAGCGGGATTTCACGCCGCCTGCCGAACACGCATTCTGAAAGTTGCGAAGGACAGGCGGATGCTTAGCTCCGAGGCAAAGGACCGTTAAGAGGGCCCAGTCGCAAGCATTGCGAATTGGCGCTCCGCCGTGCTGCTGATCCATGGCGACGACGACCGCAACGTGCCGTTCCAGCAAACCACTGATCTGGTCGAAAAACTGCGCGCCCAAAACGTCGCGTTCGAGGAGCTAATTATTCCCGACGAAATTCACGACTTGCTCAGCTGGAGCCGATTGGGCCCGCGCCTACCGCGCCACCGCCGAATTCTTCGACCGCAAATTGGCTTCCTCCGGCAAACGGCAATAAGCCCCCCGCCTCGTTGCCTGAATATTTCGCAGTCATGTAATCTGAATTCCTTCTCGAAATTGTTAAGCCAGTGAACAGGATTCGCTTGGCGAGCTCGAACCAATCCTCAACTTTTCCGCGCCAAATCTTCGATCCTCTTCCGCTCCTCCGCACTGAGCTGGAGTTTCGCCGCAGCCATGTTCTCCTCGAGATGCGCGAGCGACGATGTGCCAGGGATTGGCAACATGACCGGCGATCTTTGCAACAACCAGGCGAGCGCGAGTTGCACGACGCTGACATTGAGACGTTTCGCTTCGGCTTCCAACGCATTACTGGGCTTGCTCAACGAACGGCTCCCGCTCCCGCCAATCGGCGCCCACGGAATGAATCCCATCTTTTCTTTCTGGCAGTACTTGAGCGCGTCCTCCGAGTCACGGTCGGTGATGTTGTATCGGTTCTGGATACTGACAATCGGCACGACCTTTTTCGCCCGTTC
>VBQC01000281.1 GCA_005887825.1 Verrucomicrobiota bacterium | reverse complement strand
GCTCCCAGGTGACGTGCTTGATGCCGTTTTCGCAGATGTCGAGTTTCAAACCGGACGGGTCATCCGCCCACGCGCAGCCGGGACAATCGAAACCACCGTCCGCATGGTTCATCACGAAGATCGCGCGAAAGCCCTCGATCGGCTCGCCCGCCCGTGCGAGGACGCTAGCGACGCTTTCCGCTGCGCCCCATCCAGCGGCGGGATGGTGGTATGGATGCCGCGAGTAGTCGCCGTCAACGGCAGGTCCGCGACCGAGCGCGGGCTCACCAGGAATCGCGCCGAACATCAACTGCTCCGCGTCGGGTGTTGGGTCCAATGAATCACTCATAATTTCCCCCCTTTCTTCGCGACAGATCAGCATCGCCAAAGCGGATGCTAATTGATGTTCCGTTCCATGCTGACCTCAATCAGTTTCGTGTTCAATCATTTTTTACGATCGAGGAACAACCGGGCTAATGATCAACGCGCTTTCACTTCGACGCCTGCTTCTTTTTCGAGCGCCTTGATTACGGCTGAGGCGTTTTCTTTTCCGAAACCAAGCGTAACCGCCGATTCCAGATTTTTTTGGACAACGCGCAGCGCCGGAATCGGTGATTGCAGACTCCCAGCAAATTTCTCAATGAGGCGAGCGTCCTTGAGCATGAGCTTCAGTGCAAAACTGGTAGAAAAATCGCGTTTCAAAATGTTCTGACCGTTGCCCACGAGTAGCGGCGAGCGGAAGTCGGCGACTTTCACGACTCCCATTACGGTACTCAAATCAAGGCCGGCCTTTTGCGCGAGCACAAGTCCCTCAGCGAGCGCTTCCATTTCCAACGCGACGATGAGGTTTCCCACCAGCTTCATCGCTGCGGCATTTCCGTTTTTCCCAAAGTAGTGAATGGTTTGGCCCAAATGCTGCAAGACCGGTTTAACTTTTTCAAAAGCGTCCCTTTTGCCCGCAGCCATAATCCAAAGCTTGGCATCCGCGGCTTCCTTTTTGCTGCCAAAGACGGGCGCATCGAGAAAGTCCGCACCGCGTTTTGAATAAGCTTCTTGTTCACGCAAACTGGTTGCGGGCAGGACGGTGCTCATGTCGATCGCGATCTGGCCTGCGTTGATTCCGCTTAGAATTCCATTCGAGCCAAAGACAACTTCCTCAACGGCCTGGTCGTTACTCAAACTGTACATGACCAGATCAACATCGCGGACGGCGTTTGCCGGACTATCGGCTACGCGTGCGCCGTTCCTGGCGAACGGTTTGTTTCTTTCAACGCTGCGATTCCAGACAGTAAGTTCGTACCCAGCTTTGAGAAGATTGGACGCCATGCCGCTGCCCATCGTACCGAGACCGAGATAGGAGATTTTCTTTATCATATGTGGAGTTAAGCTCCGCGCTCTTTTCTATTTCCGCCCATCGTGAATTCGCAGATGGCCGAAAAATCCTCTGTGTCGTGTCCGCCGCGCATCGCGAACCGATAGATTTCTTTGGTTACATTGGTTAATGGTATGGCCACGCCAGATTCGTAGGCACTCACTGATGCCAGATGCATATCCTTTTGCATCCAGCGCAACGGAAATTCAGCTTCGTAATTTCCACTCTCAATTTTCTCCCGCTTCGCCGTCAGAAAGGGTGCGACTGCAGGCGTGCCGAGCAAGGAATCGAACAACATCTTTGATGAGAGCCCGAGCCCTTCGCCCAGAGCCATCGCTTCGGCGAACGCGGCCATTCCCGTGCCTAACAAAAGATTGACTACCATTTTGATGGAAGTTCCCATCCCGTGTCCGCCGGCGTGAACGATTTTGTTGCCCATGCACAGCAGGAGAGGGCGAATCCTCTCCAGGTCGGCTGTATCGGCTCCCACCCAAAAAATGAGCTTTCCTTCCGCGGCGGGCGCAGCGGAGCCGGTCACAGGCGCGTCGACAAAATGAACCTCGCGGCGCGCTGCTTCCGCAGCCATCTTCTTTGAGAACGACGGATTGACCGAACTACAATCGACCCAAAGTGCATTTGGCCGGAGGTGACTCAAAAATCCATCCGCGCCCAGGGCTGCTTGTTCGACTGCGCCCGGATGAGCGAGCATCGTAAACAGCACATCCACTTGTTCAGCGAGTTTTGCCGGGGAATCAGAAAATGTTCCACAGGGACCGAGTAAGGGCTCCGCTTTCGCGCGCGTGCGATTGAACACGACCAACGAGTTCCCATGCTTCTGCAGGTTCGCCGCCATGCGGCTTCCCATTATTCCCAAACCAATGAATCCAATTTTCATTTTTGTTTCTTTCGTCCAGCCGTGACTAACTCCGACTTCTTTTCTTTCTTTCGTTCGATCTCTGCGATTTCCTTGATCGTGAGACGGAGAGTGGCTGCATCCAGGTTTCCTTCAATTTCCTTTGCGTTGCGAGCACCGACCATGGCCCCAGATTACGAGCTTCCAATCCAGATCCCAACCAAAAAGACCAACACTCCTCCGACAATCACTTGAAATGCGGCGCGAAGAAAGGGCGTATCCATATACCGTTTTCGGATCCAGCTGATGACCACGAGTTCAATCGCCACAATAACAACGGCAATGGCCGTTGCGGTTCGAAATTCTGGAATCAGATACGGCAATGTGTGACCGATTCCTCCTACCGTAGTCATTAATCCGCAGACAAAACCACGAAGCAGAGGTTTACCCCGGCCGGTCAGGCTGCCGTCATCAGAAGCTGCCTCAGCGAACGCCATTGAAATTCCTGCTCCAACGCTTGCGGCGAGACCCACCACAAATGCGGCGTGACTGCTGTGCGTTGCAAACGCTGCAGCAAACACCGGAGCAAGGGTTGAGACCGAACCATCCATCAGCCCGGCCAGCCCGGGTTGCACGATTTGCAGAACGAACAATCGGCGGTGGGCTTTCTCTTCCTGAGCCTCA
>VBQC01000328.1 GCA_005887825.1 Verrucomicrobiota bacterium | reverse complement strand
CAGGCGTATTCCAACGCCAGAGTCGATCCAAGAGCGACCGCTGAAAGCAAATCCAGGGAAAATATCTTCGCCATGCCGAGAAGCAGAACGATGAACACAACTGCCAGGCCAAATACGGGCGACGGATTTGCCAGCGGGAGCCGGAGCGTCACCATGATAAGCAGAAGAAAAGGGAGCATCGCCGACAAAGCGGGAAGCTGGATCGCGAAATTGGCCGGATCGCTAAGAGCGCCGAACAATCTTCCTCGCGTCGTGGTTGCAAGCCCTGCGCTAGCGAGCAGTTGTCGGCACGCCCAGACCGCCACAAGCAAAAAGAAAATGGCGAAACATCCAAGAAGGAAGAGAGACGTTGGCAAGCCTGTGAGCTCGATCGGGATTCGGAAAATCCATCCGCCGATTACAACGAACGTAAGTACCAGAACGACGAGGATCGGCAACAGCGTGCCGGTCGCGACCGCCAAAAAGATGGCTAGCAGATCCACACACAGCACGAGCGGCCAGACGAGAAACGAAACTTCCGACAAGTTGAAGATCGGCATCAGAACCAACACGAGCGCCAGCGCGGGAAAGAGATGACCCCACCACTGCATCTCGACTTTGCGTACGCGCTGCAACACCAGCGGCGCCGCGGAGTGCAGCAGTGCGAAGACGAAAAAGGCGGCAAGCGCCGCGTAAAGATTCTGTGCCGTGAGGTACCACGCAGTCCAGATCGCGAGAAACACGAAGAGGGCGAGACCTGTCGCCGTGCTGATGTTCGCGAGTCTTGCTTTCACGAAAACGATCGCCAGCAGGCCGATGTCCGCGAGGAAAATGTAGCTCAGCAACAGCACCGGCCGATATCCAAAAGCTTGAAATGAAAGAAAATAAAAGCCCCAAAGGATCGCTGCGGCACCCATCCCGATCGCCGCAACCGAGAGAGCGCCGTCCGATTTCGAAGCGTGTTTTGTCGAAGCCAGAGCGGTGCAAAAGAGAAGTTCGAAGCCGAGGAAAATTGCCATCGGCACGAACACCTTGTCACCAAGAAAGTACTCCTCGCGCAGGAAGAATTGCGTCACCCACCCGATCTGCATGAGCGCGGTTCCAATCGCGCCGAGAATAGGAAGCGCTTTCCACTCTTTTCTACGTGTCACCATCAACAGGCCGATATCAAGCAGCGCGATATAACCGAAGAGACCAAATGGATTATCCTGCCCGGTCGAAAGCAGGATTGGCGTAAGAAAACCGCCAGCCATGCCGAGAATGGCCACCGCGATCGCATTCAGGCGCACCGCGAGCAGGAACGCCACCGCCGTGATCAGCGTCATCAAGAGAAAAGTCGGAACCAAGCCGAAGAACGCGAAATGGTAGAACGACCGGCATGCGAAAGTAACCGTGTAGAGAATTAGGATCCCGGTCGCACAAAGCGTTTGCGACGTAACCACGTTTTCCTTCCGCTTCAGCGCCAAGCCGCCTCCGACTAAAACCAAACCAACAGCAAAACCGATCGCTACGCGCACTTCCGGCGGAATGAGATTGTGCTCGAACGAGTATTTCACGAAAAACGCCACACCAAGGAAAAGTGCCAGTCCACCGATCCATGCGAAGAGCTTCGCGCCCATGAACTGCTCCCAATTAATTGCCGACAGTGAAGGCGCTGGCGGCTTCGCAGGGGGCGGTTGAGGAGGCTCTGGCGTCGTGGCAGATGTCGCAGCAGTTATCACCTCCTCTGGCAATGGCGGCGGAACGGAAGAAGGCTCTATCCGCGAAGGCGGTGCAATCGCCGGCGAAACGAAAGGCTCGCCTTCTGCGGTTTCCCTTTCCTCTTTTGCGGCAAATGGCCGTTCTGTTGTCGGTTCGCCGGGCG
>VBQC01000327.1 GCA_005887825.1 Verrucomicrobiota bacterium | reverse complement strand
TCAGAGCCGCCGGGGCAGAGCTACGGAGAGGGCCATCTCATCGTTCGCAAATACAGGAAATGAGGGCTGCTTAACCTGCGCGTGCAGCGGACTCGCTGCTGACGCGATGATTCGTTTGATTTTATGGACCGATGGCGTGAATCGCCGCTTCTAATTCCAGAAACGCGGTCAGCTTTTCATCCGCACGCACAACGAAACGCTTTCCGTTTGGCCGGGGTTATGCAACGGCCGACCAGTTGAACACCTGAATCACGAATAACACATGGGTTACTCTGGAACTTTTCGTTGCAATGATTGCCAGACCGAATTCCCAGCTTCGGAGGGCGGGGGATTTCTATTTCATTTGCTCCGATGTGAGTTCTGCGACAAAACCCAATCGGTTGGTGTGGACGACTGGCCGTCAACAATTTCTGTCCGAACAGACCTTGCCCAACTGTTGAAGCGATATTCGACGATGGAAGAGATTCGCCGTGTTCGGCAGACATTCGTATGTCCTCACTGCGGAGGGCAGCTTCGCGATGATCTCCGACCACAATGCCCCCATTGCCGATCACGAAATACTAAATTATCGCCTTCGCATGGAGACCTATGGGTGTGCATGTATGACTGAGCATGATTCCGCAAAAGGCCTAACCAAGCGATGCAGCCAACCGCTGGCGGGGCGCGATGACGAACGCACAACACGTTTACGAAGTGCGCCCGCGCTTCGCCAGACCGCGCCAGGATCGAGTGGACCTTGCATCGCCCTATTGCGCCTGCTAGCAGATGATACGGCAGAAACGTCCACTCGCCTTGCATCCTTTGGTAAACGTTGAGGTTGTTCAAAATCTCTAGACCTCCTTTCCCGCCCCCCTTCCGGTTTAAGCTTCGACCGTTGTTTCGGTCTCAGCCTCAGGTTCATCCGGGTCGTCCTCATCGCAGCAATACTTCTTCCGCAGATAGTTTCGCCATCGCTCCTCGGCTTCTTGCTCCGCCTCTAGCGCCATCTCTTCCTGAGCCTGTCGCTCATCGGATGTCCGCAACTGGACCATCGCATTGTCGAGGGCGTGGAATGCCTTGCCGATGTAGTCTATGGCGTCCTCTGCTGCCTCTCGGGTCAGTTCGGAGTTGCTATGACTGGTCTGTACATAATGGATACCGTCAACTAGCGCGTGTAGGGCGTCCGCGATTGCACCCAGTTCCTGCCGTAACTGTTCGATTGGTGTCGTAGGCTTAGGTTCGCTTGCCGTGTAGATGCATGGTTCTTCAACTTCACCACTGGGCGGTTTGCCCGTTCGCCTTTGGTCAATGTCGTCGTTCATCGCTCTGCCCTCCTTGGTTGGCTTCGTGGGATTGTTCGGCCCGGCGGCGCAGTCAACACGCATGGTTGCTCAGAGAGAAACTGTAGATGCCGCTCGATCTGCTCGTCCGTCAGACCTTTAAGGCGCAGCGCGTGCTCTAATACTTCTTTCACCTGTGAATAAGTGAAGCCGTCTTTAAGGAGCGACCTTGCTATTGTTCCTAGTTCATTCATCGCTTTGGCCTCCTGAACTCCGCGTACACGCAGACCCACATCGGAGCTGTAGGAACACGGTTGGGATTGCAGTATGGTTGGTTGCGAACCACGTGCAACCGTGCGTGGCGATCAAAGCCGCTGAATCGCGCTTGCGATTGAAATACGAGTTTCCTACGCTGCAACTGATGCACGTTTAAGAGATGCGCCCTCGCAAAGATAAACGCGGCTTCGATCTAATCTCCGATGCGCTGCCATTCGGTCGGCTGTGGTACGGCGAGCCAAACGCAATCAGCAACGCAGTTGACTACGCGAAGCATCGCAGCCGCTCACATGATGCGCCGGTCAGCATTTGATACCAGACCGCATCCAATGAATATGCTGCCGCAATCGATGAAACGCTTGTTTCACTGAAAGGATTTTGCTGATGATTCTTGTTTTCATCTTATTTAGTTTCCTTCCACTGTTTTGGCCTTTTTTTGATGCCTCATCGAGAACTCATTTCTGGCTGTTCACTGAGGTAGTGCGTAAAATCCCGGGCGAGGTTACGCGAAAAAGTGATGGGCCAACGAATCGCCCAAGGGTCAAGACAACGGCTCAGGGACTCCGAGCGTTCTAGCGGCCTCGTAAGTGTGACACTCCGAAACGCGATTCCGCTTCCTAAATGCCGAATAATTCGGCACAATTCGCGCCGTGCAGCCTTTTAATCGCTTTCCCCTCGCAACGGCAAGAAATAGACGGCAAAATGCCGTCAAATTATAGTTAGGCGCCTCAGCATCACGATCAGGAGAGCACATTGACTTTCACAGATTACAAGGACCTCGCTACTATCATCGGCGTAGGGGTGGCGGTTGCCACGCTTCTCAAGGGCTTGTTGGATTACCGGCGCAGCATGGTCCTTCGGAGAATTGAGTACTTTGCGAAGATGAAGGAACAGTTTCTTAAGGATACGGCGTTTGCCAGGCTCACTGAGCTACTCGAAACTGATGATCCAGAGCTTGGAGAGATCTCGGCGAGAGATAAGTGGCGATATCTCAGTTTCTTCGAAGAAGTGGCACTCCTGCTAAGAGCGGGACTAATCCGAAAACAACTTGCTTGCTACATGTTTGGCTACTACGCGCTTCTGTGTGATCGAAGTCAAAAGTTTTGGTCCACTTCGTTTCCGAAAGATGTTGCCTATTGGTTGCTGTTCTTTGATTTTGTCGCACGAATGCGTCCGGTAGAGCGTTCGAAACACCTTAACCGAAAAGCCTTCGTCGCCAGAATACATGCTTGACAACATGGGCGCCCAACAGCGTGCTGCACCTGACGAGCGCCGCGTCGCTACAGGGGGCTTTTCTGCCTTCGCTGCAATATACAAGCCTTTTGTAGTGGGGGGTCTCTTGGTTGCGAAGAGCGAGCGGGTTGCTTGGTCAAACTTGGAGTCCGCGAAGTTTTCAATTATGTTTGACTGCGGCGTCCCGAAATGCGCTTGCGATTGAAATACGAGTTTCCTGCGCTGCATCTGAAGCACGCTTACGAAGTCCGCCCGCGCAAAGATCATCGCGGCGTTGATCTGATTTCCGATGCGCTGCCATTCGGTCGCCTGTGGTATGGCGAGCCTAATGCAATTTACGATGACGCGGGCAACGTGATCGAAACGCACGAGCACGCGGGCGATTTCAAAGAGCGGTGAGCTTGCCGTCACTTCCATTGCGTCTTCAAATTTGTCTTCGGTCTCGCTGCTTACGGGGACGATCCCCAAGCCGCAGCGAACTATCCGCTCGTGCGCATCACAAACAACAGAACGGGGCACGTGTTTTATAGCCGGACGCACGACCACATCAGTAGGCTGTTGCATCTGGCGCTCTCGGCTCTACTCAGTTCGATGTGCCGGCAACCCAAAAGCGGGCCCAACGAAACCAGATAACATGCAAACCGGCCTTATCGAAATTCGCTAACTGGATCTTGTGTTTTTGCCACATCCGCGTTTTAGCAATGGGGCGATTCAATTAAGGAGGCAATAAGCATCATGAAACCAAAACAGATATTTATCAGCATTCTGGCAGTTCTATTCGTGTTCCCATTGATGGGGACGTTCGCTCAGCAAGCGGCGAACTCGGGCTCTATTG